>SVSZ01000015.1 GCA_015064025.1 Oscillospiraceae bacterium | reverse complement strand
TACTTTCCCTGCCTCTTTACGTTATTGGCGACCGTGATGAATTTCGAACGGTCGTTGAGCTCCTCGGGCATGACACCGTAATTATGCACTGAGATAAAGTCAAGGCGCAGGGATCTTTCCTTGACGTAATCAAGAAATCTGCCGAAGAAATCCTGTCTGTGGGCGAGGGCGGGACCGCCGATCGTCATTTTTTCGGACGCTCGTCTGATTCCACGCTCGTAGGCTTCGTACAGCTTGCAGTATTCGTCGCATCTCGGCTCCCAATTGTCTTCGTGAACGTCTCCCATAAAGAAAGCGGCTACGTCAGATTCGTTGAAGCATTGGAATTGCCACTGCGCGACGACATCCTCACCGTATCTTTCTATGTTGTGCTTTGTATATTCGTAGCAGACCTCCTCCCAAAGGGCGTAATCGCGAGGTATGGAGGTGTTCCACATTTTTCCCTTGTATCGGGTTTTGTTCTTGGACATGCTGCTTTTGTTGGTAAGGGTTTCGGCGATGCAATCGGGCATGCCCGCATAGGCGATGAGAAGCTTGAAGCCGAGAGAGGTGAGATAATCAAGGCGCAGATCACTGATGCGAAAATCGTAGCACAGCTTGCCGTCCTCATCGATGTAAACGATATCCTCAAGCATGGCGTATATTCTTAAGGTATGTATCGCTTTGTCCGCGGCGAGACGGTCAATGATCCTTTTTCCCCAGGGATCCTCTATGGCATCGGTGGGGTGAAACAGTGCCGCATTCCAAAAATTTTCTTGCTTTTTTATAATTTTGTTACCTATTTTTATCATGCTCTTCATCTCCACTTGGTTTTTTTTATATTATAACACGAAGTTGATGCGTTGTAAAGTTTTTTATTTTCATAATTTTACAAAAAATGAGAAAAACTATTGCAAAAGGAAAAAGGATGTGTTATAATACTCGTGTTTTAAAAACGAATATTGCTAAATGACGTGAGCAGGAAAGGGCGAAAGCCACCGAAGGAGTAACACTCTCAGGCGCCGTAAGGTAGAGACTGTTCACCGATAGCACTCCGGAGAAGTCCACTCACATGGGTACCGAAGGTGCAACGCGCGACGAATAAAACGGCGGGCGAATCTCTCAGGTAAAAGGACGGAGTTGATACAACCAACCCCAAAGGGGGACTTTTTGGGTTGTTTGTATGTGCCGGAGTCAAACTGTCGTTTGGCTCTTTTTGTTTTCTGATTCAGGAGGAAGAAAAAATGGAAAAAATTTCGGAATTTCTTTTGCCGATCGTGCAAACCATCAACGCGTATATGTCGGATTACATCCTCATATTCCTTTTGGTGGGAATCGGTCTGTTCTACACCGTCCGCACACGATTTGTGCAGGTGCGTTGCTTCGGTGAGGGTATGAAAAAGGTGTTTGGAAACATCTCCTTCCGCGGCGGCAAGAACAAAAGCGGTCTTTCCTCGTTCCAGGCACTGGCTACCGCAATTGCGGCACAGGTCGGAACGGGTAACATTGTCGGTGCCTGCGGCGCGATTCTGATCGGCGGCCCCGGTGCGATCTTCTGGATGTGGGTGATCGCGTTCTTCGGTATGGCAACGATCTATGCCGAGGCGGTGCTGGCACAGGAGACCAAGGTGGTCAACGAGGACGGATCGGTGCTCGGAGGTCCCGTTTATTACATCAGACGTGCGTTCAAGGGGAAGTTCGGTAAGTTCTTGGCAGGCTTCTTTTCCGTGGCGATCATTCTTGCACTCGGCTTTATGGGCTCTATGGTACAGTCCAACTCGATCTCCGAGTCGATCCACACGGCACTTCCCGTGATCCCCGTATGGGCAGTCGGTATTTTCCTTGCTGTGATCTGTGCGATCATCTTTATCGGCGGCATTCAGCGCATCGCTGCGGTTGCCGAAAAGATCGTTCCTTTGATGGCTGTGCTTTACGTTGGAGTAGCTTTGGTGATCCTCGGTATCAATTTCACCAAGATCCCCGAAACCGTCGGTATGATCTTCAAGTATGCTTTTGCTCCGAATGCGATCATCGGCGGTGCGGTCGGTGAAGCGATCAAGCGTGCGATCAGCCAGGGTGCCAAGCGCGGACTGTTCTCCAACGAGGCAGGTATGGGTTCAACGCCGCACGCACACGCGCAGGCAAACGTGAAAACGCCTCACGAGCAGGGTGTTGCCGCAATGGTCGGTGTGTTTATCGATACCTTTATCGTCCTTACCGTGACGGCACTGGTCGTTATTTCCACGCTCTATGCGGGCGGCGGTCCTCTTTCTACTCCCGAGGGACTTTCGGGAACGCTTCTGACCAAGGCAAATCTGATGCAAACGGCCGTTGGAACGGCGCTTGGTAACCAGACGGTGGGTAACATTCTGATTGCGACCTGTCTCACCTTCTTTGCCTTTACCACCATCATCAGCTGGAACTTTTTCGGTAAGCAGAACGTGCAGTACCTCTTCGGAAAAAAGGCAACCGTTGTCTATTCTGTGCTGGCGATCGCCTTCATTTTCCTCGGCTCTCTCTTCCCGAACGATCTTGTTTGGGAGCTTGCGGATACGTTCAATTTCATCATGGTCATTCCCAACGTCATTGCATTGGCAATGCTTTCGGGAATCGTCGTAAAGCAGGCAAGGAAGATAAAGGACAAAAAGAATAAGAAATAAGGCATCATAGAAAAAGTGCCCACGCATGATAAAAAGCATCGCCCGTCTCCCATGAGGAGGTGGGCGATGCTTTTTATCAGTTGTCCGCATACTCGCGGCGGAATTTTTTCCAAAGAGGGGAGGCGAGAAGTGTGAGAAGCAGTCCCAAAGCCGAAATGACGATCCAGACAAGAATGGTTATACTCCAGCCAAAGCCCTCGGCGAGAGCGGCAAAGCCGTAGGAGGAGATCGCTGCACCGACGTAGGTACAGGCGTTGAGAAGACCCGAATAGGTGGAGACCTTTCCGCTTTTGGCAAATCTTTTGGGGACCACCGAAATGAGCATCAGATTGATGCCGTGCATGGCGGCAATGATCAGCGCCAAGAGGCAGGTAGAGAGGAGGGGCGAGGAAAAAAGCGTGGAAACGATCCAAAGCACGGTCGCGGCAACGGCAGAAAGAGAAAAGATCATTGCGGCGCAAAAGACCTCGTTTTGGAAGAGCTTGCGATGCAGCTGTTCAAAGAGGAAGAAGCTGAGCATGCTGAAAATTGCGGGGATGACTGCCGTAATAATGGCACTTTCCTCCGAGAGGGAGAAGGTTTCAAGCATATAAGAGGGCATCCAGTTGGTGACGCCGTCGCGCAGCATTCCCTGCAGGATGATTCCCAGCATGATCAGTGCGACGGGGAGGTACACGTAACGGGGAAGCGGCAGATGTGAGGCAGGTGCTTTGGCATCTGTCCGTAATGCTTTTGTTTGCAAGGGCTCGCCAAAGAGACGGCGATTGACAACGAGCCAGAGGCAGAGGACAGCGATACCGACCGCGGCGCAGAAGAGCATCACGGTGCGCCAGCCCAGATGGGGCAGGAGAAGCGGGCAGACGAGATAGAGTAGAATGGTAGCTCCCGAGGAGCCCCATGCCACGCGGACGGCGCTGTAGCTGTATTCGTTGTCGTCAAGATACATAGACATCAGACGGATGATGGGAGGCCAGAGAAGCGCATGGGCAAATCCGTTGACGCCCCAGACGACTGCCATGGCGGGGACGGATGTACAAAAGAACATTGCGGTATTGCAAACGGCTGCAAGAGCCAACCCCGCGGAGAGAAGATGTTGGGGCTTGATCCTGTCACCGAGGATACCGCTCAGTATCTGCCCCGCACCGTAGACCAGTGTCATTGCCGTAACAACGATCGATAGCTCGCTTTTCGTGCTTCCCGTATCACTGATGACCTTGACCAGCATGACGGCAAAGTTCAGACGCATAATATAGCTTGAAAAATAGAGAAGCGCGAGCATCCACGCGATTTTTTTTGCCTGTGGACGGATGACGGTTTTCATAATGCCTCCGAAAGCTTGCAACAGATCAGGCGGTCATTCAGCAGCAGATGAACTGAATGAGCCGCCGGGGTTGCGTTATTTTTGATTTTTATCCCAGATACGGCGCAGTCCCTTGAGAAGAAGGACCTCGTCGAGTAGCACGGTGTGCTTGCAGTGCGGAAGGATGGCAGGTGCGGCACCGCCGGTGCCGATGATGGCGGCGGGGGGCTCACCCAATGCTTCCGCGAAGCGGTCGAGAAGCCCGTCCACAGCCCCTGCCGAGCCGTATACGATGCCTGCACGCATGCAGTCTACCGTGGAGGTGCCGATAGGGGAACGCGGTGCTTTGATCTCAATATTGGGAAGAAGTGCAGTTCTGTCTGTAAGGGATGAAAGCGAGGTGTCTACCCCAGGAAGGATCGCGCAGCCGATGAAGCGTGCATCCTTATCCAGCGCCGAGACGGTTGTCGCGGTGCCCATATCAACGATGATGCAGGGCATGGGATATTCCTCCTTTGCCGCCACTGCCGCCACCACAAGGTCGGAGGCAACGGTGCCGGGGTCGTTGATACAAAGGCGAAGACCCGAGCGGACACCCGCACCGACGACAAGCGGATCACACCCGAGAAGCAGGTGCACGGCACGTACCAGAATATCCGTGACGGACGGGACGACACAGGAGATCGCCGCGCCGACAAGGCGGGAGGTGTCTACCTTATAAAGATCCAAGCATTGCTTGATCTTTGCCGCATAACCGAATTCGGTGTCGCGACGGTCGGTGGGGATGCGGAAGACCGGAAAGACCTCGTGCGCTCCGCTTACACAGCCCACCGTAATATGTGTGTTACCGCAATCGATGGCAAGAATCATGGATGCGTCCTTCTGTTTCTTTTACTTGATTTTCACAATGGAAAGCACGCGCAGGATGACGGGAGAGAGGACAAGGTTGATGGCAAGCTCCACAAGGAAATTAAGCCCTGTCATGCCGAGGATGACGTAGGCAAAGGCATTGGCAAAGCCCTCCGCGAGTGCCCAGGAGGTAACAAGATTGTTATAAAAGGCAAGAATTCCGATGCAAAGAATCCCTGTGTTGCAGACAGGGCAGGCGATTGCTGCCAAAACTGCGGAAAGGTCTTTGTTTTTGATCAAGCGTGAGATAATGCCCGCAACAAGTCCCGCTACGGTGCTCTTGAGTATGCAGAGCACAAGGGTGAGGACGGGGAGCTCCAGGAACATCAGATGTCCCCCGGGGTCTGCTCCCGTGACGACTGAGATGCACACCATGCCGCCGAATACCGCGCCGAGCACAGCACCCGAGACGGGACCGAAGAGAGAGGCGCCGAGGATGATGGGGACGAGCGAGAGCGTGATGGGAAAGGGACCGATCTTGATCCCGCTTGCCACAAGTTGCAAAATGACGATGAGTGCTGCAAGCACTGCTGTTCCAACGAGCTGTTGGATCATTTTTCTGTTTGTTTTCATATTTTTATTCTCCTTTGCTACTGTTTCGGTCATGCCGAATATAGTGCAAGGGTATTATAGCATACCCGCCTTTTTTTGTCAAGCGATGCGCGAAAAAAACGAAGGTCAGTCGGTGCTGTGGCGAGAAAGTACCTTTTCAATTTCGCAAACGTAGACGCGGTGGAAATCGTCCGCGGGGTAGTTGGAAAGGAGGGACTCGTCAAGGAAGGAGGACTTTTTGAGATCGTCCACGTAAAGCTTTTTGCAAACAAGGACAAGGCTTGCTTCCTCGGGATAGGGAACGCCGTCGTCGGTGCAGGCAAGCGTAAGCCCCGCGGCGGCAAATTTATCAACGTCTCTTCCGCTGAGCCGTCCGCAGAGAGTGAGTGCATCACGGTAGCCACCGTCAAAAAAAGAAAGGGAGAGGCGGTCGTGCGTTTCCGTAAACGTGTAGGTGTAGCGTTGCGGACGGATGAAGCATACGGCGACGGGCTTGTTCCAAAGAACACCCATGCATCCCCAGGAGGCGGTCATGGTATTGGAAGAGCCTTTGTCGCCCGCGCTGACGAGCATCCATTCCTTGCCGATGCGCGTAAGGATCCGGTCGATCTCATAAGGGGGTATCTCTTTGAAGTGTTTCATATGTGTTTCCTTTCTTACTGTGGATCGTTTATTTATATCATACTCACTTTTCCCCCTCTTTGCAAGCGAAAAGAGAAATGTTTACAATTTTACAAGTGCACTTTTTACATACAAAATTTACAGCTTTTACATGGAAAGCGCGCGCGTGTTGCGGTATAATAATATTGAATCCGAGTATTCTGTGGGAGGGGTATATGATTTTTGATGCTTTGAAGGACAAAACGTTTTGGTCCCGTGTTGGGACGGACGCGCGCTATGCGACGCTGCTTGCGCACGTGAAGCAGAGGTGGGAAGAGACGCGCTATTCTCTTCCCGTGCCCGCCATGACCTATGCCGCACGGATGGCATTTTACCGCACGGGAGACCGTAAAGAATTTGAAACGCCTTATTTTCGTCGCCGCAATTCGCTCTCCTATGCGGCACTGCTGGCGCTGGTTTACCCCGAGGAGAAAGCATACATCAACTACGTGCATGAGTTGATCTGGGCGATCTGCGACGAATATTCATGGGCGCTTCCTGCGCACACCAAGGGAGACGTCGACGGGGACGTAGGTGAGATCGATCTTTTCAATGCGGAGACGGTTTTTGCGCTTGCGGAAATTTGCGCGCTCCTTGAGGGGAGGTTGGAGCCTTTGCTTCTTGCGCGTGTGCGCGCGGAGGCGGAGCACCGTGTGTTTGACACCTTCAAAAGCCGCATTTCATGGTATGAGACGCTTGACAGCAACTGGGCGGCGGTGTGTGCAGCGAACGTCGGCGGTGCGATGATGTATCTCGATCCTGCACTCTTTGAGGCGTCGCTTCCGCGTCTGCTCCGTTCGATGCACCTGTTCCTTGGCGGATTTTCGGAGGAGGGGATCTGCATGGAAGGGACCTCTTATTGGAATTACGGTTTTTCCAATTTTGCCTGGTTTGCGGACATGCTGTATGCCTATACCAACGGTCGCACCGATCTTTTTGACGATCCGCGCGCGTCTGCAGTGGCATCCTATATGCAAAAAAGCTTCCTTCGGGGCAATACGACCGTGAGCTTTTCGGACGGAACGCGCAGCGGCAAGGTTTACGACAGTCTTCAGTACTATCTTTCTCTGCGCTATCCCGATACGGTACACCTGCTCCCCGAGGAGGTTTCGATTCCCGTTTCCGGAAACGTAGTCTGGATGAATCTCGCGCGTGCCTTTGTGTATCATCCCGATGAGAACTGCGAGCGGCACTTACCAATCAAATCCTTTGATTTTCCCACGGCGGGGCAGGCGATCGTCAACGAAGCCCGCTACTCCCTCTTTGTCAAGGCGGGACATAATAAGGAGCAGCACAACCATAACGACGTCGGTTCCTTTATCCTTTCCACAAAGGCAGGGCAGGTGTTTTGCGATCTCGGCTCGGGACTTTATACAAGAGAATATTTCCGTTACACTATGGAGGAACGCTATTCTGTGCTTTGCTGCTCCTCAAAGGGGCATAGTGTCCCCCTGATCAACGGGCAACCCCAGCTTCACGGAAGAGAATACGGGGGAAGCATCACGCATGCGGGGAACGAGATTCGTGTGGATTTTCGGGGGGCGTACGGTATTGAGAAATTGACCGATCTGACACGCAGGATCACACACACGGGGAACGGCATCACTCTGTGTGATACCTTCCCGAGAGATGTTTTTGTAACGGAGCGCTTTGTCACAACGCATCCTCCGCGCGTTCTTGAAAACAGTGTCAGGGTGCTTGATGTGGTGCTTTTCTTTGATGCGACGGTGACAAAGCCGCATATATCAGAGGAGATGCACCTTATGCATACGGGCGGCAGGGAGACGGTTTATCTGATTGATTTTGAGATCCCGCTTGGTGCGACCTCCGCATGCTTTGACTTTTGTGTGGACGAATGAAGCTTGTAAAGTGTGAACGAAATGTTAAAATTCCATGACAGGATTGACAGCATGTGTGAAATATGATATAATGAGTCTCAGCACACTGTGTGCTGAGTGGGAGGTGGAAGCTTGGAAAAGGACACGAAGACCGAAAATGAACTGATCACGGATGCGATGTCGGCAACCATTGTCGAAACCGCCGAGCGTATTGCGACGGTGGAGGGAACGCAGGCGGTGAGTGTTCGTCGGATCCTTACGGAGCTTGGGATCACCAACCGCGTGTTCTACAATCGCTTTCGCAACGCAGACGAGGTTTTGGAGCTTGTTTATAAGAGCATGGTCGTCAGGATCCGTACCCGCATCGTTTCCGAGTATGACGGGACGCAGGATTTCTTTTCCTACGTGATGGACGTTGTGGAGCGCTCGCTTACCACATCTTACGATACGAAGCTGCGATGCAATCAATTCCTGTTTGAAAACGATTCTCTTTCGAACGGAAATTACGAATGGTGGACGGGCGAGATCAAAAAGCTGATCGACTACGCGCGGGAGCGCGATCTGATCCGCGACGTGGACTCGGAGGCGCTCGCCTATTCGATCTGGTGCTTTTGTCGCGGGTATAATGCGGATGCCGTCGGCCGCGGACTCCCGAGAGAGGAAGCCATCGAGAAGTTTCGCTACGGCTTCGGATTTTTGCTTGACGGCTTGAAAAAATGACCTCGCGCAGACTGCGCAAAAAAAAGATCCCGGCACATAAACGCAAACGTGAAAGGATGATTTGAATTATGAAAAACGAAATGCTGCATGAAAGAAAAGATTTTACCAACGTGCGCGAGCTTGTCGAATGGGCGGCAGATACCTACGGGGAGGCAACCGCCTTCTCCTTCCGCACAAAACCCACCAAGGAGGATTCTCTTGTCAAGAAGAGCTTTTTCGAATTGCGCGACGACGTGCGTGCTTTGGCATGCGAGCTCCTTTCCATGGGCTGTGCCGGAAAGCACTGCGCGCTGATCGGTAAATCTTCTTACGAGTGGGCGGTTACCTATTACGCAACGCTCTCTATCGGTGCAGTGCTTGTTCCTCTGGATCGCGAGTGGCTTGCCGTCGATCTTGCCGATACCGTCGAAAAATCCGATGCGGTTTTCCTCATTTGCGATGCGGACATCAAGGAAAAGGCAGACGTGATCGCGGGGAAGGTAAAGCTTATGGCTCCCATCGTTTATCTCGGTGCGGGAGAGGATGACAACAGTCTTTTGTCTCTTATCGAGCGCGGGCGTGCGAAATTTGCGGAGAATCCCGACGCGTACTTCAATGCTCCCATCGATCCCCACGTGCTCGCACTTTTGGTGTTTACCTCGGGGACCACGGGGAAGGGCAAGGGTGTTATGCTTTCGCAGAACGCATTTTTGTCCGATCTGTCCTCCATCATTCCCTATATTGATTTCGGTAAGAAGACGGTCAGCGTTCTGCCGCCTCACCACACCTTCGGATCCTCCGTTATGCTCATCGGTCACGTGATGATCGGCTGCGAGGTCTATCTCTCCGCAGGTCTTCGTTACGTTGTTAAGGAGCTCAAGGAGCAAAAGCCGGAGCATCTGGTGTTGGTTCCCTTGTATCTTGAAACCTTCTACCGCCGTATTCAGGCGACTCTGAAGGAAAAGGGTAAGGAGAAGCTTGTGCGCCGTATGATCAAGATCAGCAACGGACTTCGCAAAACGGGTGTGGACATTCGCAAGAAGCTCTTCGCGGAGATCCGTGCGGCATTCGGCGGCGAGATCAAGATGATCATTTCGGGCGGCGCTCCCATCAATCCCGAGATCATTCACTTCTTTGAAGCCATCGGTATCACCACGCTCAACGGCTACGGTATCACCGAGTGCGCGCCCATCATTGCGGTCAACAGAAGTCGCCACGCTGTCGAGGGCAGTGTCGGTACGGTGCTTGATATTGATCACGTTAAGATCGATAACCCCAACGAGGACGGCGAGGGTGAGATCTGGGTCACGGGTCCCAACGTGATGCTCGGATACTACAAGGATGAGAAGACCACCGAGGAAGCTATGGACGCCGACGGCTTTTTCAAAACGGGCGACTACGGTAAGCTTACCAAGGATAACATCCTTTATATCACGGGAAGAAAGAAGAACCTTATCATTCTTTCCAACGGTAAAAACGTATATCCCGAGGAGATCGAGAACGAGCTTGTGGCAGTTCCCGGTGTGATCGACGTCATCGTTTACGAGGGCCAGAGCCGCAGAGGCATGGAGCACAACGCCATCGTTGCTGAGATCTATCCCGATAAGGACTTCATTGAGAAGAACGGGATCGAGGATATCAAGGCGCATCTGCAGGCATACGTTGACGAGTACAACAAGACTGCGGTCCCCTACAAGAAGATCGGTATTCTCAAGGTGCGTGACGAGGAATTCCCGAAGAACACGCTTCGTAAGATCATGAGATTCAAGATGGATATGTCGATAGATTGATCCATCATCAAAAAACGCTCGGTGCGCACCGAGCGTTTTTTTGATGATGGACCGTATGAGTAAAAAACGGATAACCAAACGGGATTCGAACCAACGAGGTTTTGAGAGGCAAACACTTGGATTAACTGCGTCAAAAAGACTCGCAATATCTTATATTGCTTCGCCTTTTTTCCTTGTTCCTCCGAACCGTTTGCTCTCTCAAAACTGCCTTCGCACCTCTCGGCGAATCAATTTTCGATGAATTTTTGTGGGACGAGGTGCAGGAAAGTGCGGACTTTTCAAACCGAGTCACGCAAAAAGGCGCGGAAATTGACCGTCGAGAGGCTCATGGGTTCGAGTCCCGTTTGGTTATCGACAGGTAAAATGATGAACTTGTTTTTGCCGTTTTTCTGCGGTATAATGTGAGCAACGCCGTGCGCCCGCTTCATTGACGGATTTACAAAAATGTCTGTGCGAGCACACATGTTTGTTTCATGGTGTGATCACCTCGCGGAGTGTATTTTTTTCTTGACAAATACCGAGGATATGCTATAATTGAATTGACAGATTTATTTACCTATGGTAAGGAGGGCTCTTTATGAAGCCGCAACTGAAAAGCTTATACGATTATTACGTGATCGACCGCACGCACCGATCTCTGCGGACGCCGTGCGGAATCGATTTCTCTGCGGAATTCTCAGCCCTTGGGCTGGATCCCGCAGAGCGTATGTGCCGCCGCTTTGAGCGTGTGACCGCGATGGAGCTTCCACGCATTTTGCCCGATGAGCAGATCGTGCTGACGCGTTCCGTTTCCGAGATCGGGGATATTTTTACCGAAGAGGAATGGAAGAAGATCCGTGCGGAGCACTACGTGCATGAATCGGGCTACGTTTCCAATCTTTCCCCCGATTACGAGGGCATGATCCGCGACGGGTTTGACGCGAGATACGGGGACGCCGACGCGCATCAGCGCCGTATGATGGATGCGATCGCTGCTCTTTGCGACCGCTACAGAGAGGAGGCGGAGCGCATGGGGCGCGAGGACGTTGCTATGGTGCTTTCCCGTGTGCCGCGCAAGGGCGCGCGCAATTTCCGCGAGGCGCTTCAATTTTTCCGCATTCTGCATTTTTCTCTGTGGCTGGAGGGCGACTATCACAACACCGTCGGCCGTTTTGATCAGTACATCTATCCCTATTACAAAAAGGACCGTGACGCGGGTGTATATACCAAGGAGGAGGCGTTCGATCTTCTTTGCGACTTTTTCCTTTCCTTCAACAAGGACAGTGATATGTATTTCGGTCAACAGCAGGGCGACAACGGTCAGAGCATGGTGCTTGGCGGTACCGATATCGACGGAAACGATTGCTATAACGAGCTGTCCGAGCTTTGTCTCCTTGCCAGCGGCGAATTGAAGCTGATCGACCCGAAGATCAATTTGCGCGTCAATAAAAATACCCCTCTTGAGGTGTATGAGGCGGGCAGCCGATTGACCAAAGCAGGGCTTGGGTTCCCGCAGTACTCCAACGACGACGTGGTGATCGAGGGACTTGAGAAAATGGGATACGCCCGTGAGGATGCCGTCAATTACGTGGTGGCGGCGTGCTGGGAATTCATCATCCCGGGTGTGGGCGACGACATTGCCAACATCGGTGCGCTCAATCTTCCGCTGGCGGTGGATAAGACGCTGCGTGCTCACGGTGCCGCATGCGCGGATTTCGAAAGCTTTTTCGCTGAGGTGAAAAAGGAGATCCGTGCCGAATGTGACCGCATCGGAGAAAATATCCACGACGTGTATTTCGTTCCATCTCCCTTTATGGATCTGTTGCGGAAGGGTAGGAAGTACCGGAATTTCGGTGTGCACGGCTGTGGCGTTGCATCTGCTGCCGATGCTCTGGCAGCGATCAAAAAGCACGTATACGATGAGAAGACGCTGAGTGTTTCTCAATTGATCGACGCGATGGACCATAATTTTGAAAACGATCCCGTACTTCTTCACAAGCTTCGCTACGAGTCTCCCAAGATGGGCTGCGAGGGCGGTGAGAGTGCGGCGGATATGTCGGTGCGCGTGCTGGACGCCTTTTCGGAAGCTTTGTCGGGAAGGACCAATTGCCTGGGCGGTCATTGGCGCGCGGGCACGGGAACGGCAATGTTTTATCTATGGCATGCAGCAGAGCTCGGTGCGACAGCGGACGGACGCCGCAACGGTGAGCCCTTCGGGACGAATTTCTCTCCCTCGCTGTTTGCAAAAACAGAGGGACCTGTGACTGTGGTGGAGCATTTTACCGCCGCAGACATGGAAAAAACGCTCAACGGAGGTCCTCTCACACTGGAATTTGCCTCTTCGATGTTCTCCGAGGAGGATAGTATCCGCAAGCTTGCGATGTTGATCAAGTATTTCATTTCACGCCGAGGCCATCAGCTCCAGCTCAATGCGGTCAATCCCGAAAGGATGAGGGAGGCACAGAGGGATCCCGATGCCTATCGCCAATTGGTGGTACGTATCTGGGGATGGTCTGCGTATTTTGTCGAGCTTGATAAGCCCTTCCAGGATCATGTGATCGCGCGACAGGAGTATTCGCTTTGATATGAAGGGGCTCATATTTGACATCAAGCAGTTTTCCGTCAACGACGGAGAGGGGATCCGCGAGACGGTGTTCTTCAAGGGATGTCCCCTCCGTTGCATATGGTGCCACAATCCCGAGGGGCTTTTGCCTTCTCCCGAGCTTTACGAGCGGCGGGAGGGATGTCTCTCCTGCGGTCTTTGCCGTGTTCCCTGTGAGCATGAGGAATGTCGGGGATATGGGCGCTGTCTTCACATCTGTCCGCAAAACCTTTTGCGAGAAGTGGGAAGATATTATGAAGCGGAGGAGCTTGCCGAAAGACTGCTTTCCCAAAAAGCATTTCTGGACGCCACGGGCGGCGGCGTGACCCTCTCCGGTGGAGAGCCGCTCCTGCAGGCGGATTTTTGTACGGCACTGCTGTCGCTGTTGAAGGGAAGGCTTCATCTTGCCATCGAAACGAGCGGATATGCGCCGCATGCCGATTTTGTGCGCGTGATCTCGCTTTGCGATTTTGTCATGATGGATCTTAAGCTTATGGATGAGGAGGCACACCGCCGCTATACGGGCGTTTCCAATCAAAGTATTCTCGAAAATGCGCGATGGCTCAAAGAGAGCGGAATTCCGTTTGTGTTCCGCACACCGCTGATTCCCGGGATCACGGATACCGAGGAGAATTTGTCGTCCATCGCTGCCTTTGCGGGAAATTCTCCCGTGGAGCTGTTGCCATACAATCCGCTGGCGGGGGCAAAATATGCATCCGTTCACCGCACCTATACGGGTCCTTCGGAGAAGGCTGACGGCCGTATACCCGAGCTTTCCGTCTTTGAAAACGTAAGGCTCAGAAAAAAATAACCCCATAGAAGGAGAAACCATGGAATTTTGTACGTATATCGTTGACGGGAACGGAGAGTGGATCGCTGAAGGAGCATTCGACAGGACGCAAAACTGATCAAAAAAGAGACCGCGCGCGTCTTTGCTCTGTATTTTGGAAGCAAGAAGCACCAAAAATCGTAAGCATGACAAGGAAAGAGCGCGTGAAGCGTTACAGTGATCCTTGATGTAACGGAATAAGGTTGTGACGGGGGCTTTTGATAGGACCCCGTCATTTCTTTTTCCTTTTTTTTCATTTGTTGAAATTCAGTTCATATTTTGGGTGTATGATAGTGGGGAAAGGATGTGATGACATGTTTCGTATTCTGATTGCTGAGGACGATAAAAACGCAAGACGGCTGATGGCTGCCGTTCTGACCCGCTACGGTTATGAGCCTGTATGTGCTGCCGACGGTGTGGAGGCGCTTGATATTTTGGATCACAAGCACATCGATCTCATCATCCTTGACGTGATGATGCCACGCATGGACGGATATGAGTTTACAAACGCTCTGCGCACTTCCGGAAATAACATTCCGATCCTAATGGTGACGGCAAGAGAAACGCAGGATGATAAGAAGCGCGGCTTCATCATCGGTGCCGACGATTATATGGTCAAGCCCGTTGACGAGGAGGAAATGATCCTTCGCATCGCGGCGCTTCTTCGCCGCTCGCAGATCGCGGGGGAGAAAAAGCTGACGGTCGGAAAAACCACGCTTTATTACGATGCCTTTGCCGTAGAGACGTCATCGGGATTTGTGGAGCTGCCGCAGAAGGAATTTCTTTTGCTCTTCAAGCTTCTTTCTTATCCCAACAAGATCTACACGCGTCGTCAGCTCATGGACGAGATCTGGGACATGGACAGCGAGAGCGACGAGCGGACCGTTGATGTTCACGTCAGCAGACTTCGCGAGCGCTTCCGTGAAAATCCCGACTTTGATATTGTGACCGTACGCGGTCTTGGATACAAGGCGGTCGTCTCAAAATGAGTAAGAGGAATAAAGAAAAGAGAGAAAGGCCCCCGAAACGCATCCGGCGCTTTCAAACGCTTCGTTGGCATTTGACGTTCTTCGTTTTTGCCGTGATGCTGTTTTCCTGTATTCTGACGCTGGGACTGTTTCTCCTGATCAATATGGCACTCGGTTTTTCTCCGCTTTTGCTTCTCCTTACCTTCAATCCCTCCTTCTTTATCCTTTTGCTGCTCGGTGTGTGTACCATCATCGGAACCTTTCTTGCCAACGGCTTCGGTACGTATTATCTGCGCCCGATCAAGCGACTGATCAATGCCACGAAGGAGGTCAAGCGGGGAAACTTCAAGGTGCAGATCAAGACGAAAAAAAAGCGTAGAGCGGAGGAGCTTTCCGCGTCTCTTCACACCGAGATGGAGGAGCTTGAGGAGAGCTTTAACGAGATGGTGCGGGAGCTGGACGGGATCGAGCTTTTCCGTAACGATTTTATCAACAATTTTTCGCATGAGTTCAAGACACCCATCGTTTCCATCCGCGGCTTTGCAAGACAATTGCAAAGAGAGGATCTCTCCGATGAGGAGCGACGGGAATACGCACAGATCATTGCCGAGGAATCCGACCGTCTGGCGCGTCTTTCCACCAGTATTTTAGAGCTATCCAAGCTGGAAAATCAGCAGATCCTTTCGGATCGAACCGAATTTTATCTGGATGAGCAGATCAGACGGTGCATCCTTCTCTATGAGAGCATGTGGTCGGAAAAGAACATTGAGATCATCCCGGAGCTTGAGGAGGTCACGGTCTATTCAAGCGAGGAGCTTCTGGAGCACATCTGGAAAAATCTGCTTTCCAATGCGATCAAATTCACTCCCGACGGTGGGACTGTACGCGTGGTGCTGAAATTTGACGAGACGCATATCACCGTTTCGTTTGAGGACAGCGGCGTGGGGATGAGCGAGGAAGTGAAAAATCATATTTTTGAAAAATTTTATCAGGGGGATCCCTCCCACCACCATACGGGCTACGGGATCGGACTTACCATGGCGCAAAGAGCGGCTCTTTTGTGCGGCGGTGAGATCGACGTGGAAAGTGAGACAGGGCAGGGAAGCCGCTTCACCGTGACGCTCCCGCGAGAAAAAAAGATCGAGTGTGTGACGGGAGAATTACAGGGTGAATAAAAACAGAGCTGACTTATTAGAGAATGTCCCTTTCAAAAAGCACGGGGGTGTCGACCAAATGCAGAACGCATTTGAGACACCCCCTATTTTGTTAATCTTCGATCTTGTCAAAGCTCTCTCTTGCACGAAATACAAGGGAGATACACCAGATTCCCGCGAGAGCCACCACCGTATAGATCACACGGCTGAGCAGAGAGGACTGTCCGCCGCAGATCCATGCGACGATATCAAACTGAAAAAGTCCGATGCTTCCCCAGTTGAGTGCGCCGATGATCGTCAGAATCAGTGCAATACGATCCATTATCATAGCTGCTTCTCCTTCATTGGTTTGAAAAAACATTTTTTTGCTTTCTCCGTCGGAGATTCCGACTACGTACAGTTTGTCCAGATCGCAAAGCAATTATGTGTGAGAAGACACAGCTAAAAAATGCATATAAAAAATTTTAAAAAAGCTTCAGCTGATCAAGCCCGCCTCCACGGTGAACATCTCGCGGACATGAGCGCGGAGCGCGGGAGTGCTTTCAAGGGTTGGGTCACGTTCAAGCAGCTCACGGGCGTCAAGCGTTGCGTCGGTGAGGAGCGTGACGTCCTCGCCCGCATCGGCAAGACGGAAGGAAAGCCCTCCGCTTTGTCGGATGGTACCGCCCTCGCCCGAGGCAAGAAAGTCACCGGGGCCGCGCAGGGCAAGATCCTCCTCGGCGATGCGGTAGCCGTCGTAGGTGGTGCGCATGACGTTCAAACGTGCGAGAGAGGTGCCTGACACTCTGCTGCCCTCGCCGCCCGCGACCAGCACGCAATAGGATTTTCTTTCGCCTCGTCCGACGCGACCGCGGAGCTGATGCAATTGTGAGAGCCCGAAGCGGTCGGCGTTCTCAACGATCATAAGACAGGCATTGGGAACGTTGACACCGACCTCGATGACCGTGGTGGAGACAAGGACCTGAATCTCGTTTTCGGAGAATTTTTTCATGATCGCGTCCTTTTCGGCGCTCTTCATCTTTCCGTGCAGAAAGGCGACCGAAAGCTCGGGAAGTGCCTCCTGCAATTCCTTTGCGTAGGTGAGTGCCGCCTTGAGGGGAGGTCTTGATTTGATCGCGGTGCCGTCAAGGGCGATCTCAGCGAGGGTCAATTCGTCCTCGCTTTCCTCACGCTCCTCAATTGCGGGACAAACGACGTATACCTGTCCTCCCTCCCCGACAAGACGGCGGATGAAGGCATTGAGACGTTCGCGGTAGCTCTCATCCACCGCAAAGGTGTCCACGCGCTGTCTGCCGGGAGGCATCTCGTCAATGCGCGAGATGTCAAGGTCGCCGTAAAGAACCAGGGCAAGGGAGCGGGGGATGGGAGTTGCACTCATGACCAAAAGATGTGCATGCGTATTCTTTTCCGAGAGGAGTGCACGCTGACGTGCGCCGAAGCGATGCTGCTCGTCGGTGATGACGATTCCCGGGGCGGCAAATTCCACGCCGTCCGAGAGAAGCGCGTGCGTACCGATCACGACCTGTAGCCGAAGGCTTTCCTCGGGACAGACGAGTGCATCCTTGATCCTTTTCTTTTGAGCTGCGGTCGTAGCACCGATCAGAAGCGCGCAGGAGATGCCGAGGGACTCAAAAAACGGGGAAAGCTCCTTGTAATGCTGACGTGCCAAAATTTCGGTGGGCACCATCAACGCCGCCTGTCTCCCGTTTTGTACTGCGATGAGCATCGCGGCTTCGGCACACACGGTCTTGCCGCAGCCGACGTCGCCCACAAGGATTCTTGCCATTGGCACGGGAGATGCCATGTCGCGTGCAATATCCTCGATCGCGCGCCTCTGTGCTCCTGTCAGTTCATAGGGAAGAGAGCGTGTCAAGGGGGAGATGTCGCTGTTTGTGCAGGGGGGCGCACCGAGTGCTTTTTCCCTTT
This sequence comes from Oscillospiraceae bacterium, assembly GCA_015064025.1. GTDB lineage: Bacteria > Bacillota > Clostridia > Oscillospirales > CAG-272 > UMGS1865. The sequence continues at coordinate 14,557 of SVSZ01000015.1, read as the reverse complement.
TGCAGGTGAGTGCAGCCCCCAGTGCAAAGCAGAAAAATTCATCGTAGACCAAGCGACGCCGTGCCGCCGCAAGAGCAGCGGTGTCCGTGGGTCTGTGAATGTTTCTTTCGGCGAATGCCAACGTACAAAGAGAGCGCCGCTCAAGGAGTTCGGAGGGCAGGGGATCCTCCTCACTTGCGAGCAAGAGTTCAAGTGCCGCCGCCACGTCCTTCGCGATCTGTGCGGGTTTGATGCCCTCGGTCATGCGGTAGACCGGATGAAGCGGAGGAAGGGAAGCAAATTCCGCCCATGCTTCATACGCGGGGGAGGACATGGTATATTTGTTTTTCTCGCGCTCCACGCGCCCGAAAAAGCGGAAGGTCGCGCCGACGGGAAAGACGGTGCGCAGATAATCCTGGTTGAAGAAAACGATCTCGCAGCTCCCGCTGTCATCGTAGGCACGGAACTTGAGAAAGCTTTTGTGACTGCGAAGACGCACACAGCGCGCCTCTGTTGCGACGGTGAGGATCACGGCGCTTTTGGCGTCTGTTCTTGCCTCGGAAAGAAGACACACGTCCCCGCGGTTCTCGTATGCACGCGGGTAGTGTAAAAGAAGATCGCCCAGCGTCAGTATTCCCATTTTTGCGTAATGCTCCGCACGGACGCGTCCGACACCGGACAGGACCGTTACGGGGGATTCTCTTGTGATTGCCATGAGCGCCTCCTTTTGATACGTTTTACATATATTATTATACAAGCTGTCTCCTCTTTTGTCAATGGTAAGTGTGGAGAACTTTTTTTGACACACGGCTTTTTTCTATTGACAATTCTTTCTTTTTATGGCATAATGAACGTAAGAAGATACCCACATGGGAGAAAGGATTTTTTATGCTTGAACTGAAATATCATCAAGACCCGTCGACCCTTCACGTAGGGTGTGAAAAGCCCCACGCATATTTTATTCCCTTTGGAAGCGAGGCGGGGGCGAGGAGTACCAACCGTGCCGATTCCGACCGCTTTGTTTCCCTTTGCGGCGAGTGGGATTTCCACTATTACGACGCCGCATGGAAGCTTCCCGATTTTACCGCCGAAGCATGGCGCGGCGAAGGGGCGGAGAGACTGACTGTGCCGATGAGCTGGCAATTGGCGCGTGTGAGAGGCTATGACAAGCCCCAATATACGAATATCAATTATCCTTTTCCCGTAGATCCTCCCTTCGTTCCTACAGACAACCCCTGCGGACTTTACGAGCGCACCTTCTTTATCGACGGAGAGATGCTTGCCGCACGTCAGATCCGCATGGTGTTTGAGGGCGTGGATTCCTGCTTCTATCTCTACGTCAATAAAAAATTCGTTGCCTACAGCCAGGTCAGCCACATGACGAGCGAGGTCGTGCTCGACGACTGTCTTGTCGAGGGCGAGAACCTTGTACAGGTGCTGGTGCTGAAGTGGTGCGACGGCTCTTATCTTGAGGACCAGGACAAGATTCGCTCCTCGGGTATTTTCAGAGAGGTCTATTTGCTTCTGCGCGACCGTGTGCACGTGGAGGATCTTTACGTGCGCTCGGAGATCTCCGACGATCTCTCGCACGCGACGGTGCACGCATCGATCTCTTTGACGGGGGACGCAGAGGTCTCTTACCGCTTTCTCGCACCCGACGGTGCGTTGATCTCTTCGGGCAAGCTTGAGGGCACTGAGCTTTCTCTGGACGTGGACGCACCGATGCTCTGGAGCGATGAGCTGCCAAGGCTTTACGAGCTGTATCTCTTCTGTGGCGGTGAAGTCATCCGACAGGAGGTCGGCATCCGTCGCTTTGAGGTCAAGGGCAAGGTGCTTTACGTCAACGGGCAGAAGGTCAAGGGAAAGGGGGTCAACCGTCACGACAGCCACCCATATCTGGGCGGCGCGACCCCGATGGATCACATGCTCCGCGATCTTTACATCATGAAGGCGCACAATATCAACATGGTGCGCACCAGTCACTATCCGAATGACCCTCGTTTTTTGGAGCTTTGCGACCGTCTCGGCTTTTACGTTTGCGACGAGGCAGACATTGAAACGCACGGCATGCAGTCCGTTGGAAACTGGGATGAGCTTACGGACAGCCCCGCTTGGAGCGCGGCGTACCTCGACCGTGCCGAGCGCATGATGGAGCGGGATAAGAACCGCGCATCGGTTTTGATGTGGTCGGTCGGAAACGAGAGCGGCGTGGGACGAAATCATCGCTTGATGGCAGATTATTTCCATACGCGTATGCCCGGTTGCATCGTGCACAGCGAGGATGCGGGAAGACGCGTCCTTGATAAATATTTGAGAGCTGACGAGAAGACGCGGCGCACGGTGCCCTACAGCTACGACTACGTGGACGTTGAGAGCCGTATGTATCCCTCGGTCGAGGATATCGAGAGATATTATATGAGGCATCCGCTCGCCCAAAAGCCCTTCTTCCTTTGTGAGTACTCTCACGCGATGGGCAACGGACCCGGAGATCTTGAAAAGTACTGGACGCAGATCTATGCAAACGACAACTTCTTCGGCGGTTGCGTCTGGGAGCTTCTCGATCACTCGGTGGATATCGGTACGGTGGGGAACCCCAAATTTATTTACGGCGGTGATATGGGCTCCTTCCCGCACGACTCAAACTTCTGCGTAGACGGACTTCTTTATCCCGACCGCCGCCCACACACGGGAATGCTGGAGCTTAAAGAGGTGCTCCGTCCCTGTCGCTTGGAAAAATTCGACGCGGAAAAAGGAACGGTCACGTTGCACAATCTCCGCTATTTTACCACCCTTGAGGATCTTGATCTGTACTGGACGGTGGAGAGAAACGGCAAGGTCGTGCGCGAGGGACGGATCGCGGAGCTGAAGATCGCGCCCACTCGCCGTCGCACCTATGCACTCTCTCTTGGCGACCTTTCTTCTCTTGACGGCTTCTGCTATCTCAATCTTTCCTATCGCACGAACAAAACGTTGCCTTGGGCACCCGTAGGGTATGAGGTAGGCTTTGAGCAAGCAGAGCTTGTGACGAAGAAGCAGAGTGCGTCCTCCGAGACGGGCATGAAGCAGCCCTTTGCCGTTTGCGAGTGTGAGAAGGCATATACCGTAACCGACGGAGCATGCGTTTATACTGTGGACCGTGTGCACGGCGTGATCTCCTCGCTCAAGGGACACGGCAAGGAATTCCTTTCCTCTCCCGTTCTTCCCACCATCTGGCGCGCGCCCACGGACAATGACCGTGCCGTCAAGAACGAATGGTTCCAAAAATTCTACGACAGAATGCAGATCTCCTGTCACCGTGCAGAGCTTCTTGCGTCCGGGGAGGAGGAGATCCGCATCGGTGCAACGCTTACCGTAAGCGCTCCCGCAAAGCGTCCGTTGCTCCTTTTGGACGTGACCTACGTTTTTGCACGCGGCGAGGGTGTTGCCATCGAAATGGACGTCAATGTGACCGAGAAGGATGCCTTTCTTCCAAGATTCGGTGTGGAATTCAAGATGCCCGCCGACTGTGAATCTCTTTCCTATTTCGGTCGCGGTCCCGTGGAATCCTACGAGGATAAGAAGCATGCCTCACGCGTAGGTCTTTATGAGACCTCGGTCACGGAGCACTTTGAGCATTACGTGCGTCCGCAGGAAAACATGGCACATATTGAGTCGCGCTGGATGGAGGTCGCAAATATGGCAGGACAGGGCTTGCTTGCCTTGAATACCGATGCGACACCCACGTTCAGCTTCAATTGCTCGCACTTCACGGCGCAGCAGCTGACCGAAACGGCACATGACTTTGAGCTTTCCCCTCTTGCCGAGACGGTGGTCAATCTCGATTACCGCCACAGTGGCATCGGCTCCAACTCCTGCGGCCCTGCGCTGGATTCTCATTTGCGCATCAACGAGACAAGCTTCAAGTTTGCCGTCCGCCTTTTGCCCGTGCTGAAAAATGACGTTTGCCCCTTTGAAAAAGCGGTGAAATGATCAATAAAAAGCAAAGATAAACGGGGCTTTTGAGAAAAAACAACGTATTTCTTATAATAAAAGGAGACAATGAGGTAAAAAAGCGCTGTGCGCGCTGCCTCATTGTCTCCTTTTTTGGCGTTCGCGCCGTGATAAAAATTGAAAAAGCAAAAAAAATAACTTTTTTTACAAAAAATGCTTGACAATGCACAAAAAACGTGATAAAATATTAAACTGCATTATAATCGCCCGTATTGTGGAAGCTTTGGTGAATTACAACAAAACGCCCCGAAAGCGAATTGTGTGAGGAGCCGGATGTCAAAAAGATTCTGCGACACAGGGATTTTTCTACGCGTTATCAATTCAGAATGGAGTGATTGAATTAATGATCAAAGTAAAAGATCAAAAGCTTGGTCAGAACACAAGAAAAAGCTTCTCCAACTCCCGTTTCGATTATCCGCTGCCCAATCTGGTGGAGATCCAAACGAAATCCTACGATTGGTTTAAGAAAGAGGGCTTGATGGAGGTTTTGCGCGATGCATCTCCCATTACTGATTCCTATGGAAATCTGGTCATCGAGTTTATCTCTTATACCTTGGACGAAGCACATCCCAAATATCCTGTGGAGGAGTGTAAGGAGCGTGATGTCAACTACGCAGCACCCCTCAAGGTCAACGTCCGCTTGACGAACAAGCAGACGGGAGAGGTCAAGCAGGCAGACATCTTCATGGGTGACTTCCCGCTGATGACCGAGACGGGTACCTTCGTCATCAACGGCGCGGAGCGTGTGATCGTTTCTCAGATCATCCGTTCTCCCGGAATGTACTATTCTTCCGAAATTGATAAGGCGGGGCGCAAGACCTATGCTACCACCGTGATCCCATATCGCGGCGCATGGCTGGAGTATGAGATCGACGCGTCCGGTGTTGCATACGTCCGTATCGATAAGAACCGCAAGCTGCCGCTCACGATGTTTATCCGCGCGCTGGGACTTTCGAGCCGCGAGGATATTTATGAGATGTTCGGTGAGGATGAGCATCTTCGTCTCACCTTTGAAAGGGATGAAAGCGAGGTGCTTGCCGCACAGCTCCACTCCACAACAGAGGTGGAGTCTCTCAAGGAGATCTACAAAAAGCTCCGTCCCGGCGAGCCTCCCACGGAGGAAGCCGCAAGAACGCTCCTGCATAACTATTTCTTTGATCCGAAGCGCTATGACATCGCGCCCGTCGGACGTTACAAATATGATAAGAAAATGTCGGTGCACAGCCGTATCGCAAACCGCCGTCTTGCCGAGGATGCCATCAGTCCTATTACGGGTGAGGTGATCCTTTCTGCGGGTGAGGTCATTACTCCCGCGCTCGCACGCGAGATCGAGCATGCTGCGATCAACGAGGTTAAGATCGCTCTTGACAACGGCGAGGTCATCAAGGTCATGGGCAACAACACCGTCAATCCCCTCTACGTTCTCGGTGAGGATCTGAAGGATTGCGGCGTAAAGGAAAGAGTGCGCATTCCCGTTCTGATGGAGATCATGCAGGAGTGCGAGGGTGATATTGAGGCGATCAAGGCGAGCGTGAAGGAAAGGCTTGCCGACCTTTGCCCCAAGTGCCTGACCGTGGACGACGTGATGGCATCTGTCAACTACCTGCTCAATCTGGCGCATGACGTCGGCAGTGTGGACGACATCGACCATCTGGGCAACCGCCGCATCCGTTCCGTCGGTGAGCAGCTGCAGAATCAGCTCCGCATCGGCTTTGCACGTATGGATAAGATCATCAAGGAGCGTATGGCAACGCAGGATAACGAGAAGCTGACCGTCCAGGCGCTGATCAACATCCGTCCCGTGACCACTGCGATCCGTGAGTTCTTCGGCTCCAGCCAGCTTTCTCAGTTCATGGATCAGAACAATCCTCTGGCAGAGCTGAGCCACAAGCGCCGTCTCTCCGCGCTCGGTCCCGGCGGTCTTTCCCGCGACCGTGCGTCCTTTGACGTGCGTGACGTTCACTATACACAGTACGGACGTATCTGCCCGATCGAGTCTCCCGAAGGACCCAACATCGGTCTGATCTCCTATCTCTCCACCTATGCCCGCATCTCCGACTACGGATTTATTGAGGCACCCTACCGTAAGGTGGAGCATATCGACAACGGCGACGGCACCTTCCGTCACCACGTGACGGACGAGGTCGAATACATGACCGCGGATACCGAGGATCACTATATCGTAGCCCAGGCAAACGAGCCCTTGGATGACGATGATTGCTTTGTCAACGCAAAGGTCATCGGCCGTGACAAGACCGAGATCGTCGAGGTGGATGCGGCAAGCGTCGATTATATGGACGTCGCACCCAGAATGCTGGTCTCCGTTGCCTCCGCGATGATTCCCTTCCTTGAAAACGATGACAACACCCGTGCACTGATGGGATCGAACATGCAGAAGCAGGCAGTTCCGTTGCTTGTCAACGACTCTCCGATCGTCGGTACCGGTATGGAGCATAAGGCGGCACTGGATTCCGGCGTTGCCGTGATCGCAACCAGAGCGGGATACGTAGAGCGCGTACAGGCGGATCAGATCGTGGTCGCCTGCGAGAACGGTGTCAAGGACGTTTACGATCTTCTCAAATTCAAGAGAACCAACCAGGGAACGTGCTTCAATCAGCGTCCCATCGTCTCCAAGGGTGACTTTGTTGAGGCGGGGCAGGTGATCGCAGACGGTCCCGCAACCAGCAACGGTGAAATTTCCCTTGGTAAGAACGCCTTGATCGGCTTTATGACATGGGAAGGCTATAACTACGAGGACGCAGTCCTTTTGAACGAAAGACTTGTTCGTGACGACGTCTACACGTCGTTGCACATTGAGGAATATCCTCACGAGGCGAGAGATACGAAGCTCGGTCCCGAGGAGATCACACGCGAGATCCCCAACGTCGGTGACGACGCGCTCCGCAATCTGAACGCCGAAGGTATTGTAAAGATCGGTACCGAGGTTCGCTCCGGCGATATTCTGGTCGGTAAGATCACTCCCAAGGGAGAGACCGAATTGACCGCAGAGGAAAGACTTCTCCGCGCGATCTTCGGCGAAAAGTCCAGAGAGGTACGTGACACCTCCTTGCGCCTGGCGCACGGTGAGTCCGGTATCGTTGTGGACGTTCGCGTCTTCTCTCACGAGCAGGGCGACGAGCTTCCCGCAGGTGTCAACAAGGTCGTTAAGGTATATATCGCGCAGAAGCGTAAGATCTCCGTAGGAGATAAGATGGCAGGACGTCACGGTAACAAGGGTGTCGTTTCTCGCATTCTTCCTCCCGAGGATATGCCCTTCCTGCCCGACGGTACGCCTCTTGACATCGTCCTCAATCCTTTGGGCGTTCCTTCCCGTATGAACATCGGTCAGGTGCTTGAGGTGCACTTGGGTATTGCCTCCAGAAAGCTTGGCTGGAAGATCATGACCCCTGTCTTCGGCGGTGCGAACGAGAAGGATATTCTCGCGTGCCTTGAGGCGGCAGGCATGCAGAGAGATCTGTTCCCCTTGGAAAATCCCGAGGGTAAGGCTCTTTATGAGGAGACCGTCGATGAGGAGAGCGGCAACAAGACGCTCAGAGTTCTCACGGACGAGGAGCGTGCGGACGAAGCCTTTATGGCAACCCTGCGTGCCGAGAAGAGACTCAAGATCCTTGACGGTAAGACCGTTCTTTACGACGGACGCACGGGCGAGCCCTTCGACAACCCCGTTACTGTCGGTATCATGTATTATCTTAAGCTCCATCATCTGGTTGACGATAAGATCCACGCGCGTTCCAACGGTCCGTACTCTCTCGTTACGCAGCAGCCCTTGGGCGGTAAGGCTCAGTTCGGCGGACAGCGCTTCGGAGAGATGGAGGTCTGGGCACTTGAGGCATACGGTGCTGCTTACACGCTGCAGGAGATCCTCACGGTCAAGTCGGACGATATCAACGGACGCCGCCGTGCTTACGAGGCGATCATCAAGGGTCAGAACATTCCCACGCCGGGGGTTCCCGAATCCTTCAAGGTCATGGTCAAGGAGCTCCAGTCTTTGGCTCTGGATATCCGCGTGCAGGATAAGGACGGAAATGACATTGAGCTTTCCGAGCTTTGCAACGAGGATGACAGCGTCATGAGCCATGCGGACAAGAATGCGATCGATTCGATCCTCGGTCAGCATGAGATGGATGATACGCTGGGAGATTCCTTCATGTTTGAGGATGAGAACGGAAATCCCATTGAGGAAGAGGAGGCGGAGGATTTCTCCTATGAGGAAGAGACCGCTTACGAGAACGGCGATTTCGACGAATAATTGAAGTCAGCGGACCGTGTGTCCGCAAGCCGCGGATGTCGGGAGGGGAAGTGCCTCCCGACGTCCACCGAAAGTATAGATAGAAAGGGTTCATGGTTATAACTGTGGAGCAGAAAGAATTTTATTCTATAAGAATTGGATTGGCATCTCCCGAAATGATCCGCAAATGGTCCTACGGAGAAGTCAAAAAGCCCGAAACCATTAACTACAGAACGCTGAAGGCAGAGACCGACGGCTTGTTCTGCGAAGCTATTTTCGGTCCTACGAAGGATGGCGCCTGCATGTGCGGAAAGTATAAGAATTCCCACACCAAGGAGGTCATTAAGTGCGAAAAGTGCGGAGTTGATGTCACGACAAAGAAGGTGCGCCGTGAGAGAATGGGGCACGTTGAGTTGGCATCTCCCGTATCTCATATCTGGTATTTCAAGGCGGTTCCCTCGCGTATGGCGCTCGTTCTCGATATGTCGCCCAAGGCGCTCGAGCAGGTGCTTTACTTTGCGGAGAACGTCGTGCTGGATCCCGGACACACGCCCTTGGAAAAGGGCATGGTGCTCTCCGAGAAGCAGTACGTGGAATACCGCGAGCTGTACGGTAACGAATTCCGCGTCGGCATGGGTGCCGAGGCGATCAAGGAGCTTTTGCAGGGAATCGACGTAGAGGCGCTTTCCGTGTCCCTTAAGGAGGAGCTTGCACAGGCATCGGGTCAGAAGAAGACAAGGATCATCAAGCGTCTTGAGGTCGTTGAGGCATTCCGCAAGTCGGGCAACCGTCTTGAGTGGATGATCTTGGATGTGATTCCCGTCCTTCCCCCCGATATCCGTCCCATGGTACAGCTGGACGGCGGACGCTTTGCGACTGCCGACGTAAACGAGCTCTATCGCCGCATCGTCAACCGCAACAACCGTTTGCGCAGATTGCAGGAGCTTCGTACCCCCGAGATCATGATCCGCAACGAGAAGAGAATGCTTCAGGAGGCGGTGGACGCTCTGATCGATAACGGTAAGCACGGAAAGCCCGTCACGGGTGCTGCGAACCGTACGCTCAAGTCCCTCTCCGAGATGCTTCGCGGTAAGCAGGGTCGCTTCCGTCAGAACCTGCTCGGTAAGCGTGTCGACTACTCGGGACGTTCCGTTATTGTCGTAGGTCCTAACCTTAAGATCTATCAGTGCGGTCTGCCTAAGGAAATGGCGATCGAGCTTTTCAAGCCCTTCGTGATCAAGAGACTTGTGGAGATGGGCAAGGCGACCAACGTCAAGGACGCACAGAAGAAGATCGACCGCGCGTACGATCCCGCTAACGCTTGCGTTTGGGACGCGCTTGAAAACGTAATTCAGGAGCATCCCGTGCTTCTCAACCGTGCACCGACGCTTCACCGTCTGTCCATTCAGGCGTTTGAGCCCGTGCTGGTAGAGGGACGTGCGATCAAGCTCCATCCCCTGGTATGTCCCGCATTTAACGCCGACTTCGACGGCGACCAGATGCCTGTTCACGTGCCGCTTTCCGCAGAGGCACAGGCAGAGGCGCGCTTCCTTATGCTCTCGGCAAACAACCTCCTCAAGCCCATGGACGGTAAGGCAGTGACCGTGCCTTCTCAGGATATGATCCTTGGCGCGTACTATCTGACCATGGAAAAGGACGGTGAGCCGGGTGACCGTACTCCCGCTCTCGATGAGAACGGAGAGGTGATGCGCGATGCATCGGGCGAGATCATTTACAATTATCACATGTATCGCAACATGGATGAGGCAATGATGGCGTACTCCAACGGTGCGTTGGGACTTCATGCAAAGATCAAGATCCGCGTCTCCAAGGAGATCGACGGTGTGATGCGCTCCGACGTCATTGTGACGACCCTCGGACGCCTGATCTATAACAAGGTCATTCCTCAGAACCTCGGCTTTGTGGATCGCTCCAAGCCTGAGAACGCACTCAAGCTTGAGGTTGAGTTTGTCATCAAGAAGAAGCAGCTCGGTCAGATCCTTGACCGCTGTATCCGCAACAACGGTCCCGACGTCTGTGCGACCATGCTTGACGACATCAAGGCACTGGGTTATCAGTATTCTACCCGTGCGTCCTTCTCCATCTCGGTTTACGATATGACCATTCCGAAGGAGAAGTCTACCTTCATTGATGCAGCTCAGAAGCAGGTGGACGTTCTTAACGATTATTATCGCAAGGGTATGTATTCCAACGAGGAGCGCTACAATGCGGTCATCAAGCTTTGGGATAAGACCACCAACGACGTTACCAACGCGCTTCAGAACAGCTTCAGCCAGTTCAACCCGATCAAGATCATGTCGGATTCCGGAGCCCGTGGTTCCATTGCGCAGATGCGTCAGCTTGCGGGTATGCGCGGACTGATGTTCGCGACCAACGGACGTACCATTGAGGTGCCGATCAAATCCAACTTCCGTGAGGGCTTGAATATCCTTGAGTACTTCATGGGTGCTAAGGGTTCCCGTAAGTCTCTTTCGGATACGGCGCTCCGTACCGCAGACTCGGGTTACCTTACCAGACGTCTTGTTGACGTATCTCAGGAGGTCATCGTTCGCGAGATCAAGTGTGATACGCAGAAGGGCGCATACGTTACGGATATCATCGATGAGAAGGATAAGAACGTGCTTGAGCCCCTGTCCGACCGTATTCTCGGCCGCTTTATCATGGGTCCTGTCGTCCATCCCGAAACGGGTGAGGTTTTGATCGAGGACGATCAGATGATCACCGAGGAGGCGATCGATGCGATCACCGCGGCGGGCATCAAGGGTGTCAATATCCGTACCGTCATTCAGTGTCATGCAAAGCAGGGTATCTGTGCGCATTGCTACGGTGCGGACCTTGCCAACGGAAAGCTTGTCAACGTCGGTGAAGCAGTCGGTATCATCGCGGCACAGTCCATCGGTGAGCCCGGTACGCAGCTGACCATGAGAACCTTCCACTCCGGCGGTGTCGCAGGATCCGATATTACGCAGGGTCTTCCCCGTGTTGAGGAGCTTTTCGAAGCTCGTCAGCCCAAGAAGCCCGCTGTGATGACCGAGGTTCGCGGAACCGCGCACATCAGCATGGCAGAGAACACCAACGTTCACACTGTTACCATTCATCCCGACCGCGAGCAGCCCGAGGGTGTTGCTGCCGAGATCAAGGAATATCAGATTCCTTACGGCACGAAGCTTGCGATCATCGAGGGACAGCATCTTGAGGTCGGTGAGGCGATGACCGAGGGTAACAAGGCACCCGCGGATATCATGCGCATTCTCGGTCTTGATGCGGTATATGAATATCTCATCAAGGAGATTCAGAAGGTCTACCGTTCGCAGTCCTGTAACGTCAACGACAAGCACGTTGAGATCATCGCGCGTCAGATGACCAGAAAGATGCGCGTCGAGGACAGCGGAAGCACCGAGCTTCTTGTGGGCTCCAACATCGATATGATGGATCTGGAAAGAGCAAACAACGAGGTAGATGCACGCATTGCCGCTGGCGAGACGGGGCTTACCCACGCTGTGGGAAGCACGATCCTTCTCGGTATCACCAAGGCATCTCTCCAGACCGAGTCCTTTATGTCCGCAGCATCCTTCCAGGAGACCACCAAGGTTCTTACCGAGGCGGCGATCCACGGAAAGGTGGACTATCTGCGCGGTCTGAAGGAAAACGTGATCATCGGTAAGCTGATTCCTGCGGGAACAGGTATGGATTGCTACAAGGGTGTCGGTGTCCGCCGTGCGGACGAAAATACCGAGAACACCTCTTGGTGATCTCTTATAGCGAAAACAATAAAAAGGCGCTCACAGCCGAGCTGTGAGCGCCTTTTTATTGTGAGAACAGTGCTTGTAAACGCTTGGCGCATTCCGTGCTTGGGGGAGCAAGCGGTAGGCGGTATTCCGCATGGCAGAGTCCCTTGAGTGAAGCGACGTATTTTACGGGGATCGGATTGACCTCCGAGAAGAGTGCCTGCATCCGCGCAAGACAGCGGGCTCTGCGCTCTCCCGCCAAGCGGTATTCTCCCGTGGAGCATAGCTTCCAAAGCTCGATCATGCCGCGCGGATCAACGTTAGAGTATACAGAAATGATTCCGCGCGCCCCAAGGCGTGATGCGCTGATGACGTGGTGATCGTTGCCCGTATAAACGTCAAGACGGTCACCGCATTCCGTGCAGGTCGCTTCCAGCAAGCCAAGGTCTGCCGACGCCTCCTTAAGCGCGACGATGTTGGGATGTGAGGAAAGCTCCCGATAGTGCTCAAGCTTCATGCCAAAGCCCGTGCGCGTGGGGACGTTGTAAAGCATCAGAGGGCGGGGGGAGGCATCTGCCAAGGCGCGGTAGTGCTGGACGATCCCGCGGTCATTGGTTTTGTTATAGTAAGGCGTCACGGCGAGAAGCGCATCTGCGCCACCCTCCGCCACTGCATTGGCAAGCTCGATGGCATGGGAGGTGCAATTGGAGCCGCAGCCGCCGAGCAGGGGAACGCGGTCACGGATCTTTTCCTTGGCAAAGCGGATCATCTCGTAATGCTCCTTTACAGTCAGGGTAGCACCTTCTCCCGTAGTGCCGCAAAGAAGAAGGGCAGCGATTCCTGCATCGATCTGCTGCTCGATCATCCGCTCCAGTGCTTCATAATCGATCTCTCCGCCGCAAAAGGGGGTGATCAACGCGGTGGCAACTCCTGTGAAAACGGTTTGCTTGTATAGACTCATAAAACAGCACTCTCCTTTTGCAAGAATTTTCCGTCTGCGCACCGAAAGGATGTAAAAAACGGTTGCAAACGAAAAAAAAGTGATGTATAATATGTACATACCCAGTGTATGCAAGCGTTACCCCTTCGGTTACGTGAATTTGGATAAAGGATTGAGTAGGAACGAATGAACTCTGTAATTGTCAACAGCCTGACGCCGACATCCCTTAAGACCTCGGACTTTTATTACGATCTGCCGGAGGAGCAGATCGCCCAGCATCCCATAGAACCGCGGGACAGCTCCCGCATGATGGTGATCGATCGCAAGACGGGGAAGCTTGAACACAAGCATTTTTTTGATATTCTTGACTATCTTCGTCCCGAGGACGTTTTGGTGATCAACGATTCCAAGGTCATTCCCGCACGCATCTACGGGCACGTTGTGGGGAGAGAAGAGGCGCTGATCGAGCTTTTGCTTCTGCGCCAAAGGGAGGTTGACACGTGGGAATGTCTTGTCAAGCCGGGCAAACGCGCCCGCATCGGCATGGAGCTGGAATTTGGCGAGGGGATCCTTCGCGGTGAGGTGACGGACATCGTGGAGGAAGGAAACCGCATCATCCGATTTTCCTATGACCGTGAGACATATGCGACCGTTTATGAAATTCTGCATCTGATCGGAATGATGCCTCTGCCGCCCTATATCACGGAGCGCTTGGAGGACCGTGACCGCTATCAGACCGTATATGCGCGCGAGGAGGGGTCTGCCGCGGCGCCGACTGCGGGATTGCACTTTACCCCCGAGCTCCTTGAAAAAATCAAGGGAAAAGGTGTTGCGATCGCCCCTGTGATGCTTCACGTGGGACTTGGCACCTTCCGCCCCGTGAAGGAGGACAAGATCACGGATCACGTGATGCACACCGAATATTTTTCGGTCTCCGAGGAAAGCGCGCGTTTGATCAATGAGCGACGAGCCGCCGGCGGACGGCTGATCTGCGTCGGTACGACCTCCTGCCGCACCATCGAAAGTGTCGCGCGTGAGGACGGTTATATCCCCGCCATGCAAGGGGATACGGGCATTTTCATCTACCCCGGCTACAAATTCAAGGCAGTGGATGCCCTCATCACAAATTTCCACCTACCCGAAAGCACGCTTTTAATGCTCGTGTCCGCCTTTTACGATAAGGAACGCGTTATGGAGGCGTACCGCACGGCGGTGGGGGAAGGGTATCGGTTTTTCAGCTTCGGCGATGCCTGCTATATATTTTAACCAAATAAAATGGGATATAACAGATAATAATTGTGCGATTTTGCCAATTGGTAAAAACTAATAGCCAATCGGTAATTCTTTCAGCGACAATAGAAGCAAATCAAAAAAATCTTTCCGAAATCTATTGACAAAATAGGATAAATCCTATATAATATAAGCGTAGGATAAAACATTCCATTTTTACGGAGAATAATCAATGAATGAGATCAAAATCAGGTATTCAAAGGATGCGCTGAAATTTTTATCAAAATTGGATAAAAAATCGGTTGGTAGAATCCGTGATGCTATTGCGGGGCTGACCTATAATCCACCTGTCGGAGATATAAAAACAATGCAAGGCTATAACGACGGACGTAAACGACTCCGTGTTGGCTCGTGGAGAAT
>SVSZ01000124.1 GCA_015064025.1 Oscillospiraceae bacterium | reverse complement strand
TAATGTTTCATGAAGTGATTGAGTCCTTTCTGTTAGATTTGGTTGTGGTGACTTTATTTTAACAGAACTCAATCACTTTTTCTATTCTTTTTTCAATTTTGGTCTCACATCTATTGTAACACTACATTTTCTCAATCTGATATTCGATAATTTTCCTTGACAACCGTTGCGAAGTATGATATTCTAATACCGTATACAATTAATTCACAAATTTAACAAACGTGAGGGCGGTATGAAAACAGTATTCGCAGAAAAATCCTATGACGAGCTTATGGCTCTGCCGAAGGATACACCACGGAAACCGAAAAAACCGAGCATTTTCTTTCGCACGCTGGTGCGGATTCTGGCAACAAAGGATCTCATCCCCGCAAAATTTACGTACGAGGACACAGGGCTTTCCCGTGCGGGGAAGGGACCGTACCTCATTTTGATGAACCATTCATGCTTTTTGGATCTTGAGATCGTCTCCAAAATTTTCTACCCATTGCCCTACGGCATTGTGACGACTACGGACGGCTTCGTCGGAAAGAACTGGCTGATGCGTCAGCTGGGATGTATTCCTACGCAAAAGTTTATCAGCGATCTTTCTCTGATCCGAAACATGGATTATATGCTCAAAAAGAAAAACACCTCTGTTCTGATGTATCCCGAGGCATGCTACAGCTTTGATGGGTGTTCGACCCCTCTCCCCAGAAAAATGGGGGCACTTCTCAAGCTTCTCAAGGTGCCTGTGGTGCACGTGCACACGGATGGCGCATTTTTGCGCACGCCGTTGTACAACGGACTCCGAAACCGCCGTGTCAAGGTCAGCGCGAGGGTGCAGTGTCTTTTGACGGTGGAGGAGATCGAAAAGCATACCGTGGAGGAATTGGACGAGATCCTTGACCGCGCGTTTAGCTTTGATCACTTCAAGTGGCAACGTGAGAACGGTATCAGGATCACGGAAAAGGACCGCGCGGTGGGATTGGAGCGTCTGCTCTACAAATGTCCGCACTGCAAAGCGGAGGGAAAGACCCGAGGCGTGGGAGAGAAGCTGGTCTGTGACGCCTGCGGCAAGGCCTACATGCTGACAGAGCTTGGGGAGATGTGTGCTGAGGATGGAGTGACGGAATATTCACACATTCCGGATTGGTATGCATGGGAGCGTGCATGCGTGAAGGAGGAATTGGAGAACGGGACGTATCTTCTGGATACCGACGTGCGGATCGGTGCACAGGTGAACAGCCGCGCGATCTATATGGTCGGCACCGGACATCTGCATCACGATGGCGATGGCTTTTTGCTGACGGGCTGCGACGGGAAACTTTCTTATCGGCAGAAGCCGCTCTTCTCTTATACACTTAATTCCGATTACTATTGGTATCAGATCGGGGATATGGTCTCCGTCGGAACCCGTGATTGTCTTTATTACTGTTTCCCGGAAAAGGAAGGCGTGGTGACGAAAATGCGGCTTGCGACAGAGGAGCTCTTCAAGATTTCCATGCGTGAGGTGCGTCCGCGTGCAATAAAATGAGTGTGCGGGATTGATGGAAGAGACGGGGGGATACAAATGCGGTTTCGCGTTTGTATTCCCCCTCTCTCTTTGAAAAATGCGAAAAAAGAGGAATCGAGGGTATTGACAAGCGTCCCGAAATTGTGTATAATTATTTATAGTATGATATACTCGCGCAATTTGTGCTTTTCATACAGAATAAGAATAAAAACAAAAAACAAACACAGGGAGGTGTAAAAGGTATGCAGGTAGAATTGTGGATACTGATTGTCAGTGCCGCTGTTGCGCTGTTGATTGGTATTCTGGCAGGATTTTTGGTGCGTAAAAGCATTGGTGAAAAAAAGATCGGCTCTGCGGAGAACGAGGCAAAGCGAATCCTTGAAGATTCCAGGAAAAATGCCGAAGCGAAGAAAAAGGAGCTGCTTTTGGAAGCAAAGGAAGAAATTCTCCGTTTGCGCAACGAGACCGAAAGAGATCTGAAGGAGCGCCGTACAGAGGTCAGCCGTCAGGAGCGTCGCATTACCCAGAAGGAAGAAAATCTGGATAAAAAGACCGAAGCTCTCGAACGCAAGAGCGAGCAGCTTGATGAAAAGATCCGTGCGAACGAGGCTCTGCAGGAAAAGACCAAGGAGGTCTTGGGTCAGCACATGACGAGGCTTGAGGAGATCTCGGGGTATACCGCAGAGCAGGCAAAGTCCGAGCTGATCGCGCGTGTTGAGTCTGAGGCAAGGCACGACATGGCACAGAAGTTGGATGAAATTGAAACGCAATTCAAGGAGGAAGCGGAGACAAAGGCGAGAAATCTTTTGTCCCTGGCGATCCAGAGATGCGCGGCAGATCATGTGACAGAGGCAACGATCTCTGCGGTGGCGTTGCCGAATGAGGAAATGAAGGGCAGGATCATCGGACGTGAGGGAAGAAACATTCAGAAGCTTGAAACGCTGACGGGTGTTGAGCTGATCATCGACGATACACCCGAAACCATTGCGATCTCGGGCTTTGACCCGGTCAGACGCGAGATTGCAAGACTTGCACTTGAAAAGCTGATTACGGACGGACGCATCCACCCTGCTCGCATTGAGGAGATGGTGGAAAAAGCGCGCAAAGAGGTTGAAACCGTGATCAAGCAGGCGGGTGAGCGTGCAACCTTCGAAGTGCACGTACACGGAATCCATCAGGATCTGATCAAGCTCCTGGGTCGTTTGCGTTACCGCACGAGCTACGGTCAGAACGTATTGCAGCATTCCATCGAGGTGGCATGGCTTGCGGGGATCATGGCGGATGAGCTTGGCGTGGACGGAACGCTTGCACGCCGTGCGGGACTTCTTCACGACATCGGTAAGGCATTCCCGCAGGATATGGAGGGCTCACACGTAGAGCTCGGAGTCAACGCTTTGAAGAAGTACAAGGAAAACGCAGAGGTTTTGCATGCGGTTGAGGCACACCACAACGACGTGGAGCCCCATTCCATTGTAGCGATCCTGGTGCAGGCGGCAGATGCGATCTCCGCGGCAAGGCCGGGTGCCAGACGCGAGGATATGGAAAACTACATCAAGCGCTTGCAGAAGCTGGAGGAGCTTGCCGTAAGCTTCCCCGGTGTGGATAAGGCATTTGCGATCCAGGCGGGACGTGAGATCCGCGTCATGGTGAAGCCCGAGATGGTCAGCGACGACAAGATGAAGCTGATCGCACGAGAGATGGCGAAAAAGATTGAGGATGAGGTCAAGTATCCCGGTCAGATCAAGCTGAATCTGATTCGCGAGACAAGAACGGTGGATTACGCGAAGTAATCCGTGTCCGTCGATTCTGTTCATCATATATTTCACTTTGATGAAATAACAGCCGCCACGCGGCTTTCGATAGATCCCGAGCACACGGGCACCTGTCTTTTGGCAGGTGCCCGTGTGCTTTGAAATATAAAAAAGACTGCGTTTTTTTTGAGAAGATGCCACTCTTTCCCTTTTTTTGATTGACAAATGAAAATGTTTATGATAAAATTAAGTGGAAGAGTTTCCGAAAAGGAGAAAAAAGATGTTTGGCTTTTTCAAAAAACTGCTATCCCGCCGAGATGCGGTGACACAGGATATCGTTCGTTTACTGGAAGAGGAGGAGCTTCGCTGCTGTGCATTATCCGACGAGGAGCTGCTGGCACTTCCCGACGAGGAGCTTCTCTCAACCGTGTGGGTTCGCGTAAGAAAACGCGCGGACAAATTCGATACCGAGCGTCGCGCGCTTGATAATATGGAGGAGGAGCCGCGGATCTTCTATATCGTGTACTACTATGATCAAAAGGTCAACGCAGAGGGGCTTTGCTCATATTTTGCAAATACAAGCCGCGAGACCGCACTCTTTTTGAGGGAGGCGCTGGCGCGCATCGGTGCAGAAGAGCATAAGGCTTTGTTCGAGGATTTTCTTCACGACAATAAAGTTGCCACTGCGGCACTCTCCGCTTTCGCAATTGGGAATTCGCGAGAATTCAAAAAGCTGGAGCGTCAATATCCCTTTGACGATTTCAACTCCGCCTTTTATGCGCTTCCTCCCATGACCGAGGCACTTGCGGCGTACGTGCGAGAGAATATTTCCGTATTCTGAGCTCTTTTCCGTTTCAAAAGGTGCACTTGCCCCTTCGGTGGATAAAATTGTAGTTTTGTCAATGATGTGAGACTAAAAAAGGAAAAAATAAAAGTAACGAGTTTAGTTAGATGCTTTTGCAGTCGGAAGGAGGGGCGAAGCCCCGA
>SVSZ01000123.1 GCA_015064025.1 Oscillospiraceae bacterium | reverse complement strand
CTACCAGGCGGCTATGATGGATCCCGTTACGGGTGCACAGCTTTCCACCGACGAGATCGTGGCAATGTGTAACGAGCTGATCGAGGCGCACACAAACGCAGGATATCCTATTTTTTGATCTATGATATATAGTTGATCCCCCTTGATGATCTTCACCAAGGGGGATCGTTTGTATGAACGGCTATGCCGCGCATGTAGATACATAAAATTCAAAGCATAAGCCGCAGTGCGATTTTAAGGAGATCAGATCCCGTTTTCCACACCCTTCATGTTTTCAAAGGTATCAGAGGGATCGCCACCGTTGACGGGCGGGTGCGTCCAACGGTTTTCTCCGTTGTAATCTACACAATGGAACAGCTCGCAAAGCTCCCAAAACATCGCCTGGACCTCGGGGTCGTCCTTGAGCAAAAGACCGTAACGGGTCCTTAATTTCACAAGATCTCTCTGTCCGTGCATGTTGTTGTCAAAGTAATAGGAATACCGTTTTGCGTCGATCTGCGCACGGAGATAAAGGATTCTCCAACGCCATGCGCTCTTACCGCGCTCGCACAACTTTTCATTGACTTCATCTGCGATCCGCTTCGCTTCCAGAGCAGGCTCCAAGGTAGGCTCTTTGTTAAATGCTACCAGCAGATAGTTTTCCTCGATCAGCTCCATCATGCGGATCAGATCGTCTACCCACTCGCCCGCATCCATCTCATAAGTGAGGTATTCCTTAAGGATCTCGGCGTAGCCCTTCTCGGGATTCCAATAATAGCCCGCAAACAAGACCTTGTTCAAATCCTCGTAAATCCCCTCCGAATAGGGCATTCCTCCCCGGAGGACGTGACGGGAGCTATCCCAGATCTCCTGGAAGTGCTTGCAAAGTGGGTTTGCGCCAAGCCCACCCCAGGGATGATGACCGAACATGCTGATCTCGGGGAAGTTTACCACGGGCTTTATGACCTCGTGGGTGATGGGATATGCGGGATACGGCTTTTCACCGTGCCCGTCGACCATAATATAATCTGCCCAATCAAGATCGGTCTTAAGGTGCTTGTAAAAGCCCTCGTACTCCCCTTCCACACCGTAGATCCCCGTATCAAACAGCCACGTAGAAACGATCATTTGAACGTTGGGATAAATCGATTTTACAAGCTTGTTGATCTCGTTACAGGTACGCACGTATCCGTTGGCGCCCCAAGGACGGCAATCGGGGCAGGAGCAACCGCCCTCATCATAAGGCCAAGCGATGTAATAATCCAATCCGATATCCAAAAAGGAGTCTAAAACCGCTTTCCAAACCACCTTCAAATACTCGATTCCCTCGGGCTTGGAGGTACAGACATAGCGATGATTGGTAGGAGAACGCCAAAGCTCATAACTTGCTGCGATCGAATCGGGTGCCGTCTTCAATCCTTGATTGACGGTAGAGATGATCCCCACCTTCATCCCGTATTTTTTTGCAAGAGAGAACACGCGTCTGAGCTTATCGACCGATCTTCCAAAGAGCGCATCGTCAAGAGTTGACAGATTGACAATGGGCAAAACGGCGATGATGGTGCTATATCCCCAAAGCAGCATTTCCTCCATGTACGCTTCCAATTCCTCAGTGGAAGCCTGCTGATACCAATTGTAAAAGTGAATGGCGAAGTAGGTAGCGCGGAAGCTACAGGCAGGCGTTACCACTCCCTTGGGAGGCGCGGGGACAAAGTCGGTTTCGCTCCATTTTGCGGAATGCAAAAATTTACCAATACCGTAGTAAAGCCCCAAGCCATCGGTACCGGTAATAAGGTATCCACCGTGAGAGGAAGTAATTTCATAGCTTTCGGGAGCACCGATCGCAGCATTGATCTCAAGCTTGATGACAAAGCCGTCGGCATCTGCCTCAAACGGGATGCGTTTTTGGATATGCCTCGCCAAAAGAGATGCATGACTTTCATGTCCGTTCGATTTCAAAAAGATCTTCATGTGTGCCTCCTAAAATACCGTTTCGTTTTTTCGCAAAAGGCAAACTCAACAAAAAAGAATTGAAGCGCAACCTTATAGATTGCGAAGTTACGATTATTGTACATGAAAGTATATCTAAAATCAAGTAATTTTCTTTAAAAAAATACTAAAAACTTTTCAAAAACATATTGATTTTTATAAAAAGCTGTGTTATAATGTCAAGCGTAAAAAAAAATATCGGAAGCATAGCTCAGTTGGTTAGAGCGCACGGTTCACATCCGTGAGGTCGAGAGTTCGAGTCTCCCTGTTTCCACCAGATAACAAAGGGGCTGTCTCAAGTGCGATAAAAAGCATTTGAGGCAGCCCCATTTTTTATCTTCTCTCACTGTATGCGTATTTTCCATGCCTCTCTTGACAAAAACTCTTCTATGGTGGTATAATGGAAGAAATATATCTTCTTTTTTGAAAGGAGCATTATGAAAAACGGATTCATCAAGGTCGCAACGGCATCCCCATCGGTAAGGGTCGCCGATACGGCGTATAACGTGCGGGAATTGATCCGTCTGACGCTGGAGGCACAGGAGGCGGGAGTACAGCTTTTGTGTTTTCCCGAGCTTTCCGTTACCTCTGCGACTGCAGGCGACTTATACAAGCATGCCCCTCTCGTACAAGGAGCAGCGGTCGCCTTGCGCGAGTATTTGAAAAAGACACAGAAGACCTCTCTTCTCTCTGTTTTGGGGCTTCCCTACCTTCACATGGGACGGCTTTACAGCTGTGCCGCCGTATGTTTCGGAGGCAAGCTTTTGGGACTTGTCCCAAAGTCCGTTCTGAAATGCGGAATTCCCTCGAACGAGCTTCGCGTCTTCTCGCCCGCAGATCCAACCGCACCGCAGGAGGCAAAGCTTGACGGGGATACCGTTCCCTTTGGAACAGACCTTCTCTTCTGCGCGGACACACATCCGGCTCTTCGGGTGGCAATTGAGATCGGCTCTGATATAACCGCTCCCATCTCCCCCTCGGTATACGCGTCCCTCGCGGGTGCTACGGTGATCTGCCATCCTTCGGCGAGCGTCCGCAGCGTGACGTCGGCAAAAGCATATCGCGACTGCCTTTTGGCACATTCAAAGCGCATCCGTGCGGCATATCTGCATGCAGAGGTCGGCACGGGGGAATCCACCACGGATTACGTGTGGGGCGGTGAGAGCCTGATGGCGGAATGCGGACACCTCCTTGCCGCACGTGACACCAAGGACGCATCTCTCCTCATCACGGAGATCGATACCGAGCGCATCACGCTTGAGCAAAGACAAGCACCTATGAATACGTCACAGCACACCTATCGAACGGTCTCCTTCTCACTTCCTGTATCGGACACCGTATTGACAAGATGCGTCGATCCTCATCCCTTTATGCCGCAGGATCCCGCAGAGTGCCGCGCGCGCTGTGAGCGCATTCTCTCCATCCAAGCCGAGGGGCTTGCACAGCGCACCGAACGCGCATATGCAAAAACGCTTGTTCTCGGCATTTCGGGAGGCCTGGATTCGACACTCGCACTCCTCGTTGCTGTCCGTGCCATGAGGCTTTTGGGAAGATCCGAAAAAGAGATCGTCGCTCTGACGATGCCCTGCTTCGGAACCACCACTCGTACGAAAACAAACGCCACCGTGCTTTGCGAGGCGCTGGGAGTAACACTCCGCACGGTCGACATTCTCAATGCGGTGAACGTCCATTTCTCCGATATCGGGCACGATCCCGTAGTCCATGACGCGACCTACGAAAACGCACAGGCGCGTGAGCGCACGCAAATTCTGATGGACGTTGCCAACCAAACAGGAGGCATGGTCGTGGGCACGGGAGATCTCTCCGAGCTTGCCCTCGGTTGGGCAACCTATAACGGAGATCATATGTCTATGTACGGCGTCAACGCATCCCTTCCAAAAACAGTCATTCGTCACGTGGTGAACTACTGTGCCGATGAAGCGCGCAAGGAAGGACGCGATACGCTTGCCGCAACACTTCTTGATATTCTTGATACCCCCATATCTCCCGAGCTTCTTCCCGCATCCGACAGAGGAGAGATCGCACAGAAAACGGAGGATCTCGTGGGTCCTTATGAGCTTCACGACTTTTATCTTTTCTATATGCTCCGTTACGGCTTCTCCCCACAGAAGCTTTACCGTCTGGCAAAGCATGCCTTCGGGAATGCATATGATGAGGAGACCTTAAAAAAATGGCTTAAGACCTTCATCCGCCGCTTCTTCTCCCAGCAGTTCAAGCGCTCCTGCCTCCCCGACGGACCTGC
>SVSZ01000122.1 GCA_015064025.1 Oscillospiraceae bacterium | reverse complement strand
CCGGAATCGTGACACGGTGCGATGCCCAGCTCCAAGGGGTTCCATCCTCGGCGCGGTCGCCCACATATTCGGGAACATCCCCCCAGCCGTTTCCGTTATAGCTGACAGCAGGGACCATTGTAAACGTAGGCTCGCCGAGCAGAATCATTTCCATTCGCATATGATCGGTCGCCTCTTCGGTATGGCGATGCCATCTCCATGCTCCGTCCTCGATTTTCTCAAAGGTATCCGTTGCGCCGTCCATCGACGGGATGGACGCGTATACCGTGCCATTAAGTGTCACAACATGTCGGTTTTCATGCTTGATGATTTCTATCATATCAGTTATCTCCTTTGTATATGTAAATTTAATGTACGATTTTACCTTCTATGTTTGTAAGGCCTTCATCGAAAATGCTCCAATCCTCGTGCCGGCGGAGGTTTTCCATGCGATAAGCACAGGGCCACGCGGGTAGCCATTGCGACGGCATAAAGGGCGCACCGGATTGCCGTCTCCAACGGGTATGGAAAACGGCTTCATCCTGGCTGCCGGTGGGGCGGATACGGCCGTTAATCACCAGCGTACCGTCGGAAACGCACTGTGTGGCATTGCACCAAAAGGCAAGCGCACGTTCTCTCCATTGTATATTTCCCGTAATCTCATAAAGCTTCAAAAAGGAGAGTACGTCACGAAGCGCATATTGGTCGAGTGCTTGGTGGGGGGTAGACACGGAGGTTGCGCCGAAGGTGTCATATCCCATTTTTGCGATCACATTATCCTCGGGATACTTTATGGTATAGTGCATCATCCAAGTGGAGATATACCATGCTGCTTTTTCAGCCCGGGAAATGTATTTTTTGTCCTTCGTAATATCGAAAAGCGCAAGCGCGCTACGTAACAGCGGGGAAGAGGATTCCTTATCGATGCTGTAGGTGTCAAGGGCTCCTGCCGTGGTAAAGCCCTCACGCTCCAGCTCCTCGTAATAGAAATCAAATGCTCTGACCGCACTTTGCAGATATTCTGCTCTGCCCGTTCGCTCATACGCCTTCAGGATCGGCAGGATCAGGAAGCACCCGATCGTTCCCTCTTTTTGTACGACGTTGCCGTCATCATCCCATGTTTTGGCATAGCATCCGCTCACATCCTGCGTTTTCAAGGCAAAATCGCAGATGCCGAAGGCAAGCTTTTCGTATTCGGGTTTGTCAATCCCCTCCTTCTTTAGCATATCAAAGGCCTCGAAATAGCAATACGCAGCCGTGCCGTTGTTACAAGCATCAATGCGGAAAAGGCGGTCTCCGTTTTCGTCCAGCGCAAAATTATGTGCCGTTCCGTGGAGATAAATATTATAAAGATTTTCAAACCGATTTTCTCCGTAATCCCACCGGTCCGGCATGACAGAAGGATCGGGGTCATAGTCTTTTGGGTTGAAATCAAAACGCACTTTGATATGACCGGCAGGCAGGACACATCGCTTTGTCCATGTGTCCAATGCCTCAAGTGCCATGCCCAGCTTTTCTTTGTCTTTTGTTTTCCGGTAATCGTATATAAAAGCATTGGACAGAGATGCGCTGTGACCGCCCCAGCCGATTTCATATACGTGATCGGTCTTTCTGTAGGATGTCGTGCCTGCGTGCCAGTCTGCACCGCGAACAAAGCCCGCAAAGCCATCCTTTTCTCTTTCAAAGAGATAGTAGCAGTAGGCAATGGAATATTTATAAAGGTCCTTTGCCTTCATGGGTGCCTTCAGGGGATGTCCGTAGTAACGCCACGCAAAATCAAGCAGATCCGGATAGCGGAAACGGCCCCCGTCAGACACAGCTGTGAATATGATACCGACAAAATCACAAGAGGGCTCCATCATTCCCTCAAAGGGACCTTCCCAAAAATGACGGTGCAATGTTTTCGGCTTCTCCTCCTCGGGGAAGATCAAAACGTGCCGTTCGCCCTCGTCAACCTGATAGAGTGAGCAGGCGCAGTTATCATTTGCCTCTGCCATCAGCGCGATGCTGATATGCTCGTTTTCACTGTAGGTGCATGCCGGGATCGTGGCACGGTGTGATGCCCAGCTCCAAGGGGTGCCGTCCTCGGCTCTGTCGCCAACGTACTCGGGCGTATCGCCCCAGCCGTTTCCGTTGTAGCTGACCGCGGGAACCATCGTAAAGGTGGGGGCACCGAGCAGAGTCATCTCCATGCGCATATGATCGGTTGGCGTATCGGTGTGTCTGTGCCATCTCCACGCGCCTGCCTCGATTGGCTCGAAGGTATCGGTCGCCCCCTCACAGGGCAGGATCTTCGCATACGAAGCACCGTTCACCGTGATCTGATGAACGCCGTTTTGAAATACGATCTCAGTCATGTCGTTTCCTCCTTTTTTGCTCGTGCATCACGGATCTCGCTGACCGTGATAGAGGTGAGTGAAATGATATTTCCGACAATGGTGGGGATCGAAAGCGTGATAAATCCGTAGATCAGCCAGAGAAAGATCCCCGCAAAATTGAAGCGGCGGAGTCGGCTCTGGCTCGTTTGCCAATATCCGATCACTGCAAGGCAGGAGCCGAGCATGGGCAAAAGACTCTTGGGACCCGCCCAGCTCAGGCAGGAAAAGCCGATCGTGACGAGACAGAAGCCAACGGGAAGGTAGAATCCGCTCGCCCATGCGCGCTTTCCCTTTTGCGAGAAGAGTGCGCCGCGCACCGTGTTGATGCAGTTGATCACACAGCCCGTCCATTCGCCGAGCAGAAAGAAGTGCACGGCGGAAAATCCGTCCGAAACCGATTTGAGCGCAATGCTCCCTCGGCGTGACCGCGCCCGAAAGATAAACCAGCTCAGAAAGAGCGGGACAAAGCCCAGGATCTGCGCGATCGCGGTAACGGGATCGGTAAACTGTGCGGCAAGCTCCCGAAAATATTCGATCATTCGAAGTCCTCCCGGTCGAACGACCACTCCTCGCGCTTACGGAAAGGGGTTTTAAAGCTCTTTGTAAGTACGCCCTTTTCTTCCAAATGAATATAGCAATTCATATCGCAGGCTCTGCCGCAGATCGAGCACTGGTAGGCGTGCTGTGCGGGGGGATAGAAGTAAATATTGCGAAGGATCTTTCTCGCGGTTTCGGGAGTCACCTTTGCCTCACCGCTGATGATCGCAACTCTGTCCTCGAAATTTTGAAAGGCGTCCGGGGGCATAAAGGGATTTTTGAGTCCGTTTGCACCGTTGTAGTAAACCGCGCACTGCCACGGATCGACCTTTCCGTCGTCTGCGATGGCTTTTCCGGGACACCCCTTGACACATTCGCCGCACTGATCGCACAAGTGAGGCTCTTTTACGGGAGTGGCTTCTATTTCCATGTCGGTTAGCACAAAGCAGGTGCGAACGAAGGGACCAAACTCGTCGGTGAGAAGCGCACCGTGGAAGCCGATCTCACCAAGGCCGCAAAGCACGGCCGCCTCTTGAAAGTCCATCTGTGTCTCCTGCGGACGGTTTCGGTAAACCGCATCGAAGGCAACCTCGGGATTGGTGGAGTTTTCCTCTGCCATGATCTGTTGATGACGGCGCTGAGGGAGCGCGGAATAGCCTTCTTCCTCCAGCATCATCGAAAGACGAACCGACACCATAGGCATCACAGTCTCCTCCATATTTTCAACACCCATTGTGGTATATTGATAATAGGTGCTTCCTTCCTCGATTCCGCGGTAGGCTCCGCGAAGAACACGGAACCCGAGACCGATCACGGTCTTTGCCTCGGGCATTAGCTTGTGTACAGCAGAATCCTCGGGAAAGCGCGAAACGGGAGCAAATCCAACGAGGTCAGCGCCCCATTTTTTGCAAAGCTCAATGATTCTTTCTCTCATTTTTTCTTACCTCCGATCAAATGATTGTAGCAGGCATAGTCGCAGGCTCTGCCACAAAGGCAAGCGGAGTAGCCCCATTGGGTGTCGGGCAGGAAGTTCATTTTGGGGTAGAGCTCTCTTGCGCTGACCGCATCAAATCGAAATTCACCGTTGAGGATCGCCTCACGGTTGGGGTCCCCCTTCAAAAATTCGTCGGTCATAAAGGGATTGGACTTGTGCGCGCCCTTATAATATACCGAGCACTGCCACGTGTCAAGCCCGCCGGTGCCGATGGCATTGCCGGGGCAAGCCTTCATGCACGCACCGCAACCATCGCAAATGGGGGCGCTTACGGGCTCGTCGACCTCAAGAGGCGCGTCTGTGATGATGAAGCAATAGCGGATATAGGGACCGTACTTTGCGTTGAGTATCTTTCCGCTCAGCCCCCGCTCTCCGAT
>SVSZ01000014.1 GCA_015064025.1 Oscillospiraceae bacterium | reverse complement strand
GTAGGGCTTACAGGTTCGAGCCCTTGATGGGTATGACGTACCTTTGTACGCCTCACGCCCCAAATTCGACGCTTCTCGCCTAAATCTGCCGAGCCCCACGGGGGGTGTCTCAAATTTGCAATTTGAGACACCCCCTTTCTGTTTTTTGATTATTTGCTGTGATTTGCGATGACGGTCTTGATCCCCTCAATGACCTTTTCAATGTGGCATTTTTCCCACGAGGGATGGAGGAAGAGAGAAACGGTCTGATCTCGCAGACTCTTTGCGACGGGACAAATCACCTTGGTGTAGTCCACGGATGCGGGATCGGTGTATTCTCGGGACTTGAAGGGGAACTGAGCGGTTCCGAAGCCGACGCCCTCCTGATAAGCCTGTTCAAGGTAGCTTTCCGGCCAGAGAATACCACTGCAGGGAATGCCCATGCCGATCAGCTCCTTGATAAATTCCTTGGCTGTGATGTTGACAACGTCAAGATCCAAAAGGATCGGATACCACCAGTATGCGTTGCGTCTTTCTGCCGTGTTGAGCGGGATCGCCTTGATGCCGGAGAGCCCCGAGAGCGCCTTGTCGTACATTGCGGCGTATTCAAAGCGACGTGCAAGGTTCCAGGAATCGAAGCGGCGAAGCTCGCAAAGACCGATCATGGATTGCATTTCGGTCATACGGTAGTTGAAGCCGACGCGGCGGTGAATGTAGGGGAGCTTTTCCTCAAGTGCTAACATGTTCATGCGGGTGCGCACGTCATAGCCGTGATCGCGGAAGGATCGGCATTCCCAGCCGAGATCTTCGTTATTGGTGATGACCATGCCGCCCTCACCGCCGGTTGTAAAGTGCTTGGACTGGCAGAAGGAGTAGCAGCCGACGTCACCGACAAGGCCCACCATGGTGTCCTTATACTTACCGCCGATACACTGTGCGCAATCCTCTACGACGAAGAGGTTGTGCTTTTTCGCAATTTCAAGAATGGGACCCATGTCCGCCACAACGCCGTAAAGATGCACGACAACGATCGCACGGGTACGCTCGGTAATGAGAGCCTCGATGCACTTGGGGTCAAGAGTGTGATCCTCGGTTACGTCGCCGAATACGGGAATGGCGCCCGCTTGAACCACGGAGAAGGAGGATGCGATGAAGGTATAAGAGGGAACGATGACCTCGTCGCCGGGGCCTACGCCGAGTGCAGAGAGCGCGATGTGCAGCGCCGCCGTGCCGTTTGTGCAGGAAACTGCAACCTTAGCCCCGGCCCACTTGGCGAATTCCTCTTCGAATTGCATACCGACCTTGCCCGTCCAGTAGTTGACCTTCCCGGAGAGCAATACCTTGGAAACCTCCTTTGGAACCTCGGGTGCAAACTGAGGCCAGCCGGGGAAGCCGATCTCCTCGACGCCTGAGCCGTTCATTACAAGATCTTCTTTTTTAGCCATGATAATATCCTCGTTTTTATGTAATTTTTCGATTATTTGCCGGCTTGCATTTCGGCGACCGATTCAAGGATGGCGTCTGCCATGTATTCCAGCTGCTCCTCTGAAAGCCCGTAAATGGGAAGGTGTGTAAATCTCTTGTAGAAGACCTCCTCACAAACAGGGCAGGTCTTTGCGATCTCGTCGGGGTCATAGCCCATATCGCTGACGACCTTGAAGCGGTAGAGCGGACCGAAGTGCGGGATGTTGGTAACTCCCTTTTCCTCAAGCTTCTTTTTGAGTGTCTGAACGTCACCGCCTGCTTTTTCGGGATCGATCTGCAAAAGGTACAGATGGAAGGTGGGCTTGATATCCTCGTTTCCGAGATCCTGAGGAATGATTGCATCGTTTACGGAGAGACGGTTGGTAAGATATTCTGCGGCGCGGCGGCGCGCTTCGATGATCTCCTCGTTACGTGCGACCTGAAGCTTCAGCCCGAGTCCTTGAATTTCCGTGGTGGAATAGTTAGCCGCGACGAAGGGATGCTCCTTTCCTGGAATGGGCGTGATGTTATAAAGCCAATTTTTGATGGGAGCAGAGAAGTCCATTCCAAGGAAGCGCGCTCTCTTCATTTCGGGAGCGAAGCCCGGAATATTGGTGGTTGCGATACCGCCCTCACCGAAGGAGGTAACGTTCTTTACCTCGTGGAAGCTGAACGCGGCAAAGTCTCCGATCGTACCGATCTTACGTCCCTTATACATTGCGCCAAAGGCGTGCGCCGCATCCTCAAGCACGAGGATGTCATGCTTCCTTGCCAGTTCCATAATGGGATCGAGATCCACGGGGTAACCGCCAATGTGTACCGGTACGATCATCTTGGTCTTGGGAGTGATCTTTCTTGCAACGTCTGCGGGATCCATATTGATGGTTTTGGGATCTACGTCTGCAAAAACGAGCTTTGCACCGATTGCCAAGGGGTATGCCATGGTGGCAACAAAGGTGATCGCGGGGACGATGACCTCGTCTCCTGCCTTGAGGTTTGCATATTTGTACGCGATCTCAAAACCGGAGGTTGCGTTGGTGACAAAGGTGGAGGAATCTGTCCCAAGGTATGCGTTGCACGCCTCCTCTGCCGCCTCAACCTGAGTAGCCGTGGTGAGCTTTCCGGGAGGTGTGGAGAGCTTATCCAGCTTTTCTACCTGCTCCCAAACAGCGTTGATTGCGGCTTCGTATTCGGGACCCTCACCCTGCATCAGAAAACGAATGATCTCCATCAGATCGTGAGCGTTGTAGTTTTCACCGACCGCTGCCCACGGAACGCGTGTTGCACCTGTGTTATAACGGAAGTCCGTTGCTTTTCCCATGGTGTGCCTCCTATGTTTTGTTTTTAATGAAAGAGAGCTCTTTCTTGTATACATTATAACATAAAAGAGCCTTTTTACAAAGGGGCGTTTGTGAAATATTATTGATTTTTCAAATAATACTTCTGATTTTTCAAATGTTTTTTTTGATTCTTCAAATAAGTTTTTGATTCTTCAAATATTGTATGCGGATGATACGTTACTTTTCTTTTTGTGGAGGGCTTCAAAAAATGGCAAAAATAGATTGCATTCAAAAAGAGTTTGTAGTATAATGATGGTATATGAAAGAAAGAAGGAATTCATTATGAAATTATCCGAGCTGCTGGAAAGAGATAGGTTTTCTCTGTCTTTTGAAGTGTTTCCGCCGAAGACGGATACCGCGTTCGACAGTGTAAAGCTTGCGACGGAGGAGATTGCCAAGCTTTCACCCTCTTTTATGAGTGTTACCTATGGTGCGGGAGGAGGAACTGGTCGTTATACTCTGGAGATTGCAAAGAACATCAAGGAGAATCACGGAGTACCGACGCTGGCGCATCTTACCTGTGTTTCCTCCACCAAGGAGACGGTCAAAGAAAAGATCGAACAGATGAAGGAGGCGGGGATCGAGAACGTGATGGCGCTTCGCGGAGATCTGACACCCGAGCTTGAGGGCAGTGACCGATCGCGTTGGGCGTACCGTTACGCTGTGGATCTCATTCATGAATTGCGGGAATGCGGAGCGGATTTCTGCATTGGGGGCGCGTGCTATCCCGAGGTACATCCTGAGAGTGCGAATCAAAAGGAAGACATCAAACACCTCAAGGAAAAGGTGGAGGCGGGGTGCTCTTTTTTGACGACGCAGATGTTTTTTGACAATAACTTGCTCTATAATTTTCTTTATAAGATCCGAGAGGCGGGGATCACAGTACCGATCATCCCCGGTGTGATGCCCATTACTAACGGAAATCAGGTGGAGCGCGCGATCAAACTGTCGGGCTCCTTTATGCCCCAGCGCTTCAAGTCCTTGGTGGATAAGTTCGGCTCTACTCCCGCCGCGATGAAGCAGGCGGGGATCGCGTATGCCACGGATCAGATCATCGATCTGTTTGCAAACGGCATTACGAACGTGCACGTGTATTCCATGAACAAGCCCGACGTGGCGTGCGCGATCGTAGCAAATCTTTCGGATATTCTGGGCGAGAAAAAGTAATTGCTTTTTTGGAGAAGAGAATGAAAATTACGGAATTTATCAAGGACGGTCTTCTGTATCTTGACGGCGGCATGGGAACGCTTCTGCAGGAGACAGGACTTTTGCCGGGGGAGCTTCCCGAACGTTGGTGTATCACGCATCCCGAGGTTATTACGGCGATCCACCGTGCCTATTATGATGCGGGAAGTCACGTTGTCAATACGAACACCTTTGGGGCAAATGCGCTCAAGCTTTCGGACGGAGAGCTTGAGGAGATCGTATGCGCCGCCATTGCTTGCGCACGCGCGGCGCAGAGGGAGAGCATCACAGATCAGCCGACCTGGGTAGCACTCGACGTGGGGCCCCTTGGACGTATGCTTCGTCCCCTGGGGGATCTTGATTTTGAGGATGCGGTGGAGGTGTTTGCCAAGACCGTGCGCCTCGGTGCTCGCTACGGCGCAGATCTTATCATGATCGAAACCATGAATGACAGCTATGAGACGAAGGCGGCGCTGCTTGCGGCAAAGGAAAACTGCTCGCTTCCCGTGTTTGTTTCCAATGCGTACGGTGAGGATGGAAAGCTGATGACGGGGGCATCTCCCGCGGCAATGGTCGCGCTTCTTGAGGGCATGGGTGCCGATGCGATCGGTGTCAATTGCTCTTTAGGGCCTGCGGCGCTCTCGCCGGTGGTGGAGGAATATCTTGCGTGCGCCTCTGTTCCTGTTCTGCTCAAGCCAAATGCAGGACTTCCTAAGGTCGAGGGTGGGAAAACCGTGTACGATATCTCACCTGCGGATTTTGCACGTGAGGTCGTGGCTCTCATTGACAAGGGTGTACGCATCGCGGGCGGCTGTTGCGGAACAACGCCCGATTATATCAGGGCGACCGTCGCGGCATCGACTGGGCATGTGCCGCTTCCCATCGAAAAAAAGAGTGTTACGACGGTCTCTTCCTATACGCATGCGGTGGTGTTTGGTAACGCCCCCGTGCTGATCGGTGAGCGGATCAATCCTACGGGCAAGAAAAGATTTAAGGAAGCCTTGAAGGCAAACGACGTCGATTATATCCTCGGCGAGGGGCTGTCCCAGGCGGCTCATGGAGTAGATATTCTTGACGTGAACGTGGGGCTTCCTGAGATCGACGAGACGGCAATGCTTTCCCGCGTGGTGTGTGAGCTCCAGGCGGTGACCGATCTCCCCTTGCAGATCGACTCCTCGGATCCTGTGGCAATGGAGGCATCCCTGCGCCGTTATAACGGAAAGGCAATGATCAACTCGGTCAACGGCAAGGAGGAATCCATGCGTGCGGTCTTTCCGCTTGTGAAAAAGTATGGCGGTCTTGTGGTGGCACTGACGCTGGATGAAGCGGGGATCCCCGCAGATGCCGAAGGAAGACTCTCTATCGCGCGGCGCATTCTTGCGCGTGCCGCAGAATACGGCATTGAGAAAAAGGACATTGTCTTCGATCCCTTAGCACTGACGGTCAGCGCCGATGGGGGAGCTGCCAAGGCAACGCTTGACGCGTTGGAGCTTATTCGCACACAGCTTGGCTGTCACACCTCTCTCGGTGTTTCCAACGTTTCCTTTGGGCTTCCCGCAAGAGATATGATCAACGGAACCTTTTTTTCGATGGCGCTCTGCCGTGGGCTTTCCGCGGCGATCATGAATCCCTATTCTGCGGAGATGATGAAAACCTATTACGCTTATCGGGCGCTTTCGGGATTGGATGAAAATTGTGCCGACTTTATTGCTTATGCCGAAACAGTAGCACCGATGGGAAGTGCTACCGTGCAAGCGACACCCGTGGCGGTAAAGAAAAACGCCACGGACGGAATGAGTGAGCTTTCCGCTGCCATTGTCAAGGGACTTTCCGAGCGCGCGGCAAATCTGACGCGCCAAAGAGTGAGGGAGCTTGAGGATCCCTTGATCCTTGTGCAGGAGGAGATCATTCCTGCTTTGAATACGGTTGGTGTCGGCTTTGAAAACAAGACGGTGTATCTGCCTCAGCTTCTCATGAGCGCGGAGGCGGCAAAGGCGGCGTTTGAGGTCATCAAGGCAAGCATGAAGGGTTGTGAGAAAAGTGCCAAGTGTGCCATCGTGCTTGCAACGGTGAAGGGGGACATTCACGACATTGGAAAGAACATTGTCAAGCTTCTTCTTGAAAATTACGGCTTTGACGTGACCGATCTCGGACGCGACGTGTCTCCCGAGGCGGTCGTGGCAGCGGTAGAGCGCACGAAAGCGCCCTTGGTAGGACTGAGTGCCTTGATGACAACGACGGTTCCTGCGATGGAGGAGACGATCAAGCAGCTGCGCGTTGCACATCCCGCATGCCGAGTGGTTGTCGGCGGCGCCGTGCTCAACCGCGAGTATGCCGATGCCATCGGTGCAGATAAGTATGCACGTGACGCCATGGAGACCGTGCGATACGCGGAGGAGATATTTGAGAGCTTGAAATAACAAAAATAAATAAAATCACAGCATTCACGAAGAGCGTGGATGCTGTGATTTTATTTTGAGAGAGTATGCTTCTTGCAACACTTACCGTTTTTATTGACCAAATGGCTCGGTGCCGTCGAAGAGCTTTTCCATGGGAACGTTCAGAATTTTTGCGATAACGAAAATCTCCTTATCACTTGCAATGCGTACCTGCCCCTCTAATTTTGAGTAACTTGTAGGATTGATGTCACATCCCATTACTTGAATCTTTGCCACAAACTCCCGTTGTTTTATACCGCGTTCTTTTCGCAAACGTTCGATATTTTTTCCGACTAAATTAGCGTTTCCGTATTCCTTTTTTCGAATTTTCATAATATTTGTCCCTTTTTTGTTCTTTTTTAGAATTATATCCCAAAAAAGTCTTGACAAAATTCCGATATGGAATTATAATAAATATATAATTCCGAAACGGAATTATAAAAGTAAAGGTTTCTAACCAAAAAGAAGGAGACGTAAAAAATGACGGAATTTTATGAGCCTCAATCAGAGAAGGTTTATGTTGACAAGCAAAAGGTAGATATGTTTTTGATGACAAATCAAAAATATTTTCCTGCCGAAAAGATCGTTTTCCTCCGCGAGAAGTTGTACGCAATTGATGAAACGAAATTTACGTTGATGTCTGCTGTGGAACTTAAGGATCCCACGACGATGCTTTTGATCTCATTATTCTTGGGTGCATGGGGTGTTGATCGCTTTATGATGAAGGATACGGGAATGGGTATACTTAAGCTGTTGACAGGTGGTTGCTGCGGTGTATTAACCATCATTGACTGGTGTTCGATTCAGAAAAAGACGCGAGAGCAAAACTTCAACAATATTATGACGCTGCTTTGAGTCAACGAAAAAGCAGAATATTTTTTCGGCACCTTTTATATTTGACTATTATTTGCGCGTATATTCTCTTGATAACGATTTTCGAGATTGGTTGCCCGTCGAAGTTTTTGTTTGGGGTTCCGTGCCCCGGCTGCGGAGGAACAAGAGCGATCGTATCGCTTTTGCGGTTGGATATCAAGGAGTATTTTCACTATCATCCGTTGGCCCTTCCGCTCGGTATTGCGATATGGTTGATGCTACACGCTCGTCTTTTTAAGCAAAGAAAGATAGCTACGGGGATCTCATTCGCTATTTTGATCGCAAATTTGGCTTTTTTCGTTTGGAGAGTGACAAATGGGTGCGTTCCGTAAATTGTCGAACAAAAATCAATTTATACCAAAAAGGTTGCCCCAAAATGCTTTTGTTCGCATTTTGGGGCAACCTTTTTTATACGCTTTTACTTTTTCAATTCATCAAGGATCGCCTTACCCTCGCGAATGAGCGTTTCCGCAACGCCTGCGCGGTAGGGGGAGGTGCGTGCCTCGTAGCCGCCCTCGTCGTATGCCGATTGCATAGGAAAATATCCCTCGTTGCCATTGGTCAGCGCGCAAGGAAGGATCACGTCCCAGCCCGTTGCCTCCTTGATGCCGACACCGATGTCGGTGAAGGGCTCACCGGGGATACCGAGCATGGCAACGCTTCCGATCTTCACACCCGTCAAGGGGAGCATGAAGTTTTCGGGTCCGTTTTCAAGTCTGCACATGCGGAGCGCTTCTGCCACAACGGTGGTCAACTCCATTGCTGTGAAGGGAATGAGATCGTCTCTGCCTGCGTCGTGGAGCTCCTTGTATTCATGCGCGCGGGGAAGATCCTCGGCGGATGGGAGATTGGCGGGGATCGGAACCTTCTTCTTGAGAATGTCGATATCGTCCACGTCTACATAGCAGACCTTGTCCCAAACCTGGAGCACCGTGCCCGCGATCGCGCGACCGATAAATCTTGCCATGCCGGGGCTCTTCATTTCGTTGTCAAAGCTGATCTCGGTGTCGTTCATGTCACCGCCCGAGGGATGGATGTTGGTGCTTCCGACGTCGCCCTCCGCGCCGTTGAAGAAGATACACTTGACGCCGTCAAGTGCCTTGTCAAGCGTCTTTTTCATCCAGCCGGGCCAGTCGGGGGAGAGAAGCTCGCCGTTGATGGTGTCGGCATGGAGGCCGTAGTTGACAAGCGCGATCGAGGGAGCGCCCTCTCGGTCAAAGCGCAGAACGTTGACGCGTTGGTCAAGCGTTCCGATCGGATGATCGATGTTCGGATCGTTGATGGGGGGGCAGGTCCAGGTGGTTCCGTCCTTCATCTTATAGCGGCGGATGTAAGCCACGCGCTCGGGGGCGTAGCCGACGATGTATCCCATGGTTGCGCTTTTGGCATCGGCAAGCGCCAATGCGACGGCATCCACGACTCTCTCACCCACAAAGGCGCCGTAGCGACGGATGGTTTCTTCATCTGCGGCAAACGCGTCGGTGGGAACGAGTAGCCCTCCCGTATGCGTGTGCGTTGCGGAGAGAAATACGTTGCTTGCGGGAATGCCCGTTGCTTTTTCGATCGAGGCGGTGTAGGCGTTTACAAGGCATTCGTCAACGCCGCAGGCATCCACTGAGATAAGAGCGATCTTTTTTTTATTGCAGGTCAGCACCAGTGCGCTGACCTCCAGATCGTCAAGGATCCCCTTGGCAAATCTGGGAACGTAGTAACCGCTGACACCGATGCCGAGCGGGGGATTGATATTGACTGTGGCAAAGCCTGCCTTGAAGCTGTTCATAAAATATTCCTCACTTTTGATTAAAATTTACAGATCTCTCCGCCAAGCATAACGTTCTTGACGTTAAAGCGGTCGTCAACGAAGACAAGATCTGCGATCTTGCCGAGCGCGATCGAACCGCGCTCATTGTGCATTCCGAGCACGCGCGCAGGGTTGAGAGACGCCATGATGAATGCTTGTGCAATACCGCAATTGGTATGTGTCATCACGTTTTTGCATGCCTGCTCCATCGTGATGGCACTTCCCGCAATGCCGCCGCGATCGTCGTAGTTGAGATCGGGGACGTGTGCGTATTCGGGGGGATTGGGGGCATCGGGGTTTGTGCTGTCGGTGATCAGGATCACACGGTGGATCCCCTTGGTGTGGATGAGGAGCTGCTGCATATCACGGTTGACGTGGACGCCGAGCGAGTCACTGATCATCTCGGTATAAATTTCGGGATCCTTCCAGGAGTATTCATCGGGGCCGTAGCCGCGCAAGCCGCCTCCGACGGGACGGCGTCCCGTGGCATTCATGGAATGTGTTTGGATCGCGGGACGGTATGCGCCGAGCGCACGGATCTCGTCGGGGAGCGCCTCGCTGTGTCCCACGGCAAAGAGGACGCTTGGGTTGACCTTTCTTGCGTATTCAAGGAAGGGAAGGAGACCTTCTCTTTCGGGGGCGATTGCCCAGACGCGCGCGTGCTCCCCCGCCTCATCGACAAGCGCCTTATATTCCTTGGGGTCAAGCGGATGTCTCCAAGGGTTTTTATGTGCGTTGGAGCCGTATTTGGGGTTCATGTAAGGTCCTTCCATGTACATGCCACGGACGTTGGGCGTTTTTGGCATTGCCGCCTTGATCTCCTTGATGGAGGTGAGAAATTCATCAAAGGGCATGGAATAGACAGGGGTGGCGAGGAAGGAGGTCGTTCCGTGCGAGAGAAAGAATTTTCCCGCTTTTTCGGTGTCGTGGCTGGTGCTGTATCCGCCACCGCCGTGGACGTGAATGTCGATAAAGCCGGGACCGACGTAAGCGCCCTTGGCATCGATGCGATAGGCATCTGAGGGGGCATTGATTTCATTGGGCTTTCCGTAGGCAGTGATCTTTCCGTCCTTGATGAGAAGCGAGCCATCCCAAAGGATGCCCGATTCCAGGACGAGATTTGCATTTTCAATGAGTGTATATGCTCGATTCATAGTAAAGTTCCTTTTGGTATATAGATTGATGAGACCATTATAACACGGCGATGGGGAATTGTCAATGATAAGATCCTACAAGTTTTTGTGCAAAAAGCACCTCTTGCCGAGACATACGTGTTCGGTAAGAGGTGCTTTTTTAGGTCTGATTACTGAATTGCCTTCAGTCCAAGACCGCGAAGATTTGCCATGCGTCCGTTCTTCTCCGCATCGTAAAGCTCCCAGATCACGCGCAAGCCCTGAAGCGCACTTCTACCGTCGGTGAAGGGAGTCTTGTCCCCGAGAACACACTCCGCGAAGTGCTTGATCTCATGCTGTGTGTGCTTTCCGTTGTCGAAGTCTCTCGTCCAAAGGACGGTATACTTCTGACTCTCGTTTCCACCGTGAGGAATGTGCTCACCGCTTCCGTTGTAGAGGCGGATCTCGCCCGAATTGTTCTCAAACTCCAGCATGCCCTTCTCGGTCTGAACCTGGAAGTCGTATGCCAGACGCGTGCCTCTGGCACCCCAAGTTGCTCCATGGTAGCCAACGGTGCCGTTTTCAAACTTCATGACAACGGCGCTTGTTCCCTCGCGAAGCATCCAGGGTGTGCCGTTGTTGGTGCCGACGTGTGCACCGGTAACGGGCTCACCGAGGAACCACAGGAACAGGTCGATGTAGTGGCAGCCGTGGCTGAAGAGCTGACCGCCGCCCAGACGGTTGGTCATGCCCCAATGGCGGTTGAGGGGATCGTCAAAGGTCCAGTTAGCACCTGTGAGCTGCTCGGTCCAGGCGGAGAACTGAATGATCTGACCGTACTCGCCGGAGTCGATGATCTCCTTGAACTTGAGCATTGCGGGATTATAGCGCCAGGGGTATGCGCACATCAGCTTCAAATTTCTCTTTTCGCATTCTTCGATCAGATTGATGCACTCTTCCTCGG
Organism: Oscillospiraceae bacterium; assembly: GCA_015064025.1. GTDB lineage: Bacteria > Bacillota > Clostridia > Oscillospirales > CAG-272 > UMGS1865. The sequence continues at coordinate 22,163 of SVSZ01000014.1, read as the reverse complement.
TGTTGCAAAGAGGCTTTTCCATAAGAATGTGCTTGTTGTTTTGCGCAAAGAACATACCGCACTCATAGTGAAGGTCGTGAGGCAGTGCGATCATGATCGCGTCGATCTCGTTTACCATATCGCGGTAATTGGTAAATACCTTTGGGGTAAGACCGACGTCTCTGCCAAGCTCCTCTGCGGTTTCCTTTGCGTTGTCGGGGAGAATGTCGCATACGGCAACGATATCCACGTTGTCCACGTACTTGATGCCCTTGACGTGTGCCGCCATCATCTTGCCGCAACCGACAAGTCCGAGTCTTAATTTTTCCATAATGATCCCTTTCTGCTGTTTGACAGCCGGAATTATTTTTTTGCCCCGAAAACATGGGGGCTTTGATTATTTACGGATTCATTATAGCACAAAAAGGAAGGCTTGTATTTAGAGTATAAGGTATAAAATTTGCACGATCGGGTTAAAAATGACAAAAAGAAGTCCAACGGCGAGACGGTTTTATCAACGGCTGCCGTTGGGCTTCATATTTGATATTTACTTCTTCTGTGCTTCCATCTCGCGGCGGCGACGCATCATTTCCTTCATGCGAAGCTCTGTGTTCAGTGTCTTCTTGCGCAGACGGATGGACTTCGGCGTGACCTCGATCAGATCGTCATCGGTGATATACTCGATGGCTTCCTCAAGGGTAAAGATCTTGGGAGGCGTGAGGAGAAGCTTTTCATCAGCACCCGCACTTCGGATGGCGGTGAGCTGCTTTTTCTTACAGGGGTTGACGGCAATGTCGTCGTTCTTCGGGTTCTCACCCACGATCATACCCTCGTATACCTGTGTCTGGGGGCCGACGAAGAGCTGACCGCGCTCTTGGGTGTTGTAAAGACCGTATCTTGTCGTTTCACCCGCCTCGGATGCGATCAAGGATCCCGTAAACTTCATGGCGATCTCCCCACGGTAGGGGGCATAGCCGTCGAAGATGGTATTGATGACACCCTCACCGTGTGTTGCGGTGAGAAATTCCGAACGGTAGCCGAAGAGGCAACGCGCGGGAATGGAATATTCCACACGGGTGCGGCTTCCGACGGGGTTCATGGAGAGAAGGTCGCCCTTTCTCTGTCCGAGCTTTTCCACAACGACACCAACGTAATCCATGGGGACGTCAAGGGTGACGCGTTCCATCGGCTCGCACTTAACGCCGTCGATCTCTTTGTAAAGCACGCGGGGATTGGAGCAGGCAAGCTCAAAGCCCTCACGGCGCATGGTTTCCAGCAGGATGGAGAGATGCATCTCGCCTCTGCCCGCAACACGGAATTCATCGGTGGTGTCACCGTCGCTGACGCGCAGGGATACGTCCTTGAGAAGCTCGCGGTAAAGTCTGTCGCGAAGCTGACGGGAGGTGACGAATTTGCCCTCCTTACCCGCCAAGGGGCTGTTGTTGACCATGAAGGTCATTTCCATTGTCGGCTCGGAGACCTTGACGAACTCCAACGGCTCGGGGCTTGCAACGGTGGTCAGTGTGTCACCGATGGTGATATCTCCAGCGCCCGAGAAGCAGACGATGTCGCCTACGGTTGCAGCTTCAACGGGGGTACGTACCAATCCGTCGATCTGATAAAGAGAAACGACTTTTGTTCTCTTGACGGCGCCGGGGTTATGGAAATTACAGACGGCAACCTCCTGACCCACGCGGATGGAGCCGCGCTCGATACGACCGATACCGATACGACCGACGTAATCGTTATAGTCGATGGAGGAGACGAGAAGCTGAAGGTCTCCTGTGTCGTCTCCACCGGGAGCGGGCATGTAATTGACGATCTTCTCAAAGAGCGGTGTCAGGTCAACACCCTCCTTAGAAGGATCCTCCGTTGCGGTGCCCGAGCGTCCCGAGCAGTAGAGCATGGGGCTGTCAAGCTGCTCGTCGTTTGCTCCCAGATCCATGAGGAGCTCCAAGATCTCGTCCTCGACCTCTCCAAGGCGAGCGTCGGGCTTGTCTATTTTATTGATGCAAACGATAACGCGGTGGTTGAGTTCCAACGCCTTTTGAAGGACAAAGCGCGTCTGCGGCATCGGTCCCTCTGCGGCGTCCACAAGCAAAATGACACCGTTGACCATTTTCAGAATTCTTTCCACCTCGCCGCCGAAGTCTGCATGCCCGGGGGTGTCGATGATGTTGATCTTGATATCCTTATAGTGAACTGCGGTGTTTTTGGCAAGGATGGTGATGCCTCTTTCCTTTTCAAGATCCCCCGAGTCCATGACGCGGGTAACGGTCTCCTGATTGTCGCGGTAGATGCCGCCCTGCTTTAAGAGCCCGTCAACAAGCGTGGTTTTTCCGTGGTCAACGTGCGCGATGATCGCTACATTTCTCAAATCTTCTCTGATCACAGCATTTTTTCTCCTGTTTTTTAGATTTCTCGTTTCATAACTATCCAATTCTATATTATACCACAAAAAGTGCCTCGGGGAAAAGAAGGAGAACGCACATTTTTTTGAAAAATGAAGCGCTTTGTTTTGTATGTATTGACAAGAAGCTGACACAAATTGCAAAAAAGATGGATTTTATCGAACAATATTTTAAAAGAATAAACTTTCCAAGCCTTTCTTGACAATACCGCCGCTCTGTGATATACTTGTATTGGAATACAGACAGAGGAGGGCGACGGCATGCTCAAAACGGAACGGACAGCTGTGATGAACCTTGAAAATGCGATCAGAGGTGCGAGAAACCCCATGAACAGCTGGGCGCGCATGGACAGCGCGTATGACAAAGAGGGGAATTATATTTTGGGGGAGAACGATCTGGATCTTGCCAAGAGGCTTGCGCATGCGGGGAGTGACCACCGTAAATTTTTGCGTCAGATCTTTGTTTCCGTGGATATCACGGCGCCCCTTTACTGGTGGAAGGAATTTGACACCTATAAGGTAGGAACCGTTGCAAACTCTACCTCTACCATGCACAAGATCCACGCGAAGGAATTTTCACGCGAGGATTTCTCCTGCGACCGTCTGGATGCGGGCGGACTCGCGGCGCTTGATGCCGTGATCGTCTATCTTGAATCCGAGCGCCAAAAATTCCTTGCGAACAAGGAGGATAGACAGCCCTGGCACAACATGATCCAGATGCTTCCCTCGTCCTACAATCAGATGCGCACGGTGACGATGAATTATGAAAATCTGATCAATATCTATTACGCGCGTCGCACGCATAAGCTTGCCGAGTGGCACGTGCTGTGCGATTGGATCCTGTCTCTCCCTTATGCCAAGGAGCTGATCTGTATCAAGGACTGAGCTATACTGAAAAGGAGGTATCCGATGAGAACTTATCAATCCAAGGAGTTGATGACGGAGGATGCCTCCTTGCATATTTTTTCCGTTACCAACGAAGCACGCACAATGCCCCTTCACGAGCACGATTTTATCGAAATCGTCTACGTGACAAACGGAAGCGCGGATGAGACGGTCAACGGAGAGACGTGGCGAGTGCACCGAGGAGATCTTTTGTTTATCAACTACCAAAGCACGCATTCCTTCGTTTCATACGACAATTTTTCCTACATCAATATCTGCTTCAAACCGGAAATGCTCGGTGAAGCTGTGATCACATCGGAAAATGCCTTTGCGCTTTTGCACCTGACCGCCTTTGAGGAGATCTTGAGGGAGTCGGGAGAGGACGGCATGGTCTCCTGGAGAGGAGACGAGCGGCGTGAGATTGAGACGGTGCTGTTTGCGATGCTTCGTGAATACTGTGAAAAGCCGCACTCCTGGCGTTTGGTGCTCAAAAGCTATATGAACGTGTTGATCGCTATGATTTTGCGGAAGCTGATTGACGGAGGCACGGGAGAGGACAGCGAGGACGTATGGCGGGAGCTTTCGGAATATATTGATTCCAACCTCGGTGAGGAGCTGACCCTGTCGGCTCTCGCAGGGAAGTGCTTTTATAATCCGTCCTATTTCAGCCGTGCCTTTAAAAAGAAATTCAAGATGCCTCTGACGGAATATCTCAATCGCCGCCGCATCGAGCGCGCCATGCTTTTGTGTGAGGATCCCTCGCTTTCGGACGAGGAGATCGCGACCCGTCTCGGGTTTTCCTATAAAAGCTCCTTTTACCGCGTCTTTTCCCGTGTGGCGGGAATGACCTTTGCGGAGTATAAAAAAAGTAAAAAATGAGAATAGAATGGTAAAAATCGGTGCTTTTCAAAAGTGCCGTTTTTTGCTATAATGAAGGTGTACCGCAGAAATGCGAGATAAACGAAGAGAGGATCTGCAAAATGGGTGTAAACGTAAAGTTGAATTTTGAAGAGTTCAGAGACAAGGTCTATGCGTGCTGGATCGGAAAGAACATTGGCGGGACGATTGGCGCCCCCTACGAGGGAACCAAGGAATATATGAACGTAACCGGCTTTGCCACCAAGGCGGGCGAGGTGCTTCCCAACGACGATTTGGATTTGCAATTGGTTTGGCTTGCTGCTGTTGAGAGGTGCGGTGTCGGGCGTGTGGACGCGGCGACACTCGGTGAATTCTGGTTGAGCTTCATAGGACCTCATTGGAATGAGTACGGTGTTGGAAAAGCGAACATGAAAATGGGGCTTTTGCCGCCTTTGTCGGGCGATTACCGCAACGACTGGAAGCATTCCAACGGCGCGTGGATCCGTACTGAGATCTGGGCATGTCTCAACCCGGGACGCCCCGATATTGCCGCAAAGTGTGCCATCGAGGATGCTTGTGTGGATCATGGCACGGGTGAGGGAACCTATGCGGCGATCTTTGTAGCTGCGCTGCAATCCGCTGCGTTTGTCATTGGAGATCTGCGCACCTGTATCGAGATCGCGCTCTCCAAAATTCCCTCAGACTGTCGTATGGCAAGCTCCGTTCGCTTGACCATGGAGTGCTACGACAAGGGACTCTCTCCCAAGGAAGCACGTAACACCATACAAAAGGCAAACGCCGATATCGGCGACGGCTGGTTCGAGGCGCCTTCTAACGTTTCTTACGTGGTACTGGGGCTTCTGTACGGCGAGGGCGATTTTAAAAAGTCCATGCTTTACGCGGTCAACTGTGGGGACGATACCGATTGCACCGCGGCAACCGTTGGCGCTACTATGGGTATTTTGTACGGTACGAAGGGGATCCCTGTGGATTGGAGCGAGCACATCGGTGACGAGATTGTCACGCTTTCCATCGACAAGGGAACACTTTGGGGTGTTCCCAAAACCTGCACGGAGCTGACAGAGCGTGTGGTGGTGCTGGCAAAGCTGTCTGTGGCGCATGAGCATATGTATCCTTATTGGAACGGCGAGTATGAGACAGTAGAGCTGACAGAGGGAGAAACAGTCGTTCCCGCGGATGCCGCGAAGGCATATTGCGAGTGTCCGTTGGTCAAGGCGCGTCTTTTGGAATTTCTGCCTAATTCCTTTACGGTCTCCAACGACTACGTTCGCGCGACGGTAGCGGTGGATGAGGGTGTGGATATCGCTCCCAATACGCAAAAGAAGATCCGTGTGATCGTAAATCTCAACAACGATATTGCGGGTGCCATGAATATTCCCGGACGCTTGCGCATTCGTTGGTGGCTTCCCGACGGTTATACGGTCGAGGGGAGAGAGAGCATTTTCGTATCGGGCTATCAGCCCGATCGCCGTGCAGACGGCGGCGTGAAGGAAGAGGTATATCTTCTCAATATCGGCGAGTACGTTTCCTCGGAAACGCGCGTGGTTGCCGAGATCACGGGCATCGGACACGTTCAGTCCCTTTACCTTCCCATCGTTTTGATCGGTTGATTTCATTGTGACGCGTGCACACGGAGTTTTTTCGTGTGTGCGCGTTTTCCTTTGCAAATTTATTGACAATCCGAAAAAAGTATGATAAAATAATAAAGTATATAATTTTTTTGATAAAAGCGAGGTTTTCAGATAATGCATTGGTCAGATGAAATTGCGCAAAGGATCATCGCGCGCAATCCGAATAAGGAAGAATACGTTTGCGCGGCGGGCATCAGTCCCTCCGGCTCCGTTCACATCGGAAACTTCCGCGACGTGGCAACCTCACTCATGGTTGTCAAGGCGCTCGAGCGCGCAGGTAAGAAGGCTAAGCTGCTCTTCTCTTGGGATGAATATGACCGTTGCCGCAAGATCCCCGCAAACGTACAGGCTGTGGTGGGAAGCGACTTTGATAAGTATATCGGCTGTCCCTACGTGGATATCCCCGACCCTTGGGGATGCCATGAAAACTACGCCAAGCACTTTGAAGAGGAATTCCTTGAAGCAATGAAGCCATTCGGGATCACATTGGATTGCCGCTATCAGGCAGAGATGTACCGCGAGGGAAAATATACGAAGGACATCATCGAGTCCTTGGAGAAACGTGAGGAGATCTTTGAGATCCTTGATTCCTTTAAGACGAAGGATACGAGCAAATCCGAGGAGGAGCTGCGCGCAGAGCACGATGCGGAGAAGGCGGCGTACTATCCCGTCAGCATCTTCTGCCCCGAATGCCATACCGATTTTACGACCATTACAAAGCTTTCCGAGGACTGCACCGAGGCGGATTACGTCTGCCGTTGCGGTCATGCGGGACATTTCAACTTCCTTACCGATTTTGATTGCAAGCTTGGCTGGAAGATCGACTGGCCGATGCGTTGGAGATACGAGGGCGTTGATTTTGAGCCGGGCGGAAAGGATCACGCAGCTCCTACGGGCTCTTACAGCAACTCCAAGATCGTTTCAAAGAAGATCTTCAACTATGAAGCCCCCATGTTCCAGGGCTATGAGTTCATCGGCATCAAGGGCATGACGGGAAAGATGTCCTCTTCCTCGGGGCTCAACCTTACCCCCGCGACCCTGCTCAAGCTCTATCAGCCCGAGGTCATTCTCTGGCTTTATTCCAAGACGGAACCCACCAAGGCGTTTGATTTCTGCTTTGACGACGGGATCCTGCGTCAGTACTTTGAGTTTGATAAGATGCTCACCGACGTGCGCGCGGGCAACGCCTCCGACGCGATCAAGGACATTATGAGCAACTGTGTGATCGAGGGGCGCGAGCTTGAGACTGTACCCATGTCCTTGCTTGTACAGCTTGGCTCCATCGTCAATTTCAACGTTCCCATGCTTGAGACCGTCTTCCAAAAGATAGGTACTCCCTACACGGCAGAGCAATTTGCCGATCGCCTGGATCGTGCGAAGTTCTGGCTGGAGCAGTGTGCGCCCGACCAGGTCAACCGTCTGAGAGGTACCCGTCATTGGGAGGTCTACAATGCACTGGATGAGAAGGAGCGGAAGACGATCGAGCTTCTGCATGCCTACATTGCGAAGGGCGGATATACGCTGGATGAATTGAACACCGAGCTTTATGCGATTCCGAAGACTGTTTACGGCACCGACATGAGCGACAAGGAGCTCAAGGGACTCCAGGGTGCGTTCTTCCGCAACGTGTACAAGCTTCTTATCGACAAGGAAAAGGGGCCTCGTCTTTATCTCTTCCTTTACGCCATCGAGTCGGAAAAGTACGTGGGACTTTTGGATTTCTCCTACCCGCAGACCGAGGCTGAGCTTGCCGCCGAGGCGCCCGAGGAGGCGTGCTGTCCCGAGGAGAAGGAAGAGGTCGTGCGCGAGGCAGATCCTGTGGAGCCCGTCAAGGAGCAGGTCACGATCGACGATTTTGCAAAGCTTGATTTCCGTGTGTGCAAGGTTCTCAAGGCGGAGGGTGTGCGCAAGTCGCATTCTTGCCTGAAGCTGACGCTGTTTGACGGCATCGGTGAGCGTGTGATCATGTCCTCTATCAAGGAGGAATACACGCCGGAGATGCTTGTGGGAAGAAAGATCATCGTGATCGCAAACCTCAAGCCGAACCGTATCTGCAACGTCAATTCTCAGGGTATGCTGCTCGCAGCGACCAACAATGCATGTGGCTGTAAGATTATTTTTGTAGACGATTCCGTTCCCGAGGGAACCGCGATCCATTAACGTATCCGCCGATGCCACCGCTACGGCATGGCATCGGCGGTCATTTTTGAAAGGAAACCGTATTATGTTTTGGTCAATCTACGTGGAGCTTGGACAGAATATGTGGTTCAGTGATGATCCGAAGCTTGATTTTGAGGATGCCGCATGGGAAAAGCTTCTTGACATGGCGGGTACGTACGGAATCGATCAGATCGTGCTTGATCTTGGCGAGGGGGTCGTTTATGAGAGTCATCCTGAGCTTGCGAGAGAGGGGGCATGGACGCCCGACCGTGTACGCGCCGAGGTCAAAAGATGTCGCGAGAGAGGAATTGCTCTGATCCCAAAACTCAATTTTTCGGCAACACATCACATGTGGCTCGGAGAATATCGCAGAATGATGTCAACGAAGATTTATTACGACGTATGTCGCGATCTCATCGAGGAGGTGGCAGAGCTGTTCGATCGCCCTGCGTATATCCACCTGGGTATGGACGAGGAGGGCGATCCTCAATTCTTCAAACAGGTTGACATGGTGCACTACCGACAAGGGGAGCTGATCTGGCACGATCTTTGCTATCTGTGCGACTGCGTCAAGGCAACGGGCTCGAAGCCTTGGATCTGGGCGGATATGTGTATGTATGAGCCGGAGGCATTCCGCCGTCATCTCGGATACGGTGACGTTGTGCTCTCGCCCTGGATCTATTTTGCCATTCGCCGTGAGCATTGGACGCTTGTGAAGTCCAAACAGAGATATATTGACTCCAACGAAGGAACTCTCGGTGTGGAATACATGGAGGAGGCGCCCATCTGGCAGACCATGACGCGCGAGGGCGTGATTGCCGCCAACGACGGCTACGCGACCGTGCCCTGCTGCTCTGTCTGGGGCGAATGCGAGTATTGCAGCGACGACGTTGTGGAGCATTTTGTCAAATCCTGCAAAAAAGAAAATCTCATTGGCTTCATGACAGCGCCCTGGGTGAAGACGACCATGGCGAACCTCGACAACATAGAAGCATCTATGCGCACCCTTGCCGCAGCACGGGAAAAATTTGTTAATCATCAAAAGTAAAGGAGAAAACGGCAATGCAATTCAAGATTCACAATCCTATTGACAATGGCTGGTATGCCGATCCGGAGGCACGCTTTTACGAGGGAAAATACGTCATTTATGCCACGAAGTCACTCCCCTTTGACGACCAGAAGAACCAGGTTTGCTGGACGAGTGAAAACCTGACCGATTGGGAATTCCATGACGATATCATCGATATGACGGGCTTCCCTTGGGCGACGCGCGCGATCTGGGCGCCCACGATCATTGAAAAGAACGGGAAATATTATTACGTGTTTGCTTCGGGTGATATCCACAGCACAGAGGAGAAGGGGGGACTTGAGATTGCTGTTTCCGACTCTCCGACAGGCCCCTTCAAGGCGCTGATGGACAAGCCCTTGGTGAACGAATTTTACAACGGTGCTCAGCCGATCGACGCCCATCTTTTCAAGGATGACGACGGTACGGTCTATCTCTTCTGGGGAGGCTGGGGACATTGCAATCTTGGCATTATGAACGAGGATATGACGGGCTTGGTTCCCCTTGCCGACGGAAGCCTTTGCCGTGAGATCACGCCTCCCGATTACGTTGAGGGTCCTTGCATGTTCAAAAAGGACGGTAAATACTACTTTATGTGGTCCTCCGGTTCATGGACGCAGGGCACCTATCGCGTGAATTCCGCGTTTGCGGATTCTCCCTTCGGTCCCTTTGAAGATTACGTCAACGTGCTTTGCACGGGAGACAGCAAGATCGCCAACGGACCCGGGCACAACGGATACATCTATATTCCAAAGGAGGATCTCTACCTTTGTGTTTATCACCGCCACCATCCCGACAACAATGACGGTAATGCGCGTTTTATGTGCCTTGACGTGATGCGCTTCGGCGAGGACGGTAAGATCCTGCCCGTCAAAATGACAACGGATTGGGAATACAAGGACGGAAAGGTCACCGTTATCAAATAATCAAATACGGCAAAATGCCGAGGAAGGATGTACGTTATGGAAGTAAAGCTGAAGCTGACACGCGGGATGCAGGCTCCCGAATACGCAACTCCCGGCTCTGCCGCGGTGGATCTGCGTGCGGCGCTTGAGGAGAACGAGGTCATCACCTTAAAGCCCGGCGAACGTGCTTTGATCCCCACGGGACTTTCCATCTCTCCTGCCGGGAGTGGATACGTTGCCATCGTTGCGGCGCGCAGTGGACTGGGTATCAAGAAGGGCGTTTCTCTTTCCAACGGGATCGGCGTGATCGACAGCGATTACAGAGGGGAGATCTCGGTGGGGCTGATCAATCATGGAGACGAGCCATTTGAGGTGCGTCGCGGTGATAGGATCGCACAGATGATGTTCTTGCCCGTTGAGACGGCAAGCTTTTTGGTTTGCGATACCCTTGATGAGACCGAGCGCGGAGCGGGCGGCTTTGGGCATACGGGAGTGAAATAACTTCGAAAAAATGCCCTTGATGGGTATGCAAAGCAAAAAACGATGGGGTGAGTACCAAATGCGTTTCGCATTTGACTCACCCCTTGTTTATTTTTCTAAATAGACTTTGCTTGTATGGCATAGGTGCTTGGTGTGCAGCCGTACCGCTTTGAAAACGCGGTGCGAAAATATTTGACGTCGGAAAAGCCCGATCTGAGCGCTACCTCCTTGACGCTGTAGTACCCCGTTTGCAAAAGGGTACGTGCATGTGAGAAGCGGCGGTTCAGAATATCCTGCCAAGGGGAGATGCCGAAGCATTCGTGATAAACACGGCGAAACCAGACCTCGCTGACGTGGCAAAGCATTGCGGCGGCACTGACCGTGGCGTCGGGGTCGCGGTAATGAGCCGAGATGTATTGCACACCTTTGGCGATGGACATGGGGACGTTGTGGTGGGCGGCAGGAGCCGATTTTTCTGCGGTTTCAAGAATCCTGTAAAGGAGGGACATACAGCGGTTATAGTTCTCCTTTCCGTCCTCGCACCACGCAAGCAGGAGCTTTTCAAAAAGCTCCTCTGCATCCTGTGCTTCAAGTGCGGTGATCTCGGCGTCGTCCTCCCCGTGACAGGAAAGATGAAGCACGATGATCTCCTCATCCTCTCCCACGCGGGAATATCCTACCCCCGAGGGAATATAGAGAATGCTTTTTTCCTCTGCCACACACCGCCGCCCTTCGAAGGAAAAGCGACTTCTTCCTCTTACGCGGAAGGCAAGTGCGGAGAAGGAACGTCCGTCCGTGCAGCTCGTATTTTTTCCGGGGCGCGTGAAGCGGTATGCGGCAAGGAGGGAATATGCCCGATCTTTGCTGTTGTAAAACATTCTTTTTTCCTCCTTTTTTCTATATTTTATCACGTTTTGTTTCGAAATTCAAGCCAATACTGTCATTTTTTGGGTTGCAGAGCTTTTCTTTTTCTGTTATACTGTAAAAAACGGAGGGGGAATTTATGATCGATTTTGAAATGGCGAAAATGAAGCGCATCAAGCGCGCAAATACCGACTGGTGGATCCATGAGCAATCCATGGTGGGAAATAACGGCATGACCTACATCGCTTATTATAATGATATCGGTGAAATCCGTGTCAAGGAGCTGGATGCGAAATGCAGTCGCACGCCAAGCCGTGACGTTTGTCTCTCACGCATGAACTGCACGTATGCGGACGAGCACAACGCGCCCTCGATCTGTGTGATGGAGGACGGACGTATCGTTGTGGCATACACGGGACACTCCGCGAATTTTTCCTTGAAATACCGCGTGACAGAGCGCCCTTATGATCTGATGTCCTTCGGTCCCGAAAGGGAGCTTGCCTACAGTGCACACGTGACGTATGCGCAGCTTTCCGAGAACGTGAAAAAAGGGGAATTGTGGCTCTTTACGCGCGTTGCGAGTGTCACGTGGGAATTCCGTTATTCTGTGGATGGAGGAGAGAGCTGGAGCGAGCCCTCACGATTCCTTGTGTCCGATGCGGGTGGGCTTTTCTATTTCGATATTCACCACCAGTGGATGAGCGCACGTGACTCGCAGATGGGTTTTTGCGCGAGCGGTGCGTATGAGCAATGGTTTTTTGCACTCTACGGTCATCCCCGCATTTCCAAGGACCATACCGTGCGCAGCGGTATCTTCGACGTCGACGGAAATCTGCTGACCATGGACGGTGAAAAAACGGGGGTCAATCTTTACAAGGGCGGAACGTTGGATCTGGAATCCCTTTCCAAGGTCTACGAATCTCCCGAGGGAACGACCGTGCGCCTGTGCGCCGTCTCTCCTCTGCCTCCCTACCGCGTAGGTATTGCAAGCTTTGTTCTTAACGAGCCGGATACCATCACTTATTACTCCGCAACCTACAGAGACAGGGTCTGGACGCTTTCCGCGCCCATTGCCAAGGGAGGGGAATTCCTCTCTCCCGACACGATGCTTGACGGCTCACAGACCTACGTCGGAGGGATGGCGTATTACTACGGTGTAGGCGAAGAGGGACTTGCTTATAAGGACTATGCGCCCACCGAATCCAACCGCATCTACATTGCCCGCCTTGACGGCGCGCATCGCGTTCTGGAAAGCTACGTCTCCGCCGATTGGGGAAAAAGCTATGCGCTTGAGCAGGTGATCCGTCGGATCCCAAAGGAAGAAAACAGGAAAATATGGCGGCCGATCGTTCCGATCTACGCTCAGGATAACCTCCCCGTGTATTGGCACGAGGGGCTTTACGGCGCACACACGGGCGGCTGGCATAGCGATGTTGTTATGTTGATCGATTACGATGATTGAGGTATGAAACAATGAAGAAGGTTGTATTTATCGGTATGTGCGGGCACAGCATGCAGGCATATGACGTGCTGAAGAGCCGTGATGACGTTCTTCTCTGCGGTGTTGCCGCGGGAAGTGAGCATGAGGGGATGATGGGAAGCTTTGACGAAAAAATTCCGTTTTTTGCGTCCTATACCGAAATGCTGGACAGTGTGCGTCCCGATCTTGCGGTGGTCTCTCCCGTATTCGGCTTGACGGGAAAGGTTGTGCTTGCATGCGCTGCGCGCGGGATCGACATCTTTAGCGAAAAGCCTGTGGCGGGAAGCTTGTCCGAGCTTGACGAGGTGGAAAAAGCGGTCAAGGAAGCGGGCATCCGCTTTTGTGCCATGCACTATCTGCGTGTCTCTCCTGCTTTCTGGCAGGGGGCTCGTATGGTTGCAGACGGCGAGATTGGCGAGGTGCGTCTTCTTTCGGCGCAAAAAAGCTACCGCTTCGGAACGCGTCCTACTTGGTATTCCGACCGTGCGCTTTTCACGGGGATCATCCCTTGGGTGGGGATCCATGCGATCGACTGGATCTACGCCTTTTCAAGAAAACGCTTTTTATCGGTCAACGCGCAGGTCTATGGCGCTCCCGAGATGGCGGCATCCTGCCGTTTTGAAATGGAGGACGGTGTGATGTCTACCGTTACTCTCGACTATTACCGCCCTATGACCGCACCTACGCACGGGGATGACCGCATCCGCTGTGTGGGAACCCGTGGAATTCTCGAGGTGCGTGACGATAAGATCCTTTTGATGAACGAAAGCGGTGTGAGCACCGTTGAGTGCGACGAGGCTCCCGAGCTTTTGACCGCTTTTCTTGAAGGGGAGGAGGTCATTTCTGCAGAGGAGATCTTCTATTTGACGCGCGTGGCGCTTATAGCACGGGAGTCGGCAGATACGAAGCAAACCACTTTTATAGGAGAGAAAGCATGAGGATTTTATTGGTTGGTGCGGGTGGCTACGGCGCCTTGTACGTAAGAGAGCTTTTGGGAAACGACCGTACGGACGTTGTCTGGGAGGGGATCGTGGATCCTTACGTTTCCTCTTCAAGTGAATATGCGGCAATCAAAAGTGCGGGCATTCCCGTGTACGATACGATGGATGCCTTTTACAAGGAGCACAGCGCAGAGCTTGCCGTGATCTGTACGCCTCCCTTTTTGCACCGTGAGCAGAGCATCAAGGCACTTGAAAACGGCTCCTTTGTGCTTTGTGAAAAGCCTGTGGCTCCCACACTTGAAGAAGCACAAGCAATGCAAGCGGCGGAGCAAGCATACGGCCGCTTTATTGCCGTGGGATATCAGTGGTCCTATTCCGAGGCGATCCAACGCCTGAAGCAAGATGTTCTGAGCGGTGTGCTCGGTGCTCCCGTCTCCTTTAAGACGATCATCAGCTGGCCGCGCAATTTCGCATATTATCGCCGCGGCGGCGGTTGGGGCGGACGGATCGAAAAGAACGGCTTGACCGTGCTGGATTCCATTGCCTCCAATGCATGTGCGCACTATCTCCACAACATGCTCTTCCTCTTGGGCGAGGGCATGGAGGAGAGCGCGTATGCTACTGCCATTGAAGCAGACTGTCTGCGTGCCAACGAGATCGAGACCTTTGATACCTGCACCATCCGCGCTGTGGTAAAGGGAGTTCCGATTTATTTTGCGGCGACCCACGCAGGTGAGAAAAACCAAAATCCCGCCTTTCTCTACACCTTTGAGAATGCCACCGTATCCTTTTCGGAGGACAGGGGAAGCATGATCCGCGCCGTGTTTTCGGATGGCAAAGAGGCATGCTACGGCAATCCGTTTGAAAACACCTTCAAGAAGCTTTGGGATTGCGTGGATGCGATTGAAAAAGGAGAAACGCCTATCTGCACGGTAAAGACTGCCTGCGCGCACACAAAGCTGATCGGGGAGCTTCACAAGAGCGTGCCGTACCGTGCTTTTTCGAAAGAGGCGATCACGCTCACCGAAAACGGTGACGGTGTGTACGTTCCGGGTCTTCTGGAAAAGCTTTGTCGCGCTTATGAGGAGGAAAAGCTTTTCTCGGAGCTTTGAGAATAAAATATCTCCGTCCGACGTCGGTAACGACAGCGGACGGAGATGTTTTATTTGTTGCGGTATTCGGGATATTGACGCACGTCCTTGCGGTAAGCGATCGGGGCTTTGCCGTGCTTTCTTTTGAAAAGGCGGTTGAAGTAGGTGACGTTGTTGAAGCCGACGCGCTCGGAAATATTCAGAACGCTATCCTCTGTGTTGCAGAGAAGCTCCTCCGCGCGGCGCAGGCGTTCTTCTGCGACGTACTCGTGAAGGGACATGCCCGTTTCGGATCTGAAGAGACGGCCGAGGTATTTTTCATTGTAATGGAAGAGCGAGGAAAGCTCCGAAAGAGACACGCTGTATCCGATGTTGGCGGCAATATAGCGCTTGATCAATTCTACGGTCGGATGGTGATGCTCGTCGGGGGTGACGGGTGGGAATTCCTTCAAGAGAAGACGGATGTAGCTTTCGATAACGTGTGCTGTCTCGCGGCACTGCGTTTCGCTGAACTCAGGCTCCAGAGTGTCAAGAAGAGCCTCGTCCTTTTTAAGCTTTTTTTCAAGCCGTTGCTTTCCCCGTGTGCTCTCAAGAATATTGCCGATATAGATGATGCAGATCAGCTTTTCATCATCGGTGACAGGGTGAGTATATTCGTATACGCCGTTGACGCAAAGTCCGCCGAAGGGTTCTTTTGTGCTCAGGGCTTTGCGGATCGCGGCGTTTCTGCATCGGAAGCAACGCGCGTAACCATGGGGAAGATTTTTCAGCTTTTCGCAAACAGGGGACGCATGGATGGTATGCTCATGAGGAAGCGCGAGCTTTTCATTCGTATAATTTCCGAAGAAGACAACACCGACATGCAGGCGCGTCCCGTAGCAGAGCGTATTGATAAACTCGTACAGTGTTGCGTACATGAAGAACCTCCCGTGTTCGTTTCTTGTATGCCCAGTATATCACAAATGTATCCTTTGTTCAATATGTTTTTACGAAACTATAAGAATTTTTCGTTTAAATATGGTAAGATAAGTTGAACGTTGTGAAACTTTTTCGGGAGGAATCTTTCATGAAAAGAACAAGTTATGAGATCGTCGTTGTGGGCGGTGGATTCGCGGGAGCATGCGCAGCGATCGCGGCGGCACGCCGGGGAAGAGACGTGCTTCTGATTGAAAAATACAACTGTCTTGGCGGTGCGGCGGTATATGATCTTGTCAATCCCTTTATGGGGAACTGGACGCGTGACCCCGAAAAGCCGGATGAGATCGTTGATCTGAGCTGCGGCATGTTTCTGGAGATCGTCGCTCGCATGGAGAAGATGGGGGGATGCCGCTATCTCAACGGGATCACCTTCAATGAGGAGATATTGAAATACGTGTTCAACCAAATGGCGGTTGAGAGTGGCGTGCATCTGCTTTACGGCACCTACGTCACGGATGTGAAGACAGACGCGGGCAGGATCGTGTCCGTTACCGCTTCCAACGTATCGGGCAGCTGTGAGATAGAGGCAGAATGCTTCATTGATGCCACGGGGGATGCCAATCTTTCCTATCTTGCGGGATGCTCCTATCGCGTGGGAAGAGCCTCGGACGGGCTTTGCCAGCCGATGACGCTTTGCTTTCGTCTCGGAAACGTTCAGGCGCCGGATAAAAAAGACTTTAAGGTGCGCATCAATCGGCTCTATAAGCAGTACTACAAGGAGGGAAGATTCAGAAATCCACGCGAAAACATTTTGGTGTTTGACACCTTGAACGACAATGTGATGCACTTCAATACCACGCGTGTTGTCAAAATGGATCCCACCGATGCAGAGGACGTCACACGTGCGGAGATCGAGGCGCGTGAGCAGGTGTTTGAGCTTTACGATTTTCTGCGTACGAATTTTGAGGAATGCAAGGACAGCATCCTTCTTTCCACGGGACTTCAGATCGGCGCACGGGAGAGCCGTATGATCGATGGCGAGTATTTATTGACAGCGGAGGATCTGCTCTCCTTTGCGAGCTTCCCGGATTCGATCGCCGTTTGTAATTATGACATCGATATTCACAGTCCCGACGGCAGCGGAACGAGCCACTATTACTTTCCGAACGGCAAGTATTATCAGATTCCTTACCGTGCGCTCATCCCCCGCGGCGTGAGCAATCTTTTGGTGGCGGGGCGTTGCATCTCTGCTACGCACGAGGCGCAGGCGTCGGTGCGCATCATGCCCACTTGTTCTAACCTCGGCGAGGCGGCAGGGCTCGCGGCAAGCCTTTGTGTAAGGGATAAAGCGGGGGTGCGCGACATCAACATAGGAGAATTGCAATCGCTGTTGGTCGAAAACGGCGCGAGGATCGATTGAAGAAAAAGCGTCTGTCTCAAACCATCGGTTTGAGACAGACGCTTTTTTGTCGGAATTCGGTGTGAACCGTACGATCATTCCTCGCTGAAAATAACCGTGATATCGGGATGAAGCTGAAGGATGGATGCGGGGATCTCGGGAGTGATGGGGCCGTAGAAGGCACGGTGAAGGATGTCCTTCTTGTGCTTTCCGTTGGCAACGAGAACGATCTTTTTTGCCTGCATGATAGAGATCATACCCATGGTGACAGCCTGGCGCGGCACCTGCGCCTCGCTTTCAAAGAAGCGGGAATTTGCTTTGATGGTCGATTCGTGAAGATCCACGACGTGGGTGTTCTTCTCGAAGACGTTGGAGGGCTCGTTAAAGCCGATGTGACCGTCGACACCGATGCCGAGCAATTGAAGGTCGATGCCGCCCAGACGCTCAATGCGTGCGTCATATTCCGCGCATTCGCGGGGAAGATCCTCGGCACAGCCGTTGGGGACGAAGGTGTTTTCTCTCTTGATGTTGATGTGATCAAAGAAATTGGTCTGCATGAAGTAACGGTAGCTTTGCGTGTCGGTTTCGGGAAGCCCCGCATACTCATCGAGATTGACGGTGGTAACGGCAGAAAAATCGATATCTCCCTTATTATACCAATCGGCAAGCTGACGGTAGATGCCGAGCGGGGAGGAGCCGGTAGCGAGACCGATGACGCTTTGCGGCTTCATGATGACCTGCGCGGAGATGATGTTTGCCGCTTGACGGCTGAGCTTGTCGTAGGTAGGAACGGTGATGAATTTCATAGCGTTTTTTTCCTTTCTTTCTATGCGGATTTCGCTTTTTTTATCGTTGATCCGGAAGGTGCCGGGAGGTGCGCCCATGACACGGCGGAAGACGGTGCTGAAATAATTCTGATCAAAATATCCGAGGGATGCTGCGACCTCGCCCACGCGCATGCCGGCTTGGAGCTGTTCTGCCGCATGGCGCATCTTCATTTCGGTGAAGTAACGTGACACTCCCATGCCCGCATAGCGCGTAAAGATTTTTTTGAGCGCAGAGAGGCTGATGTTGCAAAGCGTTGCGATCTCCTGAGCGCTCAATTGCTCCTTGAGATGCGCGTGAAGGAGATTGACGATCTCCGCATAGCGAAGTGCGGACGGAAGTGTGGGATGGATGATCGGTTCCCCCTTGGATTTTGTCATGCGTAAAAGCCAAAGCTCAAGACGGAGCCTTTGCTCGTTGAGCAGAGCGCGATCATTGGCGGCAAGACCCTTCGTGACCGCGTCACAGATTTCCGTCAGCTCCGCACACTCCTCCTCGGAGGGCTGAAGCACGCGGCTTCCGTATACGGGGATCGCGGCGGCATAAAAGGAGAGATTGCGTACGCGCGGTGCACTTTCAAACTCCGACCAGATGCGGTGAAATTCGTCGGGATGATGCAGAAGGACCTGCCCCGAGCAAAGGGAATAGACCTCCTCGCCTGCGGTAACGCCGACGGTACCCTCAGCAACGTAGACAAGCTCATAAAACGGGTGTCTCTCCCCGCCGAAATCGTAGTGCTTTTCAAAGCTTTGATAAAGTGACCAGTGAAAAGCGAGGATGTCGGGACAGCGTGCGATTCCGCAGTCTGTCAGTGCACTGTGTGTGTATTCCGTGATTTTTTGAGCTTTTTTCAAAGGTTTTATGTCCGTTTCCATATATCTATTTATTTTTGGATATATTATAATTATAATAGCATAATGGACTTTGAAAATCAAGAGGTTTCTCTTTTTTTATAGATAATTGTGCGAAAAATCAAGAGAAATAGGGAAAGAGAGGGAAGAATGATGAGCGAGTTGTCTGAAATTCTGAGTCAGTTTGGCGTGGAGGCAGGTGCGCTTCCTCACGGAAACGGTCACATCAACCGTACATATCTTGTTGACAGTACGCCCCGTGTGATCCTTCAGCGAATTAATACCGCTGTTTTTACAAGACCCGAAGAGGTGATGGAGAATATCATGGCAGTGACCTCCTTTATCAGAGAAAAGGTTGCCGCCGCAGGCGAGGATCCCTCGCGCAGGACGTTGACTTTCTTGCGTGCTAAGGACGGAAAGCCCTATTATAAAACTGTCGGAGGGGACTACTATCGCGCTTATTATTTTGTTGAGGATACGGTGTCTCTTGAGCGTGTGGATCGCCTTTCGGATTTTGCAGAGGCAGCACACGGCTTTGGAGACTTTCAGCGGATGCTGGCGGATTTTCCTGCGCAAGAGCTGTATGAGACCATTGAAAAATTCCACGACACCGTCAACCGTTACCGTCAGTTTGCGGATGCACTGAAGGAAAACCGCGCACGCCGTGCAGATACGGTGCGTGCAGAGATCGACTTTGCGCTCTCACACGAGAAATATGCATCTGTGATCACGGACGCCATTGCGGACGGAAGCGTACCGCTTCGTGTTACCCATAACGATACCAAGCTCAACAACGTTCTTCTGGACGAGGCAACGGGCAAGGCGATCTGCGTGATCGATCTGGACACCGTGATGCCGGGTTCCATGCTCTACGACTTCGGTGACGCACTTCGCTTCGGTGCTTCCACCGGAGCTGAGGATGAGACCGATCTTGACAAGATCCATTTTGATCTTGAAAAGTTTGAGGTGTTCACAAAGGCATTCCTTGAGGAGCTCGGGGACAGCATTACCGAGAAGGAAAGAGAGCTGCTTCCCATGTCCGTTCTGATAATGACGCTGGAATGCGGCATCCGCTTCCTTGCCGATCACCTCAACGGGGACGTATATTTCCAGATCCACAGAGAAAACCACAACCTTGACCGTTGCCGTACGCAGTTTAAGCTTGTGAGTGAGATCGAGGCGCTTTTGCCTCGCATGGCAGAGATCGTGGCGAAGTACTGATCGATGCCGCGTGTGCGCTGCATAAAATAAATAGGAAGACGGAGGAACCGTGCGAATGCGGCGCGTCCTCCGCCTTCTTTTTTTGTGGCACGGCTTTTTATTCATGATATTCGCGAATAAATGAATAAATATTCGCACAAACACAAGGGAATTTTAAACAAAAAAGGCAATGGGTTATCGGGGAGATTGTGCAAAATATAGAAAAACATAGAAAGAAAAATATTTTCCGAAAAAAGGTTGACTTTTTTTGAAGGATGATGTATAATTATGCACATCGAATTTTGGAATATTCAAAGGCGGTATTCCGTACGTATAGAGGAGGCTTTCATTATGAAGGATACATCGATCAAAAAGGTAGTTTTGGCATATTCGGGCGGCTTGGATACGTCCATCATCATTCCGTGGCTCAAGGAAAATTATAACAATCCCGAGATCATCGCGGTTTCCGGAAACGTCGGCCAGGCGGACGAGCTTGAGGGACTTGAGGAGAAGGCGATCAAAACAGGTGCATCCAAGATCTATATTGAGGATCTGACCGAGGAGTTTGTTGAGGATATGATCATCCCCAGCCTTCAGGCGGGTGCGAAGTACGAGGAATATCTCATGGGAACCGCGCTGGCACGTCCCATCATCGGTAAGCGTCTGGCAGAGATCGCGATCGCCGAGGGCGCTGACGCGATCTGCCACGGCTGTACGGGTAAGGGAAATGACCAGGTCAGATTCGAGCTTGCTATCAAGGCGTTTGCTCCCGGTATGAAGATCATTGCTCCCTGGCGTGAGTGGGATATCAAGTCCCGTGAGGAGGAGATCGAGTACGCAGAGGCGCACAACGTTCCGCTTAAGATCAACCGTGAGACCAACTACTCCAAGGATAAGAATATGTGGCATCTTTCCCATGAGGGATTGGATCTTGAGGATGCGGGCAATGAGCCGCAGTATGACAAGCCCGGCTTCCTTGAAATGGGCGTGTCTCCTATGCAAGCACCCGACGCTCCTACCTACGTAACGCTTGATTTTGAAGCAGGTAAGCCCGTAGCTCTTGACGGTGTGAAGATGAGTGCGAAGGAGATCATTCTCAAGCTCAACGAGGTAGGCGGTGCGAACGGCATCGGACTTCTGGACATCGTGGAAAACCGCCTTGTAGGTATGAAGTGCCGCGGCGTTTACGAGACTCCCGGTGGAGCGATCCTTTATTTCGCTCACAGCTACCTTGAGTCCCTCTGCCTTGACAAGATGACTATGCACAAGAAGCAGGAGCTCTCCGTGACCTTTGGTGAGCTGCTTTATAACGGTCAGTGGTATACCCCCTTGCGCGAGGCGCTTTCCGCGTTCGTTTCCAAGACGCAGGAGCACGTTACGGGTAAGGTGAAGATCAAGCTTTACAAGGGCAACATGATCAAGGCGGGTGCATGGAGTGATTGGTCGCTTTATTCCGAGGAGATCGCAACCTTCGGTGAGGATCACGTATACGATCAGAAGGACAGCAAGGGCTTTATCAATCTGTGGGGGCTTCCCATTTCCGTGCAGGCACAGGTTGCGGCTAAGAACAAGAACAAATAAGAAAACAAACGTTTAAGGAAAGCTTTTTATCATGGAAAAAATGTGGGCAGGGAGAACCGAAGGTGCGCTCTCTCGTGAGGCGGACGACTTCAACTCCTCCATTCACTTCGATTCACGCATGTATCGCCAGGATATTGCGGGCTCTATGGAGCACGCGACCATGCTGGCGGTCTGTGGGATCATTACAAACGCGGAAAGCGAAGCCATCATTGACGGCTTGCAGGGAATTCTTGACGATATCGATGCGGGAACGCTTCCGATCGATCCCGAGGCTGAGGATATCCACATGTTTGTGGAGGCAGAGCTGACGGCGAGGATCGGTGACGTTGGCAAAAAGCTGCACACCTCACGCAGCAGAAACGACCAGGTGGCACTTGACATCCGCTTGTATCTGCGCGACGAGATCCGAGAGATCCGCACGCTGGTGCGGGATCTGATCGATGCGGTGTGTGAGCAGGCTGAAAAAAATAAGGACGCCATTATGCCGGGATACACGCATCTTCAGCGTGCACAGCCCATCACCTTCGCACAGCAGCTTCTGGCGTATGCTATGATGCTGCGCCGTGACGACGGAAGACTTGCGGACTGTGCGGCGAGAATGAACTATTCTCCGCTTGG
>SVSZ01000013.1 GCA_015064025.1 Oscillospiraceae bacterium | reverse complement strand
CCATCTCGAGCGCGGTACCCATCTTAGGATTGTTGTTGACGGGACAAGCCTTGACACAGAGGGTACAACCCATACAGTCAGCGGGAGAAATGGACATGGTAAACTTGTAGTTGGTCTTCAACACGGGCTTCGCAGCAAACTTGGTAGCCTCAGGAGCATTTGCAGCCTCCTCCTCGGTCATTGCGAAGGGACGGATGCAGGCATGAGGACAAACGAACGCACAGTTGTTACACTGGATACAAGCTTCGGGATTCCAGGAAGGAACGTATACGGCAACACCGCGCTTCTCGGAAGCGGTAGAGCCCTGCGGGAAGGTACCGTCAACGTAATCGCTGAATGCGGAAACAGGGAGGCTGTCACCCGCCATAGCGTTGGTGGGATTCACTACGTTGTTAACGAACTTCTCAAGGTCAGCTCTCGGGCTCTTGAATGCAGCCTTGGGAGCATCCTCTGCGCAGTTCTTCCAAGCCTCGGGAACCTTTACTTCAACGTAAGCGTCAGCGCCTGCGTCGATTGCGGCATAGTTGAGGTCAACGATTGCCTGTCCCTTCTTGATGTAGGACTTGTAAGCAGCCTTCTTCATGTACTCGATCGCCTCATCCTTGGGAAGAATGTTCGCAAGGGAGAAGAACGCGGACTGAAGAACGGTGTTCTTAACCTTCGCGTTACCGATCTGCTTGGTAGCAATGGTGGTAGCATCGATGGTGATGAACTTGATGTTGTTGTTAGCGATATAAGCCTTTACCTTGCCGGGCAGATGTGCGTCAAGCTCATCCTGAGACCAAGCGCAGTCAAGAAGGAAGGTACCGCCGGGCTTTACGTCGGAGATCATGTCATACTTCTTCAGATAAGCGGAGTTGTGGCATGCAACGAAGTTAGCCTTATTAATGTAATAGGAAGACTTGATGGGGGTATCACCGAAGCGCAGGTGGGAAATGGTGATACCGGAGGTCTTCTTGGAGTCATACTGGAAGTATGCCTGAATGTACTTGTCGGTGTGGTCACCGATGATCTTGATGGAGTTCTTGTTTGCACCGACAGTACCGTCGCCGCCAAGACCCCAGAACTTGCAGGAAATGGTGCCCTCGGATGCGGTGTCGGGAACTACGGTCTCTTCAAGAGAGTGACCGGTCACATCGTCAACGATTCCGATGGTAAAGCCGTTCTTGGGCTCGTCCTTCGCAAGGTTTGCGTATACTGCGAAGATGGAAGCGGGCGTGGTATCCTTGGAGCCAAGACCGTAGCGACCGCCGACAACGGTTGCCTTTACGCCGGTCTCTGCAAGAGCTGCGACAACGTCGAGGTAGAGAGGATCGCCGAGAGCACCGGGCTCCTTGGTTCTGTCAAGAACCGCGATCTTCTTAGCGGTTGCGGGAATCGCCTCTGCGAGCTTTGCTGAAACGAAGGGTCTGTAAAGGCGAACCTTGATAAGACCTACCTTCTCGCCCTGAGCAAGCATATAGTCGATGACTTCCTCAGCAACGTCACATACGGAGCCCATAGCAATGATGACTCTTTCAGCATCGGGTGCACCGTAGTAGTTGAAGAGCTTATAATCGGTGCCGAGCTTCGCGTTGACCTTGTCCATGTACTCCTCAACGATTGCGGGAAGTGCATCGTAGTAGGGGTTGCATGCTTCTCTGTGCTGGAAGAAGATATCACCGTTTTCTGCGGAGCCGCGGAGAACGGGATGCTCGGGGTTCAGGGCGCGTGCACGGAATGCGGCAATCGCATCCTTATCAACCATTTCCTCGAGATCCTTGTAATCCCAAGCACCGATCTTCTGAACCTCGTGAGAGGTACGGAAGCCGTCGAAGAAGTTCAGGAAAGGAACACGACCCTTGATGGTAGCAAGATGCGCAACCGCACCAAGGTCCATGATCTCCTGCTGGTTGGTCTCAGCCATCATCGCAAAACCGGTCTGACGGCATGCATACACGTCGGAGTGGTCACCGAAGATGTTAAGTGCGTGAGAAGCTACGCAACGAGCGGAAACGTGGATGACACAGGGAAGAAGCTCACCTGCGATCTTGTACATGTTCGGGATCATCAGAAGAAGACCCTGGGATGCGGTGTAGGTGGTGGTCAGAGCACCTGCTGCAAGAGAGCCGTGAACGGCACCTGCTGCACCTGCCTCGGACTGCATTTCCATCACCTTTACGGTGTCGCCGAGGATGTTTCTTGCGGGCTCACCGAAAATGTTCTTGTCGGTAGCTGCCCACGTGTCGGTTACTTCTGCCATGGGAGAGGAAGGAGTAATCGGGTAGATGGCGGCCACTTCGGTAAACGCATAGGATACGTGCGCCGCGGCGGTGTTACCATCCATTGAAATCTTTCTTCTTTCAATAGCCATTGGATTAAAGACCTCCTGATAAGTATTTTTCAGATGAGTGACCCGGCGCAACCCGTCGGATCACCTTCTATCTCACTCTATATCATAACACACCTTTTCACAAAAGTAAAGAGATTTTGTGAATTTTTTCTCAAAAAACATAAAGGAAAAGGATGAAAAAACTTCAAACCGATCGCGATTCCGAGGGAGTTGTGCCGAAATAACGCTTGAAAACGCGATAAAAGTATTTGACGTCCCGAAAGCCGCAGGAAAGCGCAATGCTCTCCACGCTTTCCTTGCCCGACACCAAAAGCCTTTGAGCCCGACGCAAGCGCAGCTCGGTCAGAAACCGGATGGGGGGCTTTCCGTAACGGGCGCAAAAGCTTCTGCGAAAAGCAGATTCCGAGATTCCCGCACGGGAGCAGATCTCGGCAATGCCAAGCCCTGCATCGGCATACTCCTCGGCAAGAATCGAAAAGGCGCGCAAAAAAGCCGTGCTTTCGCAAGCCTCTTGCGTCTCCCCTTCCCCAAGCATCGACAAAAGCTTATAAAACACGGAAAGTGTCTCCATCCGTGCGGGAAGTGTTCCCGCAGAAAATAGACGGTGCGCTTCAAAAAAGAGCTCAGCGACCGCACAAGAATTCTTCGGGGTGTAATTCTCCGCCCGCTCCCCACCTCCGCTCTCACGGAAATGCATGGCCAGCACCTCGCCTGCGGTATGCTCCACCTCATAGGAAAGCCCCTGCGGCACGTAGATCACGTCTCCCGCGCGGGAGAGCACCCGTGTTCCATCCCCAAAAAAGAACCGCCCTTCCCCTCCGATACGAAAAACCAACGCACCGAAGGGACGGGGACGCACCGAACGCACCGCCGCATCCCAGACAAATCGCTCCACCGCAAAAATGCGCACGGAGAAGCCGTCATTCTCAAAAAACACGCACATTCCCCCCTTCAAGGAATTCCTTATATATTGTACCAGACGCACGCAACGGTGTCAAGAGCGAAAAATCCACCATTCTTTTGTTTTTTCGACTTTACAGGAAAAGATATGCGGTGTATAATAAGGCTAAAGACAAAAAAGGAGATAGTTGCAAATGGATGAAAAAAATTACATTTTTGACACACGCGTAACGCTCACCCTTCCGAAAGCAGCCGACGGCAATGCCCTGGTGGATATTTGGGGCGGCTTTGTCGGAAGACGCGGAATACTTGACGT
The DNA here is from genome assembly GCA_015064025.1 of Oscillospiraceae bacterium. Taxonomy (GTDB): domain Bacteria; phylum Bacillota; class Clostridia; order Oscillospirales; family CAG-272; genus UMGS1865. The sequence goes on along the minus strand of SVSZ01000013.1, from coordinate 30,469 downwards.
AAATCTCGGAGTCGACAATGAGATCTCGATAGGAAACGCAGAATTTCTTCCTTTGAACGAGACGGACGAATACACGCTTTGCATCCGTCCCTTTGGCATCGGCATCCGCGGGCGCGATCTTAAAGGTACCCTGCGCGGTTTTTCCGCACTGCTTTTGCAGATCCGCGCCGTCGGAGGTAAGCCCGACACCTACTGCGCCCCCGTATGTGACGTTCACGGCAGCTTTTCCGTGTCCCGTCGCATGATCCATCTTTGCGTATTCCCAAACACGACGCTACCCGTCCTTCGCCGTCTTGTGCGCCTTTGCGGTGTGCTCTCCTATACGCACGTTGTGCTGGAATTCTGGGGGATGCTGCGCTTTGACGTTCTCTCGGAGCTCGCTTGGAAAAACGCATACACCAAGAAGGAGATCACCCCCATCCTTCGCGAGGCACGTGCGCTTGGTATGGAACCGATCCCCATGATCAACCATCTCGGTCACGCTTCCGCCTGCCGTCTCGATTCGGGCAAGCACGTCGTTCTCGACCAGAATCCCGCTCTTCAATACCTCTTCACGCCCGACGGCTGGTGCTGGGATATCTTCTCAACCGCCTCCCGCGATCTTCTTCGAAGGATGCGGCGTGAGCTTTACGAGTTGTTTGGAAACGGAGAGTTTTTCCACATCGGCTGTGATGAGGCATACCTCTATTCCTCCGAATACTATCCCTTGAATGGGCTTCAATCTTATCTGCGGGAGCTGACGCATGAGGTCATCACGGAGGGACGCCGCCCCATTCTTTGGGGAGATATGTTAGTCCCCTACAACACCAATGCGGACACGGAGGAAAAGCGTCGCGCGGTCCTTCCCACAGAGGAAAAAATGCGCCCTGTCCTTCATGCACTTCACCCCGACAGCGTCATCGCGGATTGGCATTATGAAACACAGGACTCCCCCGTCCGTTCCTCTCTCATTTTCAAGGAGGCGGGCTTTGACGTTCTCGGATGTCCTTGGGATAAGCCGAGAAATATCGATGCTCACTACAAAACCGCCACAGAGCATGGAACCGACGGTCTCATGATGACGACCTGGCACACGCTCCACACAGGCACCTCCTCGATTCTGTATTTCGCACGCAAATGCGGACTTCCCAAAACCGATTGGTCAGAGCACACGGGACACCGCAATCTTGAGATCGCCACGATCCTTCGCAAGCTTTCCCCTGCCGAGGGGATTTCCTACGCCGACAGCGGATTCTGCGCGCGTCAGCTCCACGACACCTTTGCGTGGTAATAAGAAAGCAATTCTCGGGCTTCGAATCGCACAATGAACAAGCCAGCAAAAGGGAAGGCGCCATCGGCTATGCCAACGGTGCCTTCCTTTTTGGCTGACTTATAGGATTTTGAAGCCATACGTGCGTCTTAGCCTTTCAGTTTTTTCACTTCATCATATGGTCATATGCACGTTTTAAAGAAATTTAAAATTCTGTTACCTTTTCTTTTCTCTCTTATCTCTCCTCTCTTATCTCTTCTCCGGAAAAGTCGTGCAGGGGATTTAGAGAAAAGTGAAGAGTGAAGTACAAAAAGAAAAAGCCGCTTGCGCGACTTTCCTTTTTGGTGGAGGCGTGGGCCTTAAAACCGAACACCGCCATCGTGGTATGAAGCTTGGCATAGCACCGTATTCCCCCGATGATTGGGGGCGGCAGCTTGCCGCTGGTGGAGCGTACGGGATTCGAACCCGTGACCCCGACACTGCCAGTGTCGTGCGCTCCCAGCTGCGCTAACGCCCCTCGGATAATAATCATATCATACGGCTTTTTGTTTGTCAAGTGTATTTTGAAAAAAACACCCCATACGTATAAAGTCTCCCGTAGGCGGAAATACTTACTAAAAAAAGCAGGAGGGCAAAAAATGATCGAACAGGATACAATAAAACTATTGCGTGAATGCGACGCGGGTGTAAAAATGGGCACATCCTCGATCCGCGAGGTTGCGGACTACGTTAAATCCCCGAAGCTGAAAAAATATCTTCTGGACTGCAAGGACGAGCATGAGAAGCTCAACAGTGAAATACAGAAGCTCCTTGAGAAATACAAGGATGACGGAAAGGATCCCAATCCCATTGCCAAAAGCATGTCTTGGATGAAGGCCAATATCAAGCTTGCCATGCATGAGTCGGATCATACGATTGCCGATCTCATGACAGACGGCTGCAATATGGGTGTCAAATCACTCAACAAATATCTGAATCAATACAAGGCGGCTGACGAGGTGTCAAAGGATATCACAAAAAGATTGATCAATCTCGAAGAGCAGCTTGCCATCGACATCCGCGGTTTCCTTTAAACATCAAGGGGCAGACGAATGGATTTCATTTCGTCTGCCCCTTGATTTCGTTTTGCATTTATCGCGTTTATTTTACAACGTAGTACATATTATACTGCCCCGTACGGTCCTTGGCGTAACGCGAGCGCTTGATAAACTCAAAGGAATCGTACAGATTACGGCGCTCCATGATCTCCGTCAAGCGGAAACGGACGATCTTTTTCGAAAGCGCGTCCACTGCATCGGCACGTGCAGCACTGTCTTCAATGCGCGCGGTCTTGAGATACTCAACCGACAAGAATTCTCTCTCGATCCGCTCTCGCACTTCCCCACTTTCCGCGTTCATTGCAGAGCGGAACAGATTCTCGTATTCCTCTATATCCGCATCATGAAAATACGGGCTGTCGGGGGCATCGTAAATGCCTAAGCGATATCCCTTGACAGATGCGGTCAATCGCTTGATGTACTCCTTAAGATAGGGAGCACCCTTACCGTAGACTCCCGATAAAAATTCATCAATCAGAGCATCCGTGTCCGCGTTCGCGTTCCAAAGCAGACGACCGATCAGATAGGACTTCAATTCATCCATTGCCGCACCGCCGCCGTAGGAGAAATTGCCCTCCTGCAAAACGCCTCGGATCCCCATTCGCTTGTAAAATCTGATGTTCTGTGCCATCTGGTAAAAATTCGGGAAGGGCTGCAGGTAGTTACTGTAGTTCACCGCATAATCCCAGATATAGACTCTTTGACAGATCCTTGTCCAATCTCCGATGTCCTTAACAAACTCCGCCGCCTCGCTTCCTTCATTTGCCCTTGCAAGCTCCTCAAAGGGCTCGGACCACTCGCACTCAATATTGCAAAGGCGCACGATCACGTTCGCCCGCGGTCTTACAAAACGCGGGGCGTGTCTTGTGTACTGATAGGCAAAGGTATGGATCAGAACGTCGGGCGCCTCTCTCTCCACAGCCTCTGCCACACGGTTGACAAAGGTGATCATGCTTCCCGCGGGCGATCCCTCACGCTCATCCACTGCGCGGCAACGATCACATTGGCAATATTCCATATTGTCGTTCTGCGCCACCGAGAAAACACGCGCATGCGGATTTTCTCGCACGGTCCTTTGCACATTTTCGGTCATGATGCGAACGACCTCCTCATTGGAAAGACACGGCTGCGTAGGACAGCGTCTCCCACCGATCAAGGCATAATATTCCGGATGCTTCCCGTAATACTCCCTTGAAGGAAGAAGGCTTTCAAAGGTGTGGTGGGCACTGAAAAACTTCATGTTCAGCCCTTTTTCTCTCGAAATATCCGCAACAGAGGTGTTCAGTCGGTTTTTCGAAGCAAAGCCGCCGTCAAAGGCGCCGCGGAAATAAGCATCCCGATATTCAAAATCAGGAGTCTCCCTGAGATCCGCTATCGGGACTCTGAACGCGTCCGTATGATCGATGCGCTCAATATCCGCCCGAAAGGAACGAAATCCCAAAAAACGCTCCAAAAAAGCATATACGCCGTAAAGTGTTCCACGAGAGGTACCGCCGCAGATGAGAAGCGTTCCATCCTCCGCGCAGCGGACAAGGAAGCCCTCCTCACCAAGGCTCTCAATCTCTCCCGCAGCAAGATATTCTTCCGCATTTCTTGCATCCTTGCCGACAAGGATCTCGCGTCCCCTTTTGGAACAAATATCCGAATAGTACGGCACAAGCACGTCGGTTGCCTCGTATATGTATTTTTGGAGCTCAGACGCCGCATGCCTCTCGCATTCATCCGCAAAATAAGAGCCTACGATGTGGTATTCGCTGCGTCCGCTTGCTACGATCTCGGCGTATCTCATTCTGTTACCTCCTCGCTGTCAACTAAGCGTCTGATCGACCAATCATATTTATCAAGAAGCTCTGTAGCACGCGCCTCGTCGCAGGAAAGGATCTCACACACGATGGAGATCACACGCCTTTTCAGCTTGATATTCGTAGGGCGCAGATTGATCATCATATTTTCGTACACATTCCCCATACGGATCATCACACAGGTAGAGATCATGTTCAAAACCATTTTGTGCGCAGATCCCGCCTTCATTCTCGTAGACCCCGTTACGACCTCCGCACCCGTCTCAGTCACGATCGAGATTTCAGATTCCGCATCCAGTCTGCTACCTCGATTGGAGGTCAAACCGACCGTGAGGCAGCCGCACTTCCTTGCATAGAGGAGTGCATCCGCAACGTAGGCGGCATTTCCCGCAACGGAAATTCCAAGAACCGTGTCATTTTCGTTCGGATTTTTTCCCCGCAGATCCGAAACGCCCCTATCTCCACTGTCCTCGGCGCTCTCGCCCGCGCTCACCATGCGGTCATACCCGCCCGCAATGATGCCGCTGACAAGCTCCGGAGAAACACCGTAGGTGGGCGGGCACTCTGCCGCATCGATCACGCCGAGTCTTCCGGACGTACCGGCACCGATGTAGATCAATCTGCCGCCTCGCTTCATCCTCTCCGTGATCATATCGCAGGCATGCCCGATCGCCGGGAGCGCCGGCTCGATCGCCGTCACGGCATTGTAATTTTCCTCCTGGATCAAGGCAAGGATCTCCTTCGTGCTTGCCTTGTCGATATGCATCGTTTTCGGATTTCTCTTTTCTGTTTCGCTCACAGCTCTTCTCCCTTCTGTTTTTTCGCAAGCATGAGAGCGCCCACCACGGGCTCGCACGCAAGGATCTCGATTCTGTCGATCCCAATACCCGAAAGCTTGTCACACAAGCATTCAAGCACACATGCTTCGTTCGTAAGTCCGCCCGCAAGAATCACGGGAACGGACGCACCATCAAATTCCCGAGACGCGCACGCGATCACGCGCGCCGCCTCCTCCATATTGCGTTCAAGGATCGCGGTTGCTACAGTATCTCCGCGTCGATGAGCGGCGATCACGGCAGGCGTCATGGAGGCGACTGCCTTTTTTCCGTTTCCGTAAACGTAAGTGATAAGTCCCTCGACACCGCCTGCGCGAATGCGGTCGATCTCCTCGGTAAGGAGTGTTTTCTCCCCTGTCCCGTCATATGCGGAAAAATATGCGTGCAAAGCATCGCGACCGAGATTATATCCGCTCCCCCCGTCATCGATCAAATATCCCCATCCGCCGATGCGGTGATGCTTTCCACCCTTTTGCGTATAGACGCAAAAGCCCGTTCCCAGGATCACGGTAATTCCGTCCGCATCCCCAAGACCTGCCGCGATGATGCTTCTGTTATCCGAATCATTTTCAAAGGCGGCAAATCCAAATTGCTTGAAAAAAGAATATAGGCGTTCCTTGGTGTCTCCCGAGGAGCCACCCGCGATTCCCGCAAACATACAAACCGAGGAAAGAGGGATCCCACGGCAGACTTCGAAGATCGCATCCTTCAAGATCCTTTGCGCATTCTCCATACCGATATCGACAGGATTGCAGGCGTCCGCACGGTGCGTGCGCAAAATCCGCCCCTCCTCATCGGCAAGCATCAGTGCTGTTTTGGTACCTCCCCCGTCAATACCGAGGAAATACCGTAAGCCGTCGGAGAAAAGTGCTTCAACCGTCGTTTGCAGGATCTCACACAGGGAAAACAGTGTCTCCACGTCGGGGATCGCCGCACCGCATTCCCATTTGCTCACGGTCTTTTCTGAAAATCCCAACCGCTCACCGAGCGTACGTTGTGTCAATCCTCGCAAAGCACGTATTCTTCGTAAATTTCGGGAAAAATGCGCGATCCTACTCACTGTTCGATCCTCCAAGTGTTGTTTTTTTGTTTCATACGGGATATGGGTATATTCTACCACATCAAAACTCTCTTTTCAACCGACAATTTTGAGAAGGCAAAAAAGCAACTCTCTTTTTGGGAGAGTTGCTTCAGATGACTGAAAAAGCCTATCCCTTAGTGGCATAGGCTTTTTTCAGTCATCGAAGGTGAGGCTTAAATACGTACCTCATTTGAGACACCCCTATGATTGCTTGAAGTTTTGTTATAGCTGATCTTTTGCGGGCTTTAGATGAAACTTATAATATTTTCTGTATTCGCGAGGGGACATACCATAAAAAATCTTAAACTGCTTTGAAAAATAGCTGATATCGTCAAAACCGACGCACAGCATGATTTCGGAAATGTTAAGATCTGAATTTTCAAGCAATCTTTTAGCTGTATCCATTTTGCAACATCTTATGTAGTGAATGGGCGTTTGTCCGGTGTGTTCCTTAAAAAAACGTATAAAGTGATTTGTATGCAAATGGCAGAGTGCGGAAAGCTCATCATTTGAAATCGTTTTATCAAGATGGCTATGAATATACCGCAGAAGATGATCAAGTCTGTCATCGGTACGACTTTTTACCAAAAATTGACGCTTCTCGGAAAGCTCTATGTATCTTCCCAGCAAGCTTAAAATGCAGGATTTTATTTTCAAGATATCGGTGATTGATTTCCCTTTTGTTTTTGTGTAAACATCAAAAAGAGAGAGTGCGGGGTCGTCCTTTTCGACCTTCACGAAATAAGGAAGGTTCAATAAGGAGAAAAGATTTTCGTCTGTGGGGTAAATATCGAAATGCAGCCAGTATTTTTCGAAAAGATCATCATCGTCTTTCTCAAAGCTGTGCACGGTTTGTCTTGGGATGAAAAACCAGTCACCCGCAGTAGCGTGGTATCTGTTCCCTGCAATTGTGATCGTGCAGCTTCCTCTTGTGATGCAGTAAAATTTGTTCTGATTAAAGCAGTCAAAGTCCGACTTCCAATAATCCTCCGGAAAAAAAGATATGAATCCACCGTTATGAATGGTAGCATTCAAATTTGAAACAAACACGTCTTGCAGATATTCCATGATGAATCTCTCCGAAATAAAATATAATATCGCTAATATTATACAACTTTATGTTGGCGGTGTCTATATAAAATTGAAAATAGAGATGTTATAATAGTGTTATCAATGAAGTAAAGAGGTGATTTTTAATGTTGAAAAAAGAAAACAACTACGATTTTCGTGAAGAGCTCCGTCAAGTCCATAAAAAGGATCGCCGTGACTACAGTGAGACTTGCGGAGCAGATGAGTTGGAGCTGAAGAACGGTATTTGCATCGTTCTTCCAACGTGGGAAGATGCTGTCATATACACTGCGGCAAAGGATTTTGCGGACTATCTTTTTGTGTCGATGGGAATCGGTGCGATGATTGCGACTGTCTGTCCTTCGGATGTCCAAAAAATACAACTGTCCTTGTCTCAAGATATCGGAGAAGCAAGCGGATACTCAGGGTATTCTATCACAACCGAAGATGATTGCATTTTTGTTGAAGGCTATGATTCGCGAGGTGTGATGCAGGGACTTTTCTTTATAGAGGATCTGATGAATCTCCGAAAGGGACCTTTTATGAAAAAAGGAAATATCAGAAGGCGAGCTCTCTTTGATTTTCGCATGGTACAGTCACCGCTCGGAATGTTTGACTATACGGATGAGGCACTTTCCCTTATGGCACACTTTGGTTATGACAGTCTTGACGTATGGCTGAAGGATGGATGGACAACGCTCCGCGGAGATTACATTGACATGCGATCTCTTGCGAACCGTGCTGAAAAATACGGTATCAAGATCAATATCGAACTTTACAAGGTTCATGCAATGCATCCGGAGGAGGTGGGCGCACAGGAATATTACGACCAAATGTACGGAAATCTTTTCCGCGCTTGTCCCAAGATCGGATCGATCATTCTTGAGGGAGAGGCAAACCATTTTGTGAGCCGTGATCCGGCTGCGTGCATTGAGTCCACTGTGGATGATATCCCGACGGGAAAACCAAAAACCGGTTGGTGGCCATGCAAAGATTATCCGCAATTTGCGCAAATGATCATCAATGCAGTAAGAAAACACAGCAAAGATACGCAAATTTTGTTTTCCACCTATAACTGGGGATTTGCGCCGGAGGAAGACCGAATCCGACTGATTGAACATCTTCCGGACGATCTTACCGTGCTTGCAACGTGGGATATGTTCCATCAATTCAGAAATGAAAACAGTGTTTCGAACATTCCCGACTATTCGCTCCGCTTCATAGGACCGGGCGAATATTTCCAAAGCGAAGCCGTTGCTTGTAAAAAAAGAGGAATGAAGATTGCTTCCATCTCAAACACAGGCGGAAAAACCTGGGATTTTGGAGTGATTCCTTATGAGCCTGCACCCGGCAGATGGATTGAAAGGCTCCGGCGGATCATCCATGCCAGGAAGGAATGGGGAGTGAGCGGCCTTCAGGAATGTATCCATTACGGATTCTATCCGTCGATTGTTTGCGAACTCAGTAAGTGGGCGGCTTTTACAGAAATCAAACCTTTGGAACAGGTATATGAAGATCTTCTTCGGCGTGACTTTGGGGAGCATTCGAAAAAGGTCAGAGAAGCGTTCGATTGCTTCGATGAAGCAATTGCGAGCTATCCTATTTCGGACGCGGATCAATACGGTGGATTCAGAATCGGTCCTGCATATCCCGTTTGGCTTCTTGGTGCAGGGAAAAAGCCGGCTATGGAGCATGCCGTGTCCAAGGATATTTACTACGTTCCCTATCATCCTTACGGTCGGGAAAGAACCTCCTTGCCCGGTATCAGACTGATAGAGGAACTGGCGGAGCTCCAAACAATGGATGCGCTTTTTGAAAAAGGGATCTCTATTCTTGAAAATACGGGAAGCGACGAAGAAAAGCTTCTGAAGCTTACCAATATGATAAAGTTTATGAAGAACACCTGTGTGACCGTCAAGCATACGAAAGAGGTCTATCTTCTTGTGCAGCGACTTCGTTTTGAGAGCGATCGCAGAGTACTTGACGATATCATAGATCAGCTGGAGCGAATTTTGCTTGCGGAAAAAGAAAACGTTGAAAACACGATTCCGATCGTACAGTGTGACTCTGTTTTGGGGTGGGAACCCGGCATGGAATACACGGGTGACGAGGCGGCATTGCGTTGGAAGCTCCGTCAGCTTGATTATGAAATAAATCACACTATTGGTGAGCTCAGAGTAGCAAACGGTCTTATAGATACAATTCAAAACAAGGATTAATGATATGAGTAACAGTGTGAATATGGAGCTTAGTTATCCAAAAGAAATAGACAGGGCAAAGCGTGAGCGGTGGCCCTTTATACTGCCCGTCGGTACGATGGAGTATCACAGCACCCATTGTCCCTACGGGACAGATACCTTGACGGCGGTCGGCATCGCCCGTGAGGTCGCAAATCAGGTGGACTGCGTTGTGCTTCCCCCTATATGGTACGGTGTTGCAAGCTATGCGGTGGGCGGGCCCGAAAGTAACACGATCAACGTAAGCTGCGACACCCTTGAGCTTTATGTATACGATATTCTGAAATCGCTTTTTATGGCAGGGATCAACAGAAATATCTATATTTTGATTACTCATCAGACAGAGGACTATCTTCCCATGACGCTTGCGTGTATGAAAGCGGCAAAGAAGCTGACCTTCGAGTATCTCAACGAAACAAAAGGCTTTGCTTGGTGGGGCAAAAATGAAAACAAAGAATTTTACGGCGATCTTTCCAATGAGGACAATCCATGGAATTGGGTGAGGGTACTCCTTTCCGATCGGATCGCAAATACCCCGAACGACCATGCGGGAATCTATGAGTGTTCATTGCTTGAGTATCTTTATCCCGGCACAGTTAAGCTTGAGCGACTTTCAGAAACGGATGATTGGTTTGCTGAGAGCGCGAAGGACGCAACGGTAGAGTTAGGAAAGGAGATCGTGGACCTAACGGTTGACGGATTTGTCCAACTGCTCAAAAATAAACATTGAATGGATTTTCGTATTGCTTCTGAGCGCTCAAACGATGCTTTTATTGCTTGCAAACGGATGTTTGTTCGAAATGGCACGGCACAAGGTCGGAACGATCTTCGGAGATTCCGAACAATGGCGCAGTAGTTCGTCTTGCCAAGGAAAGCATTGCCGAATATTGGAAGCCCTAACGCAAAAAGGGGACCGAGTCAATTGGTGCTGTTGACTTGGTCCCCTTTTCGGGTCACTCTTTGACGGCTTCCTCATTTACAATGCGCTCCGCATATACCAAAGCTTCATCAATGTTGGGGAGAAAATGTTCGCGTCCGACCGCCTCGACAAAGCCTGCCTTATTCATGACGCGGAAGGGCTGCTCATTTGCGTGAGACAACAGGAGAATGATGTTTTTCTCGCGGCACACGTCAAAGATTGCAAACAGATTTTTCATTCCGGAGGCATCCAAGGCGGGAACGTCGCGCATGCGCAAGATCATTACCCGCACATCGTCCTTCAAGGGAAGCTCCGAGAATTTATCCGCAGACGCAAAGAACATCGGGCCCTCGATCTCAAAGACCGCCGTGCGATCGGGGATATCCTTGAGCTTGGTATGATCGTGAGATGCCAAGAACTCCTCATCGTTCCACGCACGGATGTGCGTAACGTCGCCCATACGCTTCATGAAGAGCACAACGGCAAGGATCAGTCCTACGGCGATCGCAACGACAAGATCGAAGATCACAGTCAGTGCAAAGGTAACGACAAGCACGAGTATATCGCTCTTGGGCGCAGTTTTGCAGATCTTGACGAAGCCTCTCCACTCGCACATATTGTAAGCAACCATAAAGAGGATCGCGGCAATGATGGGCATGGGGATCCACGCCGCATAGGGCATCAGCACCAAGAAGATCAAAAGAAGCACCAGGGCATGCACAATACCCGCAATAGGACTTCTTCCCCCGTTTTTGACGTTGGCTGCCGTACGCGCGATCGCGCCCGTAGCGGGAATACCGCCAAGCAGTGCGGAGCAGATATTTCCCGCACCTTGCGCGATCAGCTCCGTATTGGAATTGTGACGATCCTTGATCATCCCGTCGGATACCACACAGGAAAGGAGGGATTCGATCGCTGCCAGGATCGCGATGGTAAAGGCGGAGGGGAGAAGCGCCATGATCATCTCAAAATCAACTCCCGCAAAATTCGGGAAGGAAAACGATGCAGAAAGAGTGCCGAAGGAGGAGCCGATGGTAGCAACGCCGAAGCCCTCCCCGTCAAGCTGTAACAGCTTAACCAATGCCGTACCGACGACTACAGCAATCAGCGAGCCGGGAATCTTTTTGCTGATCTTCGGCCAGACGATCAGGATCAGAAGTCCGATCGCACCGACAAGCAGTGACCACCAATTGACCGTTGTGATATTTTCAAAAACGCAAAGAAGCTTTTCGGGTGCCTCAATGGGAGATGCCCCCTTAAAATCGATTCCCATAAAATCCTTGATCTGTCCGATGACGATCGTCAGAGCAATTCCCGAGGTGAAACCCGTGGTAATGGTATGGGGAATGTACTTGATCAGGGCTCCGAATTTCAAAAGTCCCATCAGGATCAGGATCACACCCGCCATCAGCGTGGCGATCACCAAGCCCCCGAAACCGCTCGTAGCGGCAATTCCCGCTACAATGGTCGCAAACGCAGCGGTGGGGCCCGAAATGTTGACACGGCTACCGCCCAGAAGCGCGATCACAAAGCCTGCAACAATGGCGGTGATCAGTCCGTTTTCGGGATTTACTCCCGAAGCAATCGCCAGAGCGATGGAAAGCGGAAGTGCAATGATCGCCACAATGATACCTGCCACGATATCCGAGGTCAGCTGCTTTGCCGTGTAGCCCTTAAGAGAGGAAATAAGCTTCGGTTCAAAGATTTTCATAAAACTGCCTTTCTTTCACGATTTATCCTTGTTTGTATGATTCTGTAATTATTATTTTACTACTTTTCGACGGCTTTCTCAACCCCTCTTTCCGTTTTTCTTTAAAATCGGCGCTTTGACATACCAATGCACCGCTTATACCCTCCCACTCTATCAAATTACACAAAGTTCAAAAAAGCGTGCAAAAAAAAGACGGCAATTTGTATTGCAAAGAAAAAAGAAATATTGTATAATGAAGCTGTCCGTACAAAAAGATTTATGCAAGGAGGAAAAGCTATGAAGCTGATCACACTTGGCGATTCCATCACCAAGGGGACCTATACCGCCGACACGGAAAGCTCCCCTAACACAATCGCCAATCCCACCTTTTCCCAACGCCTTAAGGAGCTTCTGGGCTATGACGAGCTGATCAACTATGCAATGAACGGTATTGCCGTCAGCAGAACCACCACGGTCTTCCCGGAACACGCAATGTCTCTCCGCTATCAGCTTATGGAGGATGCCGACACCGTGATCATCGCCGCAGGAACCAATGATTTCGGAACTCAGATCCCGCTCGGCACCGCGGATGATAAGGAGGATATTTCCTTCTACGGCGCGCTGGACGTCATGTACCGCGGGCTCAAGGAAAAATATCCGTCGTCCCGCATTTACATCATCACTCCGATCCACCGTCATGACGAGGACGCCAACAAGCTGGGGCTTCCCCTCTCTGCCTACCGTCACGCCATTGAGGAACGCGCTGCGACGTACGGCTTTCCTGTCATCGACGGCTTCGGCGTTCCGATCGACGCCAAGAATGAGGAGCATCGCCGCCGATATATCAAGGACGGTGTGCACCCCAACACGGAGGGACACCGCCTTTATGCGGAATACGTATACGAAAAAATCAAAGAATTCGAGGAAAGGAACTAAACGGCATGGAGCTTCACGAATATAACACCTACTGCAATCCTCTTTCCATCCCCGAGCTGCCTCGAGGAAAGGACGGAAACCACGATATGGATTGGACGGGAGAATCCCAAAAGGACTATCGCTCCATCTCCGACCCGAGCGTCCTTTACTTTGAAGGGAAATGGTATCTTTATCCCAGCTACGGCATCCTTTGGGAATCCGAGGATTTCGTCAACTGGCACCACATCCCCGCAACTCCCTATGAAGCCCCCGGCTACAGCCCCGCTCCCATGGTACACAACGGAAAGGTTTGGCTCGCCGTTCACTCAAGACCCATGTTCGTCGCAGACTCCCCACGCGGTCCGTTTACAGAGGTCGGCAAGCTCGTCCGTCCCGACGGCACGGAATTTACCGTTATGGATCCCGCGCTTCTGAAGGACGACGACGGACGCATCTACCTTTATTGGGCAGATTTTGCGGACAACGGGAAGGGCAAAAGAGTCATCGGTACCATGGGTGCTGAGCTCGATCCCGATCATCCGAATCATCTTATCACCGAACCGAAATTTCTCTTCGGCTTTGAATCCGAGCATGCCTGGGAACGCTTCGGTGCCAATAACCAGAACACCGAGATGGGCTGGTGCGAAGGACAGTGGATGATCAAAAAGAACGGCAGATACTATCTGATCTATTCCGGCAACGGCACGCAGTTCGAGACCTACGCACAGGGTGTTTACTATTCCGACGAGGGTCCCCTTTCGGGTTTCGTCTACCAGAAAAACAATCCCCTGACACGCCACGTTCACGGACTTGTCAGCGGCGCGGGACACGGATGCGTCGCGGAGGGGCCCAACGATACACTCTGGACCTTCTACACCATGCGTATGGGCGTCAATCACGTGTTTGAACGCCGCATCGGTATGGATCGCATCTATATCAACGAGGACGGCGAGCTATACTGCAAGGGGATCACCGATACGCCTCAATACGGTCCCGGTGAGAAGCTTGAAGGAACTGTCGGGCTTCTTCCCCTAACCTTCCAGCTCCGTGCACGCGTCAAGGCATCGAGCATGAAGGAAGGACGCGAGGGCTTTTACGCACTGGAGCAAAATCTGAACACGTGGTGGCAACCGGAGGACACCGACCCTCTGCCGCAATTGACCGTCAAACTCGCCGCAGACTATCGTGTCTCCGCCTCCCGTGTGATCTGGCAGGATACGGGACTGAAGTACGACGGGGGCGTGCTTCCCGGCCCCATTCAGTATAAGATCGAGCTTTCCTCGGATGAAAAGGAATGGACAACTGTACTCGATTGCTCCGACAACACCACAGATCTTACCATTGACTACCGTACCTTCCCGTCCTGCAAGGGAAATCTTGCGCGCTTGACCATCCTCGGCGCTCCCCGGGGTATCCGCCCCGGGGTGATCAGCTTCTCGGTTTTCGGCAAGCGCGAGCTATAAAAAGGGGGATAAAAAATGAAAATCATAGAAAAACTTGCAAAAAAACAAAATGATCTTTATGGTGCCGCTCCCGCAACCATTGCATTTCTCGGCGACAGCGTGACCCAGGGATGCTTTGAGCTGTTTGAATCGGGACGCGCCATCGACACCGTCTTTGAAAACAAAAATGCCTATAGCACGCGCGTGAGCGAAATTCTGCACATGCTCTTCCCTAAGTCGCACATCAATATTGTCAACTGCGGCATCAGCGGAGACAACGCTCCCAACGGACTTTCCCGCCTGGAGCGTGACATCCTCCCCTTCAAGCCGGACCTTGTAGTGGTCAGCTACGGGCTGAACGACTGCGCCAACGGAGAAGCGGGACTTGAAAAGTACGTCAAGGCTCTTGACGACATCTTCAAGCAGGTAAAGGCTACGGGTGCGGAATGCATCTTTATGACCGAGAACATGATGAACACGCACGTTAGCTGTCACGTCAAAAATCCCCGATTTGCAGAGATCGCGGAGGGAACGGCAAAGCGTCAGAACGAAGGCGTACTTGACCTCTATTTTGACGCGGCGAAAAAAGTTGCCGCCGAAAACGGTGTACGAGTGTGCGACTGTTACGCCAAATGGAAAGCAATGTATGCGGCAGGTGTAAACGTTACGGAACTGCTTGCCAATTACATCAATCATCCGATCAGAGAGCTTCACTATCTCTTCGCCTACAGCCTTGTGGAAACTATGATGGAGCTTTGAAAAAAGGGGAGCCTATGGAAAACAATATTATGAAGGTCCCCTTCGTACCGGTCCCCGCCGCTCCCTCTGCCCTCTCTCTTTTCCGTGCGGAGCACTTTTGCGACGGTGAAAATACACTCCCCTATCGCATCTACGTCCCCACGAGCTATTCGGCGGACAAAGCCTATCCGCTCGTGCTCTTCTTCCACGGTGCGGGCGAGCGCGGCATCGATAACGAAGCCCAATTCAAGAACGCAATCAATCAGTTTTTCAAGAGCACGGATTCTCCGCTCTATGATTGCATCGTCGTAGCGCCCCAATGTCCCGAGGATCAGAAGTGGGTCCTCGTTCCCGCATGGACAGACACAAGCTATTCCACCGATGAAATTCCGGAATCTTGGCCTCTCGCGGCGGCGGTCAAGCTGATCACACGCCTGAAGGAGACGTACAGCATCGATCCCGACCGCGTTTATTCCACAGGCCTTTCCATGGGCGCATTTGCAACGTGGGATCTGCTCGTTCGCCATACGGACCTTTTCGCGGCAGCAATCCCTGTTTGCGGCGGAGTTGACTACCGCTATGCCGAACGGCTGAGGGACATGCCCATCTTTACCTTCCACGGAGATGAAGATCCCGTAGTCTATCCAACGGGCACGGAAAGGATGGTAAACACGCTGACGGACCTTGGTGCCGAAAAGATCCGCTGCATCTACTACGTAGGCGGCGGTCACGGGATCTGGGAAAACGCCTTCTCTACCGAGGGGCTCTTTGATTGGCTCCTCTCGCATCGCCGCACAGACAGAATGAAGTAAAACACAACAAAAGCATTTTCATGAGGGGTATTCTCCTTGTGAAAATGCTTTTTCCTTTGAAAAAACAACTTAGGCGACGCAAAAAACATTGACAGCACCGACCAAATATGATAGAATATCAAGTGATATTAAAGAAACAGACAGGAAAATAACATATGAAGAAAAATTCAGAAAAGACCGCTCGGGGAGGGCAGGAAAACAAAATGGGCGTGATGCCCATCCCGCGGCTTCTCTTCTCCATGTCCCTCCCCATCATTATTTCCATGCTCGTGCAAGCACTTTACAACATTGTGGATTCCATATTCGTTGCCATGTACAACCCCGTGGCGGGAACCGCCGCACTGACCATCGCATTCCCCATACAAAATCTTATGATCGCGGTTGCCGTAGGGCTTGCCGTCGGTATGAACGCACTCCTTTCCCGTGCTCTTGGGGAAAAGGATTTTGACCGTGCAAACAAGATTGCGGGACAGGGATTTTTTCTCACTCTTTGCGGCTATCTTTTGTTTTTGCTGGTCGGCATTTTCCTCATTCCCCTTTACGTCTCCACACAGTCGGGGAGCGATCCCTTGATCCGGCAATACGGTGTCGAATATCTGTCCGTTATCTGCATCGGCTGTATAGGCATTTTCATTGAGATCACCTGTGAACGTCTTCTCCAATCCACCGGAAAAACCGTGCTCAGCATGGTTACGCAAATGACAGGTGCGATCATCAACATCATCCTTGACCCGATCCTGATCTTCGGGCTCGGCATGGGCATCTACGGTGCCGCAGTCGCCACCGTGATCGGACAGCTCGTCTCGGGTGCGCTCGGCATTTTCTTCAACATTTTTTTCAACAAGGAAATCAAGCTTCGCCTCATCGCCATCCTCCCGCGTGCCCGCCTTTTGAAAGATATTCTGATCATCGGAATTCCCTCGGTGCTCATGCAAGCGATCGGATCTCTTATGACCTATTGCATGAACATGGTGCTTGGCAGCTTTGAGAACATCGGTGTCAGCGCGATGAACGTCTTCGGCATCTACTTCAAGCTGCAAAGCTTTATATTCATGCCGATCTTCGGTCTCAACAACGGCATGGTTCCCATCATCGCATATAACTACGGAGCCAAACGTCGGGAGCGCGTCATGAAAACGATCCGTCTGGCAGCGGTGTGTGCCATTTCCTATATGCTTCTCGGTCTTGCGATGTTTCAGATATTCCCCGCACAGCTGCTCTCCATATTCAACGCGAACGCCGAAATGCTGGAGATCGGCACGGTCGCACTTCGCACCATCAGTCTCAGCTTCATCTTCGCGGGCTTTTGCATTGTGACCTCTTCTGTCTGCCAGGCGCTGGGAAAAAGCATTTACAGCCTCTTTACCAGCGTCGGACGTCAGCTCCTCGTTCTTATTCCCGCCTCCTTCCTGCTCTCCCTTGCCGGGAATGTGGATCTTGTCTGGTTTGCCTTCCCGATTGCCGAGATCGTCAGCGTGATCCTTTCTGTTGTCTTTATGCTGCGGGTACTAAAAAAGCTTCTCCCGCGAAGCATGGAAGCTCCCCCTTCTGCCAACGCGACCTGAGAGACCAAAGTCACACACATCGCACACTCTTTCTCGGCAACGCCCGTCATTCGCTGAGGACAGAGCTTACAAAAACGCTTATATTCATAACTCATAACAAATACAAAAAGGAGAAACATAATGAAAATCGCACTGATCGCACACGATAAAAAGAAGGACGCCATGATCACACTTGCCATCAAATACAGAGATGTGTTGGCGCCTCACGAGCTTTACGCAACAGGCACCACGGGAACGCTTGTAATGGGTGAAACGGGACTTAAGATCACCCGTATGAAGAGCGGTCCTTTGGGAGGAGATCAGCAGATCGGCTCTATGATCGCAGAGGGTGAATTGGATCTGGTGCTGTTTTTGCGCGATCCCCTGACTGCTCAGCCTCACGAGCCCGACGTTTCCGCGCTTCTGCGCCTGTGCGATGTCCAGAACATCCCCCTGGCAACCAACGTCAAGAGTGCTGAGATCATGCTGGACCGTCTGGCAGCCGGAATTTGACACAAAAACAAATCGAACGGGGTTTAAAAAAAGCCCCGTTCGATTTGTTTTTGGCTCCAATTTGAAAAAAAACTTGCAACCGCATTTTTTCTGTGTTATACTGAAGCCGTATAGACTATTAAAAAAGAAAGGAAACGACTCATGATCACAACAAAAATTGTATCCTCCCTTGAAAAATGCTTTCTTGACAGCCATATCGAGGATTTTGAAGCCTTCAACAGCTTCTCCATGCTCAAAAACGAGCGTCTCTCCCTCCAGCTTCTTTACTACGCTGACCTTGAAGAGCCCAATCACGATGCCAGAATGAAGGTGATCCTTGGCGGCGCTCTCGCGCCTTATGCCACGGCACGCACCGTAGGGCTCGTTCCCGTTACCTTGCCCTACTACACCCCCACTGCCCCCGACGATAATTATCTGCGCGATCAGCCTGGGCTCTATCCCGACGTTTTGCTTCCTCTTCACTACCACGGAGCGATCACCGCGCAAAGAGGACAAACGCGCTCGCTTTGGATCGATCTTGAGCCGGGCGAAAATCTCCCCGCAGGCGATCATACTCTGACCATTACGCTTACAAACGAAGAGAAAGGGATCCACATCGAGGAAGCCTTCAGCGCCCACATTATTGATGCGAAGCTTCCCGAAAGCGAGCTGATCTTCACCCAGTGGTTCCACGGTGACTGCCTTGCAAACTATTACGGATGCGAGGTCTGGTCGGAAAAGCACTGGAGCATCATTGAGGCATTTGCCCGCACCGCTGTAAAAAACGGGATCAACCTCCTTCTTACCCCGATCCACACCCCGCCTCTGGACACCGAGATCGGTGGTGAGCGCCTGACGGTCCAGCTTGTAGACGTTACCTGCAAGGGCGGCGTTTACAGCTTCGGCTTTGACCGTCTTGACCGCTGGATCGACATGTGTGACCGCGTGGGTATCAAATATTTTGAGATCGCACATTTCTTCACCCAGTGGGGTGCATACCACGCTCCCAAGATCATGGCAACCGTGGACGGCGTTTACCAAAAGCTCTTCGGCTGGGAGACCGACGCAACGGGAGAGGATTACAAGCACTATCTTGAAGCCTTCATTCCTGCCTTCCTTTCTCACATGAAGGAAAAAGGAAGAGACAAGGATTGCTTCTTCCACATCTCGGACGAACCAAATAAAGAGCAGTTGGATTCCTACCGTGCCGCCAAGAGCATCGTAGCGCCTCTTCTTGAAGGCTATACCATCATGGATGCCCTTTCCAATTTCGAATTCTGGAAGGAGGGCATCGTCGAGACCCCTATTCCCGCCAACAATCACATTGCTCCCTTCATCGAAGCAGAGGTGCCGGGACTTTGGACCTATTACTGCTGCTCTCAAGAAAAGGACGTTTCCAACCGCTTTATCGCAATGCCGCTCTGGCGTACCCGCTGTATCGGTGCACAGCTTTACAAATACAATATCACGGGATTTTTGCACTGGGGCTATAATCACTACAACAACCTCAACTCCACCGATCAGATCGATCCTTACCTGGAGCAAAGCGGTGAATTCTGGGTTCCTGCGGGAGACACGCATTCCGTCTACCCCGCGCAGGATGGAACGGCGCTTGAATCCATCCGCATTCTTTCCTTTACCGAAGCATTGCAGGATCTCTCTGCCATGCGCCTCGCAGAAAAGATCTGCGGCAAGGATACGCTTATCGCATCCCTTGAGAAAATCTTCAAAGGAGATATCCGCTTTGACCGTTGTGCAAAGGATGCAAAAACTGTTCTCGCTATGCGCGAGGCTGTCAACGCCGTCATTGAAGGAGCTTTGAAATGAGGATCCGATTGCTTTCGACATTGCTTTTGCTTGCCATGCTGCTCGGCATCTTCGGCTGTTCCGAGGTCATACCGACGGCACAAGTGAGTGACGCCGTCGATGAGCATCCAAATTTCATACATAGAGAGCAGAGTCTCCTTCTTAACACAGAAGATGCCGACACAGATCGCTTCATCAACGTCGCAGCAACGAATGAGGAAGACGAGCCGATGTTCCAGATCGTTTACGATATCAGCGCAGACACACGCGTTGCAGAGCAATGCATGACGCTGGCGGCAAATATCTGTGACGTTACGGGTGTGGAGATCCCTGTCGTACATTCCTCGGAAAAGCAAGCAGACTACGAAATTACCGTTGGCGAGGTCAAGAGAAAAGAAACGCTTGACGTGATCGACAGCTTTGATCTTGAGGACACCGACTTTGTGATCTGCGTGGTCGACACGCGTATTCTCATATATGCGGAAAGTGATCAAGCACTCTGCTCTGCCGTCATCTTCTTTATGGAAGAAGCCGTCCGCAAATCCGCAACGGAAAAGCTTTACGGACTTTATGCCGATTACGTCTTTACCTATCACCCCAACAAGATCCCCACTGTAACGCTTATGGAAAACACGGATCCGCGTTCGGTAGAATTCGCACTCGAGAACGGTCCCTCGATGTATACCTACGTTCGCCTTTCCTTTACAGGCAACGAGGGTTGGCGTATACAGACAAAGTACAGCAAATCCGGGAAGTTCCGTGACACGGGAGCCTCCCAGCTTCTTGCATATTCTCTCGGCGAGCATACCCTCGGCACGGAGGATGAGCGCTTTTACCTTGAGGAGGTCACATCCTTGAAGGCAGGGAACAGCCTGACCGTAACAAGCAAAAGCGGAAGCCGTGCTGTGATCGGTCTTTCCTCCTTCCGTATGGATTTCTACACGAAAAGCGGTTCACTTGCCGCCTCCATCACAAACATTTCGCACAACGCAGGCGCGGGAACGATCGTTGGAGAACTTGAAGAGGATGAAGCCATCTTTGGCACAGGAGAGAGATTTAACGGAGCAAACCAAAGGGGTAAGCTGATCGAAATGTTTACCAAGGACATCTGGAGCCGCGCGAATGCTTGCTACATGGCGATCCCGCTTCTTTCCTCCTCCCGTGGCTCGGGAATCTTTCTCAACAACTACGAGCACATGATGCTCGATCTCGACTCAAAGAAAAACGGTACGTGGTCCGCCGTCATCACAGGCGCTCCGATCGACTGCTACGTCTTTACAACCGAGAAGATCCCCGAGGTGATCTACGGATACAGCGCACTCAGCGGCTTTGCCGGACTTCCCGAGGAGTGGAGCTACGGAATGTTGGTTTGCTCGATCAGTCCCGAATTTTCTCAAAAATGGACGGCAGATATCATCCCCGACGAAAAGGATGGGCGAAACGAGGGTGTTTACGAGATGATCGCAAACATGGAGGCCTATGACCTTCCCTGGACGGGCGTACTTGCCGAGGGCTGGGGACCGTACAATCCCGAAAAGCACAACGACCTCAAGGAACTTTGCGATTACGTACATTCCATCGGCAAAAAATTTCTTGTTTACATCCGCGTAGGCACCGCGAACATAGGGGTTACAGGTTATCATCCAAGTTACCTTTTGACACAGACACGTCCGGACGGATCGACCTCGCACAGCCTTCCCGATACGACGGCAAATACCAACAACCCCGATGTCAGCGATGCAACGGAAACGCACGTATATATCGACGTGACAAATCCTGACGTTGTCCTGTGGTTTTTTGAGGACTATTGGCATTATCTTTCCAACGAGATCGGTGTGGACGGTGCGAAGATCGACTTCTGCGAAACGCTCCCCGAAAACTACAAGCTCAACTATTTTGACGAAAACATCCCCACGGCGGGCTCTCACCATTGGTATCCCACTGCGTTCTGTGCAAGGTTCTGGGATATGATCTCGCAGAAGCCGGACAGCGGCATGTGCTACACACGTGGCGGCGGCATCGGTTCCCAGCGCGCGCCCTATATGTGGGCAGGTGACCAGATGCGTTATTGGGACGGCTTGAGCTATCAGCTTTCCGCGATCCTTTCCTCCGGACTTTCCGGTGTACCGTACATGAGCTACGATATGTCGGGTTACCAATACGGATACGATCAAAAATTAGCCACGGTTCATAAGCGTGTAGAATATGAAAGCGCCGTGTTTATCAGAGGTACGCAGTTCAGTGCGTATACGCTCTGCATCCAGACACACGGTCGCGTCAAGCGCGCATACCAGTTTGCAAAGGAATTCCCGCTTCTTGATGCAAACGGTAATGAGGTCAAGGATAAAGACGGCAATACCGTTATGAAGGATTATACCTACGTCACCGAGATCTACCGTGCCTATACAAAGCTGCACGAGCATCTGACTCCTTATATCACCGAGCTTTCCAAGGAGGCAAGCGCGACGGGAATGCCCGTCATGCGCCATCTGGTCCTCGGCTGGCAGAACGATAAAAACGTTTATTCGATCGAGGATGAATACGTGCTCGGCGATGCCTTCTTGATCGCGCCCATCCTCACTGAGGGCACGTCACGATCCGTATATCTTCCAAAGGGTACATGGGAGGATCTGAACACGGGAACGGTTCACGAGGTGAGCGCTGCAGGACTGTGGATAGACGTCAATGCAAGCCTTGCGGAGCTTCCGAGCTTTTTCAATACGGAAACCGAGAGCGAAACCGCGCGGGAGCTTATCGACGGTATCAAAGAGATTTACAGCTACGCAAAAAGCCTTGAGCCAAAGGCATAAATAACATCAAACAAAAAATGAAGCCCTACGGAGTTTTTTCCACAGGGCTTCATTTTTTATCTGTTCAGTTCGCAACGCCGTACCATCTTCCACCTTGAGATTTATCATCATCATCGACCAAAAGCTCCTCGTAATGCGAGGCGACCTTACGGAACACGGCAACGTACTTGTCGATCCATTCCTTGTTAAAATGCTTGAACCACGGAATCTGGAAGCACAAAATCTCCTCAGAGGGACGGCATTTTACGTCATCCTCGCGCACATCGTGCTCGTTAAACGCAATACGTGTGGGCTTTCCTGCATTGAACAGATCGAAATCTCTGAAGAATGCATGAGTGTGCAAGCTGTAATTGCCACCCTCCCAGCAGCAATCCACACCCTCGGCACGCATGGCAGCGCAGAAGCGCTTGACAGAAAGACCTCCCAGTTCCTCGGGATGATAGATGCCGTGCGGACAGTACCAGCCTGCCATATTGGAGCCGGTGGATTCGTCCACGCGAATCGCGTGGAGTCCGGGAATCTGCTCCAATTGATCCCAGAAATAGTTCATTGCGCGACGAATCTCAACACAACGCTCGTCGTAATACTTCAGCTGCACACGTGCAATTGCCGTGCAAACCTGATTGGCTCTGCCTTTGATTCCTCCCAACGCAATATTCCAGTAAGGAGCCAAATCAGGGCTTTCCTTGATGTAGTTGGGGTTGTTACGCTCGTAGTGCGCAAATGCGATCGCACGCTCGTAGTACTTGCACTCGTCGGTAACGATCATTCCAAGCTCGCCCGCAGCGAAGGACTTCATGCTCATAAGACTCATAGCGGCAATATCACCGAAGGTACCGAGCTTCTTGCCTTTATACATACCGCCCTGCGCATGCGAAACGTCCTCGATGACCTTCAGATCGTACTTTTTAGCAATCGCCATGATACGGTCCATATCCGCAGGATATCCGAAGTAGTGAACCACCATGATCGCCTTGGTGCGAGGCGTAATGCATCTTTCGATATCGTCGGGATCTATGGAAAGATGCTCGTCGATGTTACAGAACACAACGGAAATGCCGAGGTTTGCGGCAACCGAGGCGCTTCCCCAATAGGTCTTCGTCGGGCAAATGATCTCATCCCCCATACCGAGTCCCAACGCAAACATCGCCGTAAGCAACGACGCGGTACCGTTACAAAACGCCAACGCGTACTTTCTTCCCTGCCATGCAGCAAACTCCTCTTGGAATTTGACAGTAACGTCGGTAAGCGAAAAGCTGTTATTGCGAATGACGTCAAGCGCCGCCGCCTCGTCCTCTTCGGTCATAATGGGCCAAGCGAACAGATCCTTCGGAATTTCCTGTTTTTGAATGGCGGGAGCTCCGCCAAAGTATGCAAGCTCTGACATGATTTTTCTCCTTTTTTCAAAGTCCCAGAAGCCTTACAGCATTCTCGCGGACGATTTTTCTGTAGTTTTCCTCACTGATCTCTCCCTTGGCACGCATATCATCCAAAAAAACGTTAAATTGATAGGGATGATCGTTGATGGAGGCGCAAACGTCACATCCGTAGTACATTCTGTCCGCAAATTCCTCGATGAAGCGTGCGGCATAGTCGCGATCCCGCATCAAAGCATTTGCGGCGCTGCCTGCGGAGAGATCGCAATAAAGGTTTCCGTACTCACGCAAAAGCTTGGGAAGCCTCCCTTCCTTGACCTTGCCGGAGGGATAGGTGTTGCGTAGCTCATCGGTGCATTCCGAGATCTCCGCCCAGAAGGGCTGGGAGTGACCGAGGATAACCAGATCAGGATAGGTCTTGAGTACCTTTTCAAGCCGCGGAAGTCCCAATTCATCCACGATCCCGTAACCTCCGCTCGGTTCGGGAGAGATGTGAATGGTCACAGGCATTTTCATCTTTTCGCACTGCGAGAACAGATTCATCATCTTCGGATGATCCGCATAAAGGTTAGAGGTTAGTTCTCCGACTCCGCGTGCCCCCAGGCTCTTGTAATGCTCAAGAAGATAGGTAAGATCCGCAGTCTCGGAGTTCTGACAGGATCGTGGATCCACGTTGCAGAACCATACGAATCTGTCCGGATACCGATCCGAGATATACTTACAAGCCTCGTTCGTCATCTGCGCCCACTGCGCCTCGGGAGAGATCAAGGGAAGCAATACGCCCTTTTCAATGTTCAATTCATCATAAAACTTGAATATCTCCTCAGCCGAGACCATTCTGTATCCACTTCCCGGATCCGCAGGGGTGTATTGCGGAAATGCCGTTGCGTGGGCATGAATATCGATCTTTTTGATTTGTTCCATACCGATGTCTCCTTTCGATCGTTTTCACAACTATATTGTAGCACACTTTTTTTATGCTTTCAATATCCATAATTGCCCTTTTTCGAACAATATTGCTTTTTATCACTTTATTTGAAGTGCTTTTCGCAAAAAAAGAAAGAAATACAGTTTCCCGCATTTCTTTCCACATGTCAAATTCAGTTGACCGTCTGCACCTTGAGGAGATTGGTCGTTCCCTCCAGATTCAAGGGCACACCCGCCGTAATGACAGCCTGATCGCCGCGAGAGACGATGTCGATCTGTTTTGCGCAATCAATCGCGTGAACAAAGAGATCGTCGGTGCTATGCTGATTCAGCGCAAGCACAGGAACCACGCCCCAGGAAAGGCTGAGCTGATGATAGGTCTTACGCTCGGGAGTTGCCGCCACGATCATGGGAACAGGGCGGAACTTGGAGACACGACGGGCGGTAAGCCCGGATTTCGTGACCGCAATGATCACCTTCGCATGGACATCCCGTGCCGTGGTTGCCGCGGCATCACAGATCGCGTTGGTAATGTCTGCCGTATCCGACTCATATTTGATCCCCTGGTAGGTCTCCATTTCCACAGCATCGGTTTCTGCCTGCTCTGCGATCTGTGCCATAACCTTAACGACCAATGCAGGATGATCTCCTGTGGCAGTCTCACCGGACAGCATAACGGCAGAGGTGCCGTCAAACACCGCATTTGCAACGTCGGTGATCTCTGCGCGTGTAGGCGTGAAGGCATGCACCATGGATTCCAGCATCTGCGTTGCGGTAATGACCATTTTCCCCGACTGATAGCATCTGCGGATGAAGCGCTTCTGAAGTCCGGGGAGACGCTCAAACGCGACCTCGACACCCATGTCCCCGCGCGCTACCATAATTCCGTCCGAATTTTTGAGGATCGCATCAAAGTTGCTGACGCCTTCAATGTTTTCGATCTTTGAAATGATCTTGATGCTGTGTCCGCCGTGATAATCGAGGAATTTGCGAAGCTGGATAACGTCTGCCGCGCTTCTGACAAAGGATGCCGCAATGAAATCCACGTCCTGCTCGATACCGAAGATAAGATCCTCCTCGTCCTTTTTGCTGATATAAGGCATATCGATATGAAAATTGGGAATATTCATGCTCTTATGATTGGAAAGGACACCGCCCTCGACCACACGGCAGCGGATCTCGGTGTCGGTTGCCGAAAGCACGGTCATGGCAACGCGTCCGTCGTCCAAAAGAATACGGATCCCCTCAGACAGCTGTCTCGGAAGATCGGGATAAGAGATAGAGACGTGATGCTCGTCTCCGAGACAATCCTGTGTTGTAAACGTAAACTCATCACCCTCTCGGAGCATCACACTCTTGTTTTCAAAATCCTTGATGCGGATCTCGGGTCCCTTGGTATCCAGCAATACCGCTGCGGGAAGCTGCATACGGTCTCTTACACGCCGGAAAAGCGCAATGGCTTCCTTGTGGTATTCGTGCGTTCCGTGGGAAAAGTTGAAGCGTGCAACATTCATGCCGTTCTTTAACATTTCCTCGATTATTTCCTCCTTAAGGCATGCAGGACCCAGAGTACATACGATCTTTGTTTTTCTCATAGCAGTCACTCCTCTCATCTATCTGCCACCATTTTATCACAATATTGTTTCCAAACTGTGTACAGCCGAAATTTTCAGAAAAAAGGCAAAACACCCTTTACTTTTTTTAAGCTCCGTGGTAAAATATTCTCAGGAATCAGGAAAGGACGGAACTGACTGTGACAAACAAAGAACGATTTTTGCAGATATACAACGAAAAGATCACCCGCGAGGGAGCAGATAAGCTTCTCGACTTCCTCACAAACGGAAGCGACTTTTTCACCGCCCCCGCATCCACTCGCTACCATGGTGCTTACGAGGGTGGGCTTCTTGAACACAGCCTTAACGTATACGACTGTCTTTGTGACATTCTCGCGCGTCCACGCATGAAGGAGGTCTACGGCATTGAATACTCGGATGAGAGCATTGCCATAGCTGCCCTTCTGCACGACGTGTGCAAGGTCAATTTCTACAAGACATCCTACCGCAACGTCAAGGACGAAACAGGAAAGTGGGTCAGCGCCCCCTACTATACCATTGAGGATACGCTTCCCTACGGGCATGGTGAAAAATCCGTTTATATCGTCTCTGCCTATATGCGTCTGACACGCGATGAAGCCTTTGCCATCCGCTATCATATGGGATTTTCGGGCACCGAGGACACGAACAACGTCGGCCGTGCACTCGAGATGTTTCCCCTGGCTTACGCGACCTGCTGTGCTGACATGGAAGCCGCATTTCTGATGGAGGGCAAGCTTGCCGCGGAGAAAAATCAATGAAGATGACCACGCTTTGCTACCTTGAAAGAGACGGGCAATATCTGATGCTTCATCGCACCAAAAAGGAAAATGACGAAAACCGTGACAAGTGGATCGGGATCGGAGGAAAATTTGAGGATCGGGAAAGCCCCGAGGATTGCATGAAGCGTGAGGTGCTGGAGGAAACCGGACTTTCGGTAACAGCGTTCCGCTACCGCGGGATCGTGACCTTTGTCTCCGACGTTTATCCTACCGAATACATGCACCTTTTCACCTGCACCGATTGGACGGGGACACAGAAGGAATGTGATGAGGGAGAGCTTGCATGGATCGCAAAGATGCACCTTCTCTCGCTCCCCATGTGGGAGGGAGACCGCATTTTCCTGGAGCTTCTCGACACAGATACTCCGTTTTTCTCTCTCAAGCTTGTTTACCTTGGAGAGAAGCTTTGCGAAGCAGTGCTTGACGGAAAAACGATGATCAAATAAAACATGTGAGGTAACTGGTATGGAAAAGAAAAAGAACGTATTTGGCTATATCGCGCTGTATGTTGTCATGGCGCTTTTGGGATTTGCTACCTACTATTTCACACTTCCCCCACTCAACGTGCAAAGTGTTGATTTTTGGCTGTTTGCCGCATGGATAGCACTTCTCTGTATTGCCCCCTACTATATCCTGAACACCGACATCTTTAAGAATGCCGTGCGGTTTGCCAAGATGAGAAGCAGAGAGCAGAAAAAGAATGCCAACGATCAAAACGTGAAAAAAGGAGAAAAAAAGAGAAAGAATCTTCTGCTGATCATTCCGATCGTTCCGATCCTTATTTTGGGTGTTGGAAGCATCGCTTCCTTGGAGGTGTTCAACGCAAGCGCCTATGCAAGCGTCATCGAAGTGAGTGAGGCAGAATTTGTTTCCGACATGCCTGAAACCGATAGGGTCACGCACATTGCGCTAATGGACACCGACACGGCAAAGATCATCGGTAGCCGTACACTGGGCTCTCTTTCGCACGTGGTTTCTCAGTACGAGGTATCCGAGGATTACTCACAGATCAATTATATGGGAACTCCCAAAAAGGTTTCCAATCTTGAATACGCAGGCTTCTTTAAGTGGATCGGAAACCGGGGGGCAGGAATCCCGGGATACGTTTTGGTTGACCCTGTTGACAATACCGCAAAATACGTCGAGCTTAAAACCCCGCTCAGATTCGTTCAAAGCGGATATTTAAACGATGACTTGAACAGGAAGCTCAGATTCAGCTATCCGACAAAGATTCTGGGAACCCCGAGCTTCGAGATCGATGACGAAGGGCGTGCGGTATTCATTGTACCCTGCTACCGCCCGAAGGTTTCAATGTTCGGTGCAGAGGACGTCGACGAGGTGATCGTCTTCGATCCTGCCACCGGGGAATCTGTTCTGTATTCTCTGGATAAAACGCCTGCATGGATCGATGAAGTATATAACGGATATCTGGCTTGTGAAAAATACGACTGGAAAGGAATGTACTCCGGCGGATTTATAAACAGCATCATCGGGCAGAAGGATTGCAAGGTTACGACAGACGATTTCGGATACGTGATCCAAGGGGACGACGTTTGGTACTATACAGGCGTTACCTCGGTCAACAGCGACAAGAGCAATATCGGCTTTATCATGACGAATGCGCGCACGGGTGAATACAAATTCTATCCCGTTATCGGCGCGGAAGAACATTCCGCAATGGCAGCAGCTGAGGGCGAGGTGCAGGAAAAAGAATATACCGCCTCCTTCCCCGCGCTGATCAATGCATCGGGACAGCCCACGTACATTATGACCTTGAAGGACGTGGGTGGACTTGTGAAGCTGTATGCGCTTGTAAACGTTGAAAAATACAGTATTGTAGCAACCGGAACGACGCAGGAAAAGGCAATGGAGGCTTACGAAAAGCTTCTCTTGGAGGAAGGATTGCTTAAAGAACAGCCCGACACAACTCCCGAGGTCGACACGGTCTCCTTGAGCGTTACGGTCGACAGGATCCAAATCGTTACGATCGACAGTGACAGCTATATTTATATCAGTGCTCCGGACAAGAACGGAAGCAATCGCTTGTTCCGCTCGTCGATCGCAGCGGACGAATCCCTTCTTCTCATCAGAGAGGGCGACGTCATCGCTCTTCAGGTAACCGAAAGCAATACAAAGGGAATTTTTGAGATCGTAGCATGGAGCTTTGGTAAAAAGTAATAAAACAAAGAACTCAAAAACGGAGCTGATCCCTTAGCGTAGTGTTCTCAAGGGCACTACACGAAAGGATCGGCTCCGTCTTTTACGGAAATGTTTTATAAAAGCCTTATCACGCCCGCAAGCGTTTTCCAAAACAGCTCCACGGAGGCAAGGTCCAACCGCTCTGCGGGAGAGTGAATGTCATACATGGTGGGCCCGATGGAGATCATATCCATATCGGGAAGTCTTGAATAGATCACGCCGCACTCAAGACCTGCATGGATCACGTCCACCGTTCCCTCCTTGCCCGTCACCTCTCGCAATACGTTCAAGTACAGATCTCTCACCTCGGATACGGGAGCATATTCCCACCCCGGGTATCTGCCGCCGTGCGTGACCTTACAGCCCATCACCGAGGCAAGCACGTTCAGCTCGTTCACCGTGGCATCCAGTCTTGATTCAATGGAGGAACGCGAGGAGATCACAAAGGAAATTTCCTCTTCCTCCGTGCGTACCACACCGAGATTTCGGGAATATTCCACCAAGCCGTCGATCTCGCGGTGCATGGCAAGCACCCCGCACTGAAGCCCGCAAAGAATCGCGATGACACGTGCGGTGTCCTCACCGGTGAGCGCGTCGCCTCCGTCAAAAGGCGTACACTCCACGCAGAAGCCGAGGTCGTCACCGTTCAGCTCTGCAGCGATCGCCGCGGCAGTCTCCTTGATCTTTGTTTCTGCCCTTTCAAAGGATGGAACAAGGATCTTAGCCGTGCATTCCCTCGGGATCGCATTGTCCTTGGAGCCCCCCTCAAGAGAGATCACGCGTACGTCACCCTCAAGCGCGGCAAGAACACGCCCCATCACCTTGTTTGCGTTTGCACGTCCGCGATGAATATCACAGCCCGAATGTCCGCCCGCAAGCCCGCGAAGTGAGATGCAAAGCCCCTCTCCCTCTCCGCTTTCCTTTTTTACGGGCAAGGTCAGAACAGAGTGCAAGCCGCCGGCACACCCCGCCGTTACCACCCCGAACAGCTCACTGTCAAGATTGATCATGCGACGTGCACTGATCTTTCCGTAGTCAAAGGCGATCGCACCGTC
>SVSZ01000012.1 GCA_015064025.1 Oscillospiraceae bacterium | reverse complement strand
TGTCAACGTCTTCGTATTCGATACCGAGGTTTATTCCAACACCGGCGGACAGGCTTCCAAGGCTTCTCAGGTAGGTCAGGTTGCTCAGTTTGCGGCAGCTGGTAAGGCAATCGGCAAGAAGAACCTTGCTGAGATCGCAATGTCCTACGGCTACGTATACGTTGCACAGGTTGCTATGGGCGCTGATATGAACCAGCTTCTTAAGGCACTCAAGGAGGCAGAGGCTTACAACGGTCCTTCTCTGATCATCGGCTACGCACCTTGCGAAATGCACGGTATCAAGGGCACGATGCAGAACTGCCAGCTTGAGATGAAGAGAGCGGTTGAGGCAGGCTACTGGCAGATGTTCCGCTACAATCCGACCCTTGAGTCCAACAAGCTTTCCATCGACTCCAAGGCTCCCACCGCGGATTACGTAGAGTTCATCAAGTCCGAGGCTCGCTATGCACGTCTCGTTCAGT
This sequence comes from Oscillospiraceae bacterium, assembly GCA_015064025.1. Lineage (GTDB taxonomy): Bacteria > Bacillota > Clostridia > Oscillospirales > CAG-272 > UMGS1865. The sequence continues at coordinate 33,680 of SVSZ01000012.1, read as the reverse complement.
CCTTCCCCGAAAGAGCGGCTGATCTCTTCGAGAAGGCAAGCAACAACGCGAAGGCGAAATACGACAGACTGCTCAAGATGGGCAAGCTGTACGAATAATTGACAGTATAAAAACGCCACGGGCGCTCACCAAATCGGTGAGCGCCCGAATTTTTTTAGTGTAAAGGAGTTGCACGAGAGCGGTCAAAGCTGATCTCTGTATGCGCGCGGTGAAGCGCCGAAGTGGGCGCGGAACGCTTTGGAAAATGCATAAACCGAGGAATAATGGAGCATTGCGGCGATCTCACCGATCTGCAGATCGTTTTCACTAAGAAGAGCGGCGGCGGTTTCGAGCCGCCTTTTTTGAAAGTATCCCGAAAGCGTTTGCGAGGTCACGGAATGGAAAAGATGCGAAAGATAGCTGTAGTTGTAGTTGGTAAGCGCCGCAAGCTCTCCCGGAGTTTTCAAGGTGTAGATGTGCGTATCGATGTAGTGCATGACGGAAAAGCAGAATTGCTGTGCTTGGGAGGCGTTGCCGACAGGCTCGGTGGGAGTGATGTTTCTGAAATGCTGCACAAGGAGGATGAAGATCTGAAGAAGCTGAGCGGTGAGCATTTCGCTCCTGTACGGAGTTTCCTGCGGAAATTGAAGCTGCGCCAGCGTCTCGCGCACAAGCGCGCGGATCATACTGTTGTGGAGAATGCGATCCTCTGCGCGCGCGAAGTGCTGCATGATGTATTCCAAATCCTCAAGATAGGGGGCGTGATCTGTCTGAAAAGAAAAAAAGTCGAAATGAAACGAAGTGCCTCCCTCGGAGACGATCTCGTGAAATTCTGCTGGAAAGGAGAGATAAATGTCTCCCTCGCGAAGCTTGACGGGAACGTCGTTGGTAAGTATGGTGGCGCTTCCGTGTGTCAGAATGGTCAATTCAAACCAATTGCGGTGTAAATGGCGCTCAATGGACGCCGCGTCGCGGCAATGTTTGGTGCCGATCTGGACAAGACGGAGCTTGTCGAACTGTAACGGCGTGTTGATATAGCTGTGATGGATGTGATACGTTGTGCCCACTGTCCGATCCCCCCTTTTTTAGATATTGTAATCAAAAAAATACCGTTTGTCAATAAAAATACAACTTTTTACTTGTCATATTTTTGGTTATTTTCAAAAATACAAAAAAATGACATCAATGATACAAAAGGATGACATTTACAAAGCGCGATTTTGAGAGTATGATTGTGCTGTAGGGAGTGCCCTGACGGTCGGGAGCATTCTACATGAAATAAGAAAGGATGTATTCAAAATGAAAACCTTAGCTGTGATCGGTTGCGGAAGAATTGCGAGACTTGCACATTTTCCCGCATTTTCCAAAATGGAAGGTATCCGCGTAAAGTATGCGTGTGATCTGATCCTTGAGAAGGCAGAAAAGATGAAGGAGGATTTCCCTATCATCGAGCAAACCATTACCGACTATCACGTAGCACTCAATGATCCCGAGGTGGATGCGGTATTTGTTCTGACCCCCAACTTTGCGCACTACACCGTCACGATGGATGCGCTCCGCGCGGGTAAGCACGTTATGTGTGAAAAGCCCATCACCGTCAACTACGCACTTTCCGAGGAGATGGCGGCGGAAGCTGAGAAACAGGGAAAGATCCTTAATATCGGTGTTTGCAACCGTTACCATAAGTCCGTCGAAATGCTTGAGGAATGGAACCGCGAGGGTAAGTTCGGTAACATCTATCACGTATACTGTTCCTTCCGTTCCAACAGAAGCATTCCCGGCCTTGGCGGCGCGTTTACAACGAAAGCACAGTCCGGCGGCGGCGTTCTGATCGACTGGGGTGTGCACTTCCTCGATCTGATCCTTTACATCCTCGGCTCTGCCAAGATCAAAAATCTGACCTGTGACGCTTACAGCGAAATGGCGAAGGATATGAAGGCGTATAAGTACACGGGTATGTGGGCAGAGGATACCGCGGACATCGAAAACGGCACCAACGACGTTGACGATTTTATCACGGGTTATATCCGCACCGATAAGGCAAGCATCTCCTTCAACGGAGCGTGGGCGCAGAACGTCCCCGATCGCGAAATGTTCATTGATTTCCTCGGTGACAAGGGAGGCGCGCGTCTGGATTACGGTAACCACTTCAGCTTCTTCAACGGTGAGACGCTGGAAACTACCTCGCCCGAGTATGATATTCCCGATATGTATCAGCGTGAGGATGAGGCGTTCCTTGAGTCTATCGATACGGGTGTCTATAACCGCAACCATATCTCCAACATTCTTGAGACGATGAAGCTGCTCGATTCTCTCTACCGCTCTGCAGAACTTGGAAAAGAACTTGAGGTGTGAGCGAGCTATGAAAAAAATCGGATTCATCGACTATTATCTGAGTGAATGGCATGCCAACAACTATCCTGCCTGGATTCGCGAGATCTGTGCGCGCGACGGTCTGGATTATGAAATTGCCTACGCATGGGGAGAGATTGCGGTCTCCCTGCGCGATGGAAAAACGAATGAGGAATGGTGTCGGGAAAACGGCGTGGAGCTTTGTGCCACGATGGAAGAGGTATGCGAGAAGAGCGACGTTCTCCTGATCCTGGCACCGTCCAATCCCGAAAAGCACCTCGAGTATGCGAGAATCGCGCTTCGCTACGGAAAACGCACCTACATTGATAAGACCTTTACACCGAATCTTGCGGATGCCGAGGAGATCTTTGCTCTTGCCGATCGCTACGGTGCCGCCGTATTTTCCACCTCTGCACTCCGTTATGCCGCAGAGCTTGATAAGATGAAGGGCGCATGCAACGTCATTACCACAGGTGGCGGCAGAAGCGCCGACGAATACATTGTGCATCAGATCGAAATGATCGTCAGACTTCTTGGATGTGATGCCAAGGCGGTCAAAGCGGAAGCACAGGGAAAACAGCGTATATTCCGCGTTTGCTACGGTGCTGTGGGGGCGGCGACAGCGATCTATGATCCCTCCTTGCCCTTCTCTGTGACAGCCGAGGGGGCAGACGGCGCTTCGAAAACAGAGAGCGTGACCTCGGATTTCTTCCGTACACTGATGGAAAAGATCCTTTGCTTCTATGAGACGGGGAACGTGGACTTTTCAAGAGAGCAGACGCTTGCCGTTATGAAGCTGCGCGAGCGCTTGCTCGCTGCGAGCGATGCTTGGGAAATGCTTTGATGGCCTGAGAGCTGTTATAGGAACGCTTCGGACGCGATCTTGCGTTCGGAGCGCTCTTTTTTTAGGACGAAAACGGAGCTGTCTCGGAGAGGGTATGTTGAATTTTTCCAAAAAAACGAGATGGGAAACGGTATAAAGGACTAATTTTGTGGCAAATAATCAATTCTGTGCTACAATAATTTGTGCAAAAGGGAGAAAAAAGCGGAAGAAAGGCTTGGTTCTTGACAAAATCAAGGGGAAGTGATATAATAAATTGTATTTTCCGGCTTATGCCCGTACTGTGCCTATTGCAGTTGCGGAAAGGAAATTTTCGTTTGGCAGTTTCACGCGACATGCTTGTCGGGTGTCTGTAATATAAACATTAAATTTCGGAAGAAGGAGGAAACTGAAGAATGCCAACTTTTAACCAGCTTGTCAGACAGGGACGCGGCGAAAAGGATTACAAGTCCAAGGCTCCCGTTCTCCAGAAGGGCTTCAACTCTTTGAAGAACGCTGCCATCGACCAGTCTGCACCGCAGAAGAGAGGCGTTTGCACCAAGGTGTCTACCACCAGCCCTAAGAAGCCGAACTCCGCAATGAGAAAGATTGCAAGAGTACGTCTTACCAACGGAATGGAAGCAACCGTCTATATTCCCGGTATCGGACACAACCTGCAGGAGCACTCTGTGGTACTGATCAGAGGAGGTCGTGTAAGAGACCTTCCCGGTGTACGTTACCACATCATCCGCGGAACTCTTGACGCTCAGGGCGTTGCGAACCGTAACCAGGGCCGTTCCAAGTACGGCGCAAAGAAAGCAAAGAAGAAGTAATTTTCTTTGATCGGGAGGCTATGACGTCCCGAACCCACAAAAAAGCACATTTGCCCGTCTGACGTGTTTTCGTAAATTTAATGTTTATGTTTACCCCGACGGCGCTAACAGAAGATGCTTTTGAGTACCAATGATTTCATAATTTTGATGAAGGAGGGAAGTACAGTGCCGAGAAGAGGTCGTATTACCAAAAGAGATGTATTGCCGGATCCGCTGTATGGTTCCAAGCTTGTTACCAAGCTGATCAACAACGTAATGTATGACGGCAAAAAGGGCGTTGCTCAGACCATTGTCTACGACGCATTTAAGCTTGTTGAGGAAAAGCAGGGCCAGAGCGCTCTCGAAGTTTTCCAGGAAGCACTTGAGAATATCATGCCTGTTCTGGAGGTTAAGGCTCGCCGTGTAGGCGGTTCCACCTACCAGGTACCGATGGAGGTCAGAGCTGAGCGCCGTCAGACGCTCGGACTTCGTTGGCTCATCCTCTTCGCGAGAAAGCGCGGAGAAAAGACCATGGCTGAGAGACTTGCGGGCGAGATCATCGACGCAAAGAACAGCGCAGGCGGAGCCTTCAAGAAGAAGGAAGAGACGCATCGTATGGCAGAGGCAAACAAGGCGTTTGCTCACTACAGATATTGATCTGTGCCTATCTAAGGAGAAAAACCAATGGCAAGAGAATATTCACTTGAAAATACCAGAAACATCGGTATTATGGCTCATATCGACGCAGGTAAGACCACCACGACCGAGCGTATCCTGTTCTACACAGGTAAGACGCATAAGCTTGGTGAGACTCACGAAGGCGCCGCAACCATGGACTGGATGGCACAGGAGCAGGAGAGAGGTATTACCATCACATCTGCTGCGACCACCTGTTTCTGGAAAGGAAACCGTATTAACATCATTGATACCCCCGGTCACGTTGACTTTACCGTTGAGGTAGAGCGTTCCCTTCGTGTCCTTGACGGTTCCGTAACCGTTATGTGCGCAAAGGGAGGCGTTGAGCCTCAGTCTGAAACCGTTTGGAGACAGGCTGACAAATACAGAGTACCGCGTATGATCTACGTCAACAAGATGGATATCACCGGTGCTGATTTCTACCGTGTTATTGACATGATTCATCAGAGACTGCGTGCGAATGCAGTGCCGATTCAGTTGCCCGTCGGTAAGGACATGACCTTCCGAGGCATTGTCGATTTGATGAACATGGAGGCTGATATCTACTACGACGATATGGGTAAGGACATGCGTGTTGAGCCCATTCCGGAGGATATGGTAGATATTGCCAACGAATGGCGTGAAAAGATGGTCGAGGCAATTGCTTCCACCGACGACGAATTGATGATGAAGTACCTCGAGGGTGAGGAGATCTCGGTTGACGAGCTCAAGGCCGCTCTCCGTAAGGCAACCATTGACAATGCGATCGTTCCCGTTGTTTGCGGTACTTCTTACCGTAACAAGGGTGTTCAGAAGCTTCTGGACGCGATCATCGATTATATGCCCTCTCCTGTGGACGTTCCCGCTATCAAGGGTACGAACGCAAAGACGGGCGAGGAGGAGGAAAGACCCTCTTCCGATGATGCTCCCTTCTCCGCGCTTGCATTCAAGATCATGACCGACCCGTTTGTCGGAAAGCTCTGCTATTTCCGCGTTTACTCCGGTGTTGTCAACGCAGGTGATACTGTGTACAACTCCACCAAGGGTAAGGACGAGCGTTTGGGAAGAATTCTTCAGATGCATGCAAACGAGAGAAAGGATATCGATTGCTGCTATGCAGGTGATATTGCCGCTGCGATCGGCGTGAAGAACACCACCACGGGTGATACCTTCTGCGATGAGAAGCATCCCGTTATCCTCGAGTCCATGGAATTCCCGGAACCCGTTATCCGTGTTGCGATCGAGCCCAAGACTCGCGCAGGACAGGAAAAGATGGGTCTGGCGCTTGCGAAGCTGGCTGAGGAGGACCCGACCTTCCGTACCTATACGGATGACGAGACCGGTCAGACCATCATTGCAGGTATGGGTGAGCTCCATCTGGAGATCATCGTTGACCGTCTGCTCCGTGAGTTCAAGGTTGAGGCAAACATCGGTAAGCCCCAGGTTGCTTACAAGGAGACCATTCGCAAGAAGGTCGATCACGAGACCAAGTACAAGAAGCAGTCCGGTGGTTCCGGTCAGTACGGTCATGTCAAGATCACGATGGAGCCCAACGAGCCCGGCAAGGGTTACGAGTTCATCAATGCCGTTACCGGCGGTGCGATTCCGAAGGAATATATTCCCGCTGTTGACGCAGGTATGCAGGGCGCCCTTCAGTGCGGTGTTCTCGCAGGCTACAACGTCGTTGACGTTAAGGTAACGCTTTACGACGGTTCTTATCACGAGGTCGACTCCTCCGAAATGGCGTTCAAGATCGCAGGTTCTATGGCGTTCAAGGAAGCTATGCGCAAGGCAGATCCCGTGCTTACCGAGCCTATGATGAAGGTCGTTACGATCGTTCCCGACGATTATATGGGTGCCGTCATCGGCGACTTCAACAGCCGCCGCGGACAGATCCTTTCTCAGGAAGCATCCGGAAACGGTGTTCTTGAGGTAACTGCCAACGTACCGCTTTCCAACATGTTCGGATACGCGACCGATCTTCGTTCCAAGACACAGGGACGCGGTCAGTACTCCATGGAGCCCAGCCACTTCGCAGAGGTTCCGAAGTCCATTCAGGAAACCATTATCAAGGAACGTGCAAAGAACAACTGATCCTTGATGACGGCTCAATAGAAACCCAAAAAACAAAAATAATTAAAATATTTAACGGAGGAAATTCAAAATGGCAAAAGCTACATTTGAACGTACAAAGCCCCATGTTAACATTGGTACCATTGGTCACGTTGACCACGGTAAGACCACTCTGACCGCTGCGATCACCAAGACCCTTTCTCTTAAGAACGGTGCTGTTGAGTTTCTGGCATACGACCAGATCGATAACGCTCCCGAGGAAAAGGCAAGAGGTATCACAATCAACACCCGTCACGTTGAGTACGAAACTGACAACCGTCACTACGCTCACGTTGACTGCCCCGGCCACGCAGACTACGTTAAGAACATGATCACCGGTGCAGCTCAGATGGACGGTGCGATCCTCGTTGTTGCAGGTACCGACGGTCCTCTCCAGCAGACCCGTGAGCACGTTCTGCTCGCTCGTCAGGTTGGCGTTCCCGCAATCGTAGTATTCATGAACAAGACTGACCTCGTTGACGACGAAGAGCTCCTCGATCTCGTTGAGATGGAGATCCGTGATCTTCTGTCCTCTTACGAGTTCCCCGGCGACGATCTCCCGATCGTTCGCGGATCCGCTCGTGAGGCTCTTATGTCCGACAACAAGGACGTCAACGCTCCCGAGTATGCATGCATCCTCGAGCTCATGAACGAGGTTGACAACTATATCCCCACTCCCGAGCGCCAGGCAGATCTTCCTTTCCTGATGCCCGTCGAGGACGTATTCTCCATCTCCGGCCGTGGTACTGTTGCTACCGGTCGTGTTGAGCGTGGTACCGTTAAGGTTTCCGACGTTGTTGAGATCGTTGGTCTTAAGGACGAGGCTTCTTCTACCACCGTTACCGGTGTCGAGATGTTCCACAAGCTCCTGCCCCAGGCAGAGGCAGGTGACAACATCGGTGCACTTCTCCGCGGTGTTGCGAAGGAAGACATCGAAAGAGGTCAGGTTCTTGCGAAGCCCGGCTCCATTAAGCCCCACACCAAGTTCGTTGGTCACGTATACGTTCTGACCGAAAAAGAGGGTGGCCGTAAGAAGCCCTTCTTCACCGGTTACAGACCTCAGTTCTACTTCAGAACCACCGACGTTACCGGTAACATCGATCTTCCCGAGGGTGTTGAGATGTGCCGTCCCGGCGATAACGTTGACATGACCGTTGAGCTGATTAAGCCCGTTGCTTGCGAGCAGGGTCTCCGTTTCGCTATCCGTGAGGGTGGTAGAACCGTTGGTTCCGGCGTCGTTTCCGAAATCCTCGCTTAATTAAAACGCAATTTTGGGGTTGCCCTCTCTGTGCGGGCAACCCCTTTTTGAAGCATTTTTTTTGCACGGAAAAATATAATATCTTTGGGGATTGGTGAAATTCCAATACCGGCAGTACAGTCTGCGAACTTTTCATACGAGAAGCCGAGCGGGTGAAATTCCCGCACCGACGGTAAAGTCCGGATGAGAAAGGAGTAAACGATGTCACGTGTTCGTGTTTCTGAAATTGGGTTGCGCCGCGTTGTGCTCATCGCACTTTTTGGCGCGATTTCTTACGTCTTGATGCTTTTGGTACATTTTCCCGTGGGCTTTCTGACCATGGACGTCAAGGATGTGATCATCACGCTGGGCGGGCTTTATTTCGGTCCCTTGGCGGCGTTGGTGCTCTCTATTTTGGTGCCGCTACTGGAGCTTTTCACGGTCAGTGATACGGGAGTATACGGATTTGTCATGAACGTACTTGGTACGGCTGTTTTTTCGGTTACGGCGAGCTTGATCTATAAATACAAGAAAAGCTTTTTCGGAGCCGTGATCGGGCTCGTATCGGGAACGGTTGCGATGGTCGCTGTGATGATGGTGTTCAACCTTTTGGTGACGCCGCATTATATGGGCGTTACTGTGGAGGCGGTGCAAGCGTTGATTCCAAAGCTGCTTTTGCCCTTCAATGTTGTCAAAGGCGTCTTTAATGCTGCACTTGTATTGCTTCTTTATAAGCCCCTGTCGGGCGTTTTGCAGCGGGCAGGTGTGTTGCCGAAATCGGTACATCCGTATCGTTTCGACCTACGGACTGCGTTGGTTACGGGTACGTCGATTCTTTTGATCGCGCTTTGCCTTTTTGTGATCTTCGGTGTTCTTGGCGGAACGTTCACTTTTGGAATTTAAAAAAGAAGAGCTCCGATTGCATTTAAAGTCGGAGCTCTTCTTTTTTAAGCGCCTTTCCCTCCCTCAAACGTTTTTGAGGCTGCGGTCAGACTGTGGTTTCTGGGGCCTATGTCAATGCTGTCCCACTGCTCGGCACTGCCTTCGTAATAGATATGTGTCAGATAGGCGCAATTGTAAAATGCCATTTCCATAATTTCAGCAGTTACAGAGCTGATGCTTGCATTGCTTCCCGCGCGCATCGGAGGATAGAGGTGCAGGGTATACAGGTCTGCGGTATAAAGGATCCCGTCGATGTCACAGTAATAGGGATTGGTATCGTTTACAGAGATATAGACAAGGTTGTTGCATGCGGCAAAGGCTTGATCTCCGATTAAGGTCACTCCGGCAGGGATCTGTACTGCCGTCAAAAAGGAGCATGCATAAAAAGCACGGGGGGCGATAGAGGTGACGCGGTCGCCCGCAGGAGAATATTCGGGGATCGTTACGCAAACGTCTGTACATGTCCCGATCCCGATCAGTGTACAAGTGCCGTTCCCGTTGGAGGCGAAGGCGAGCCCGTTCCCAAGAGGCGTCTCGGGCTCGGGGATGGGAGATTCCGAAAGGCTTTCCGAGGTGCCGAGTGTATCTGAATAAAGAGGGGCATTTGATGATGCAATTGGGTAGCGTGTCGTGATAACGGTGTCGCTTTCCGTGCTCCTTTGCGGAACTGTTTGGGTCGCGGTGTAGGTCGTTGGATTTTTTTCGAGGTAAGAAATACAGATCATGGCAATGGTAACGGATAGGGCAGTTGCAAAAATAACGGCAAGCGTGATCATGAGAGCTTGTGACATAGGCGATTTCATTTTTTCTTCCTTTCTTTTAGTAGAAGCACCTTTCTTTCCATTTGATTATGACACGCTTTTCCTCGATTGTCAAGGAAAAGCGTTTTCCAAAAAGGGACACAGACGGACACGGTTAGATATAACCTTCCTTGGAAAATAGCAAAGAATCACAAAGAAGGTGGTTTTTTGCATATTTCGGGCGAACACTTTTTTGAAATCAAGTGGATCTGTCGGAGAACGGCGGCGGAATGCGGTGTTGACAAATTAATGCTTTTCGGGTATAATAGGGTAGATATCATCGGGAAAGGAGTGCGGGAAGGGCTTTGACCGCGAGCCGATATGAAGATTCGTGAGATCGAAATAAAAAACGGAATTGCATTGGCCCCCTTAGCAGGTGTGAGCGACCGCACCTTTCGCCGTATGGCGAGAAGATACGGCGCGGAATATACAGTGAGTGAAATGGTATCCGCAAAGGCGCTCTGCTACGAGCAGCTTTGCAAGCGCCCCGAGAGTGCGGAGCGTTGCCGTACCGCTCCCTTGGCGGCGGTGCTGCGAGAGGAGCTGCCGATGGCGGTACAGCTTTTTGGGGCAGAGCCCGAATTTATGGCGCATGCCGCACAGCTTCTCGAAAGCGGAGAATACAGAGGTGCCTGCGGCGAGGTGGCGCCATCCGTGATCGACGTAAACATGGGATGCCCTATGCAAAAAATCGTAGGAAACGGAGAGGGGAGCGCTTTGATGAAGGATCCGAAGCGCGCCGCCGAGATCGTGAGAGCAATGACGAATGCCGTTTCTCTTCCCATTACCGTAAAGATCCGTGCAGGCTGGGATTCGGCGCACGTCAATGCTGTGGAGATGGCACAGCGCCTTGAGGATGCAGGTGCTTCCATGATCTGTGTACACGGGCGTACGCGGGAGCAGATGTATGCGGGACGCGCAGATCTTTCCGTGATCGGGGAGGTAAAGCGTGCTGTGAAAATTCCCGTGATGGGAAACGGGGATATCTTTTGCGCGGCGGATGCATTGCGCATGATTGCGCAAACGGAGTGCGATGGCGTAATGGTCGCGCGTGGGGCACAGGGGAACCCATGGATCTTTTCGGAGCTGCAGTGTGCTATGTCAGGGTCTCCTTATACGGAACCTACCGTGCAGGAACGCTTCGGCGTTGCTATGGAGCATGCAAGAGGATTGGTCACGGAGAAGGGTGAACGTGTTGGTGTGGCAGAGGCGAGAAAGCATCTTTCCTGGTATCTTCACGGCGTACGTGGGGCTGCTGCGGCAAGAAACCGTGTGATGAGTGCCGTGACGCTGTCAGAGCTTGAAGAAATTCTTGCGGAATTGCTTGCAAGTACTATCGAGGTGTGAATTTTTTTTCAAATACCCGATTGGGCATTGACTTTTCATAAAAAGCGTGGTATGATATATATGGAAAATGATTCGCTATATATAGAGGAGGAAAGAATATGGCACAGGAGAAAAAGCCCTTGGTAGAGGGCAAATATCTGGAATATCTGGATAAGCCGCTGGTGCGCGAGGGAAATACCATTTGCTACGGTGATATGAGTGAGAAGTGCATCCTGGTGCTTGAGATCATGTCCTATAAGGACGTAGACGGAAAGCAGCTTCCCAAGGACGTATTCATTCAGGTGATCGATTCGAAGGATCCCAATAAGATACTCAAGCAAGGAAAAAAGGAAGGGCTTTACGATGCATTCAGCATCGGGCTTGTCTGGCTTGATCTGGCGCTCAAGAGCGCTTGAAAATGAAAAATCGTGCATGAAATTTCGGTTTCTTGCACGATTTTTTTTGCGCTATTATAAATGTTAACAATTTGTAAAAATTCGGGGGGGGGGGGTAGATGTTTGATTTTGATAGTGCTATAATTAAATATGTATTTTTTGGTGTATTTCCGAAATAAAGAAAGGAAGGAAAATTATGAAGAAGAGAAGAGTTTTGTCCCTTTTCCTTGCAGTTGTGATGACGCTGGGAACACTTGTGCTTGCACTTCCGGAATTGGTGATTCCCGCAGAAGCTGCGGCTGCGACGGGAACGGCGAAAGCAAATGCTTCCGGTTCTGCTGACCGTTGGATCAAGCAGGATACCTACTGGGATACCAAAGAAGCGATCGATGAGGCTCCCTTGACCTTTGAGGCGGTGATCCGTCATAAGAACGTCAATCCCAAAAAGGGTGTGTGGCTCGGTAACTACGTAAATGAAACTACCCCCAGTATTTCCTTTTACGTTACCGTTTACGGTCGTCCCGAGATCCGTATTATAAATTCCAGCGGAAAAAGTTACAAGTACAACTTTGGAAATCAGAGCACAAAAACCTACGTTGATGAGGGCACAACGGTTACCTTGAAGCAGTGCTTGCCCTTTGCGGATAGTGTATACCTGCACGTTGCCTTTACCATTGACCCTGTGAACGGCGTTGTGAAGTACTATCAAAATGGTGTTTTGTACGGTGTCGTTGAGGCGAGCGTTCCCGCGGTTACGGAAATTGCCAAAGTTGCGGCAATGAGAACGATGCGTATCGGTGGCGATTACCGTACGGATAATACAGAGTTCTGGACGGGTGCTATGCACTACGTCGCAATTTATAACACAACCTTTACCACTTCACAGGTCAAGGCTCGTTACGAAGCAGGTACCTGGTTGGACGGAGATTCCTTGATCGCGGCGTGGGATCTCTCCAAGCAAGGGGAAAATGCTTGCCGCGACCGTTCCGGCAACGGAAACGATCTGGTGTATCATCAGGGTGATGGTTTGCGCATCGACACATTCGGTTCTTATACCATCGACCAGCCTCTTTCGGGTACACCCGAGACGGTAGAGGCATGGCTTTGGATGCCCACCTGCTACAACACACGCGGCGGTACGTTTATCGGTAACTACGGAAGCGGTTCTTCCGCTTACTTCTCGTTCGAGATTCAAAACAACGGCCGTCCCCGTTGCTTTATCAATAACGGCGACGGAACGAGTGCCACGTATACCTTTGATCAGATCGATATCAGAAACCATACCTGGACGCACGTGGCGTTTGTGCACGACCCTGCATATGTGATCGAGACGTCTACAACCACCACGGATGAGACGACGGGCGAGGAAATCACCACGACCACGTCCACCACAGGGGCGATGCTTTGCTATATTAACGGTGAGATGACGCAGGCGATCGCTTCGACTCTGACTTTTAGCGATGCTATTCTTGAAGAATACTGCCATTTCGGCGGTGACCGCCAAGGAAACGGGCAGACCCAGCGCTATAACGGTTATATCAAGGAGCTACGCGTTTATGATGACGCAAGAAGTGCTGCGGAGGTTGCCTCCGATCTTGCGGGCAACGTGGATTATACCGATGATAACATCGTTTTGCACTATGATCTGAAGGAGATGAAAGAGTATACCTCCTTCTCCGACTTGACAGGCAACGGGAACGACGTTACCTACAATCAGGTATGGTATGATGAGGTCCTTCCCGTGGAGGAGTATGCGTACTCTCTGGCTGTGGTCGGTGATACGCAGACTGTCACGGTTTCCAATGCCGACAAGCTGAAGAATATCTATCAGTGGATCCTTGACAATCAGGAGGCAAAGAACATTCAGTACGTCATCGGTCTTGGTGACATCACCGAAAAGGGTGAGGACTGGGGTCACAAGAACAATGATACCGAAGCGGAAACCGCGGTAGGTGATGCAGAATGGGCAGCGGCTCTTGAGGCGATCTCCATGATGGATGGAAAGATCCCCTACAGCTTGATCCGCGGTGCGGGACACGACGGAAGAGAGCGCTTTAACGAGTGGTTTGGTGATCATGAGGGGTATACCCAAAACATTGCCGGCTACTATAAGGAAGGCAGAATCGAGAACGTGTATCACACCTTTACGATCGGTGAGACCGATTACATGATCCTCTGTCTTGACTTCGGTGCCAAGGATGACGTTCTGGAATGGGCAAACGAGCTCGTTGCCGCACATCCCGCACACCGCGTGATCGTAACGACGCACGGATACCTTGAACCGGACGGTTCACTCCTTGAAACGGGTGAGGCTTACTGTCCTTCCTCCTCCTATTATGATTCCACCAACAACGACGGTGACGATCTTTGGAACAAGTTTGTCCGTAAGCATGCGAACATCTGCATGGTGATGTGCGGTCACATGACGACGAGCGACGTGATCGTTTCCAAGCAGACGGGTGACTACGGAAATGAAGTGACACAGATCCTCATCGACCCTCAGGGGCTTGACACCTCCTCGGCTCCTCGCGGTATGGTAGCAATGCTTTATTTCTCCGAGGACGGAACACAGGTGGACGTAGAGTACTATTCCACGATTACAGACGTGTACCGTCCCAGCTCTGAGTTTACCGTAAGCTACGGTGGGACCGTTGCGCCCTCTTACGACGATCTTTCCGATGAGTATCTCATTGTGCAGAATCCGGAAACCGAGCTCTATTCCGTTATCAAGAACGAGTATTTCAGCTTCCTTGGCGGTGCGCTTCGTTACAGCGATGCCACGGAGGGGTATGCAAACATTCGTTTCGGATACAGCTTTGATGCCTCCTTTGATCTTGGTGCTTCCAACTGGAAGTGGAATTACGGAGTCGTGGGAAGCGGACTTACCAATGAAAAGACAGGTGCAAATAAGAACGCTGCCAATCGAACCAATCTTGTGATCACCAACGTTCCCGCCGCATATTTTGCAGACGGCATGGAAGCACAGCTCTGCTTCGACGTTACGCTTGACGGTGTGACGTATACAGCGATTGACCGTGTACGCACAAGGTCTGTACTGGGAGTTGCCCAAAGCATTGCATCATCTCCTTATGAAAGTGCTGCGGCAAAATCCTACGCGCAGGGGATCATCGATTCTTTAAACGCAGGCTGAGGTGATGCGTATGAAGAGACTGTATACAAATCCCGAGATTGAACTGATCATTCTCGGTGCAAAGGATCTGTTAACGATTTCCGATAACGATGCACCCTTTGTGCCTCCGACGGATTCGGATGATGACGGTTGGAGCGGATATCATTAAAATAACGTTTTGGGTGTCTCAGAGGCAGAATGCATTTGAGACACCCTTTTTTTTGATATGCTTTTTTTAAGTGAAAAAAATAACAAAATTCGGTAAAAAAATCGAATAAACTATTGATTTTTGCGAGAGAATATATTAAAATATATGTTGATTGTAATTTCAAAGGTGTAAATTTTTTCAAGCGTACGGAATTTTTGCGTTTTGAAAAAGGAAAGGACATATGATGGCAAAATTCAGAAGGATCGGTGTATTGACCTCGGGCGGAGATGCTCCGGGTATGAGCGCGTGTGTAAAGGCGGTTGTCAACCGCGCATTGGATATGGGACTTGAGGTTGTCGGTATCAACGGCGGCTACAAGGGATTGATCGATGAGGATCTGACTCCCATGACTCACAAGTCTGTCAGTAACGTTGTAAGCTACGGAGGAACCTTCCTTTACTCCAGCCGTTGCCCCGAATTCAAGACAGAGGAGGGCATGCAGGCGGCTGTGGCTACCTGCCGCAAGAACAACATCGATGCGTTGGTTTGCATTGGCGGTGACGGTACCTTCCGCGGGGCTACCGATATGACAAGACACGGATTCCCCTCCGTCGGTCTTCCCGCAACCATTGATAACGATATCACTGCAACCGATTATACCATCGGTCTTGATACCGCCATCAATTCCACTGTCAATATGATCGATCAGCTCCGTGATACCTGCGAATCTCACGAAAGACTGAACGTTGTTGAGGTCATGGGACGTGACTGCGGTCAGATCGCTCTCTATGCGGCGATCGCATCGGGTGCTGTTGCTGTAGCGGTTCCCGAGGTTCCTTTTGACGAGGCAGCGGCAATCGAAAAGATCAAGGCGCTGCGTGCGGCAGGGAAGAGAAGCATGATCGTCGTTGTATCCGAGGGAATGTTCAATCCCGACGGCACACCGTATGCAGAGACCTTGGCGAAGAATATTGCCCGTGAGACGGGAATCGATACAAAATTTGCACGCTTTGCGCATATTGTCCGCGGCGGAAAGCCCACGATGAAGGATCGCACCTTTGCGGCAGAGGTCGCTGTCAAGGCTGTGGAGCTTTTGATCGAGGGGAAGAGCAATATCGTCATGTGTCAGATCGACGGTGAGATCGTATCCGAGGATATCAACTTTGCCCTGATCGCAGACCGTATGTATAAAAACAAGCTGAAGGACGGCGATCTGGATGCGTTTACAAAGGAGCAGATCGATGCTATGAAAGCACTCTCCGAAAAGCGTAAGCGCGAGATCGCGCACCTGTACGAGGTTGCGCAGAACGTCGCATTCTGATACAAGGGGTGTCTCAAATTACAAATTTGAGGCACCCCCCTTTTTTACATTTCTTTCGTTGATAGCATACAATTCTGCTTTTTGGGAAAAGAAAAACTTTTATCACATTGTTAAGTGAAAAATTTCACAAAACCTATTGATAAATTGAGGGTTTTGTGGTATCATATATGTGTATGGATATTTTTAGCAATATGAAAAAATTACTTGAAAGGATCAAAAAACTATGACCTACAACAAGAAATCAATTGAAGACATTGAGATCAAAGCAGGGCAGAAGGTATTCGTTCGCTGTGACTTCAACGTTCCTATGAAGGACGGCGTGATCACCTCTGACAAGAGAATCGTCGGTGCTCTTCCCACCATCAAATATCTGATGGATAAGGGTGCAAAGGTTATTCTTTCCTCTCACATGGGTAAGCCCCACGCGATCTTTACCCCTAACTTCAAGCTGGACAAGAAGGAGCAGAAAAAGGTTGACGAGCTCCCCGAGAATGAAAGAGAAGCGGCAACTGCCGAGCTGAAGGCAAAGGCGCTCGCAAACGATCCCAAGAAGTTTTCCCTGCGCCCCGTGGCAGAGCGTCTCAATCAGGAGCTTGACGGCAAGGTGGCTTTTGCTTCCGACATCATCGGTGACGATGCTAAGGCAAAGATCGCTGCTATGGAAAACGGCACCTGCGTGCTGATCGAGAACGTGCGTTTTGATGCGCGTGAGACCAAGAACAACCCTGAGTTTGCAAAGGCCCTGGCAGATCTCGCGGGTGAGGGCGGACTCTTCGTTAACGATGCATTCGGTACTGCACACCGTGCACACGCATCCACTGCGGGTGTTGCGGATTATCTCCCCGCTGTTTGCGGTTACCTGATCCAGAAGGAGATTGGTGTGATGGGCAAGGCATTGGCTGACCCCGCACGTCCCTTTGTTGCGATCCTTGGCGGTGCAAAGGTTTCGGATAAGATCGGTGTCATCAACAACCTTATTGAGAAGTGTGATACTCTCATCATCGGCGGCGGTATGGCATACACCTTCTTTGCGGCTCTCGGTCACACTGTCGGAACCTCTCTTTGTGAGAGAGACAAGATCGACCTTGCAAAGGAGATGATGGATAAGGCAAAGGCAAAGGGTGTTAACTTCCTCCTTCCCATTGACAACGTTGTCGGTAAGGAATATGATGAGAACACCGAGTTCAGGCCTGTGGCATCCGACGACATCCCCGACGGTTGGATGGGGCTTGATATTGGTGCGAAGACCTGCGAGCTCTTCGCAAATGCGATCAAGGGTGCGGGTACGGTCGTATGGAACGGTCCTATGGGGGTTTCCGAGTGGAAGAACTTTGCAAACGGTACCGAGACGGTAGCGGAAGCTGTTGCAAATTCCGGTGCGGTTTCCATCATTGGTGGCGGTGACTCCGCAGAGGCTGTAGAGAGACTTGGCTTCGGTCCCAAGATGACGCACATCTCCACGGGTGGCGGAGCATCTCTTGAGTTCCTTGAAGGACTTGAGCTTCCCGGCATTGCTTGCCTGCTCGACAAATAATTTTGACAATAAAAAGGGGGCTGATTCAATAAAGAAGCCCCCTGATTTCTTAAAGAAGAGAGGAAATAGAATCATGAATCCCGAAAAGAGAAGAACAGTGATCGCGGGCAACTGGAAAATGAATTTCACCCCCGCGGAAGCAACCGCTTTTATCAATGAGGTAAAGCCCCTGGTTGCAGGCAAGGACAACTGTGACGTTATTTTCTGTGCTCCTTTTGTTACCATTGCGGCAGCTCAGGAGGCAGCAAAGGGCTCCAACATCAAGATTGGTGCTGAGAACGTTCATTTCGCAGAAAAGGGTGCGTACACGGGTGAGGTATCTGCACAGATGTTGACCGCATGTGGGGTAGAATACGTGATCATCGGTCACTCCGAGCGCCGTCAGTATTTCGGCGAAACGGACGAAACGGTGAATCTTCGCACCAAGGCGGCACTTGCTGCAGGCATGAAGGTCATTCTTTGCCTGGGCGAGGTGAAGGATGAGCGCCTCAACGGAATTACCAACGAGATTGTTTCCATGCAGACAAAGCTGGATCTTCTCGGTGTCAGTGCCGAGCAGATGAAGAACGTGATCATCGCTTATGAGCCCGTTTGGGCAATCGGTACAGGACTTACCGCGACTCCCGAGCAGGCAGAGGAGACGTGCGCTGTGATTCGTGCGACGCTTGCCTCCATCTACGGTGAGGACGTTGCTGAGTCCGTTACGATCCAGTACGGCGGTTCCATGAACGAAAAGAACGCTGCCGAGCTTTTGGCAAAGCCCAACGTTGACGGTGGTTTGATCGGCGGTGCATCGCTTGTTGCCGAGAAGTTCCGCGCGATCGTGGACGCGGCACAGTAATTTACAAAAAGGCTTTCCCAAGGAAAAAAGCTTTGGGAAAGCTTTTTTTATTGCTTTCGTCTTGTTTTTTGGGAGGATGGAGAGAAACGCTGAAACTTTACCTGTGAATGAAATGTTAACAATTGAAGCCGATTATGGACATTTGCAAATGAGTGTGCTATAATATAGAGAGGAGTATTGGTGCCTCTGTGACGAATAGGAGGAATTTCATGGGTCCATTCTTTGATTTGCATAATCACATGCTGTGCGGTGTGGATGACGGTGCTGAAAATCGGGAAATGATGCTTTCTATGCTGGATATGTCCTATGCGGACGGGGTGAGAGCTATATGTCTGACGCCGCACTATTCTCCTTACATGTTTGGTGACACCTTTGAAAGCTCAAGGGTTGCCTTTGCGGATCTGGAAGAGTATGCCGCGAAAAAATATCCCGATCTTCGTTTGTTCATCGGACACGAGCTGGGATATTATCACGGATGCGAGGAGGCTCTTCGCCGTGGGCGTTGCCGCACGATTGCGGGAAGTCGGTACGTGCTTGTGGATTTTCCTGCGCACGTGGAGTTCTTTGAGATACAGCAGGCAATGAACCGTATGAGGAGCATGGGCTTTTGCACAGTGCTCGCACATGCAGAACGCTACAAATGTCTTTTCTCGAATTTCAAATGGATAGAGGATTACGTTTCGAACGGTGGGCTTGTTCAGATCAATGCATCCGGGGTGTGCGAACGCAGGTTCTCATCGGTGCGTTCCATGTGGACAAGGCTTTTGCAAAAGGATTTGGTGCATGTGATCGCAAGCGACGGACACAACCTTGTTACACGTCCTCCGCTGATGAGCGTATGCGTGGAGTATTTAAAAAAACATTTTTCCGAAGAGCGTATTTCAGAGCTTATGTGGGAAAATGCTTTGTGTATTGTGGAAAACAGAAATCTTTAAGGTTTAAGGTAGGAAGGGGTTTGAATGATGGAAGAGATGAATGATAAGACAACAGAGATTCGTTTCAGTGACCTTTTGGGGGTTTTGAAGCGCTGTTGGCTCTTGATGTTGGTGGTTGCGATGGTCGTAGGTGCGGGTGCTTATGCATTTATGCACGTAACCCACAAGGATGAATACACCGCAACTGCGACGATCTGGGCTTTGGGTAGCAATGCAAACACGTCCAATTACTTGGGTAGTACCTCGTCCGCTGACGTACAGATCGCAATGTATCTGATCAATGACTATAAGGAGCTGATCCTGACACCCAGTGTTATGGAGAAAGCATTGAAAAATGCGGATTCCGACATGTCGATTGCAGCCTTGAAAGGAAAAACCGAGATCACCAACAGTGAGGAATCACACGTAATGTACGTGTCCGTCACTGCCGGAAGTGCTGCTGAGGCACGTGACGTGGCAAATGAGCTTTCCAAGGAGTTTTGCAGACGTGTCAACGAAAGAAATGCCACTCAGGGAGACAGTGCCTCCGGCGAAGAAGGAAGCAAGGAAAGACCTTTGGTCAGTGTTTGGGACGAGGCGACTGCTCCAAAGAATATTTCCAATCCCGTTTCTGTTTTATTGGTGGCTCTGTTAGCAATTCTTGGTGCAATGGTGGCGTACATTGTCTTCCTGGTTCTTCATCTGATGGATGATAAGATCAATACAACGGCAGACGTTGAGAGATATCTTGGATTGAATCTTCTCGGTGTCATCCCCAACCGTGATGACGCGCGTCGCAGAAGTATGAGAAAGAAGACCTATTATCATTATTCGAACACTACCAAGGCAGAATGACCTGTGTTGCAAATGCAAATTTTGAAGGAAAGGATGATTTGTTCCGCCTCGGAGCAAATACATGAGATATGAAGCCTATTGAATTGATCTTGGATGAGGATTCCTCCTCCAATTACTATATAAAAGAAGCGTTTAATTCCTTGCGTGCGAACATCCTTTTTTCAAAAAAGGATGTCAAGACCATTGTGCTGACAAGCTGTCTTGCACATGAAGGAAAATCCTCTGTCTGCTTTGAGCTTTGCCGCAATCTTGCGGAGGCAGGGAAAAAGATCCTTTTGGTGGATGCGGATATGCGAAAATCCGTGATGATCACGCGTTATACGAACGAAAAGGGCGTATACGGTCTTAGTCACGTTCTCTCGGGACAGGTGAGCAACGAGGAGGCTGTCTATAACACAAGTGTTGAAAATCTCGATATTGTTTTCTCGGGTCCCTATCCTCCCAATCCCACAGAACTGATCGGAAGCCCCGCCTTCAAGGAATTCCTGGACGAGAACCGCGACGCATACGATTACATCATCGTGGACGCACCTCCGCTTGGTCTTGTGGTGGATGCTGCCGTGATGTCGAACGTCTGCGACGGTGCCATTCTTGTGATCAACGTAGGGCATGTGAAATACCGTATGGCACAGCAGGTGAAGGCTCAGCTTGAAAAGAGCGGAAAAAAGATTCTTGGTGTGATACTGAATCAAGTCGATAGAAAAAAGACCATCAAATCCGACTACTCTTTTTACGCTACGTATTTTTCGGAAAGCTCGGATCGCTATTATGCAGCTGACCGAAAGGCTAAGAAAAAGTAAACCAACGGCTTTTACTTTTTTGCAATGGGGATATAAATAAAAGGAGTGTGTTCCAAATGATTTCATTCGGAACACACTCCTTTATTTACAGTCGGAAAAGCGCCTCCTCGACGGTCTCACCGGTTACCTCATAGGTTCTTCCGTCAATGATCTTCATATAAGGCTTAGCGGCTTGCAGAGGAAGCTGAGAGCGCTCTACCTTTTCCGCACGGAGCGTTACGGGCTTCTCTGTAGGATAATAGGTGAATTCTCCGCAGTGATAAGCGTCGATCGCTGTTTTGACAGCCTCTTCGATCCTTGCTTTTGAAAGGGCGGGGGAGAGGAGTGCGGCGCCAAAGCAAGCGGCGCTTTTTTTGACCTCTGCCGTTACGACCTTTGGTAGAAACTGTTTGGCTTCTCTACATACTGCGTCATCGCCGGAAACCATGATCACGGGCTTTTGATAGTCGGTCAGAATTGCCGCATCCAGTCCCACCTCACCAATGCGCACGCCGTTGAGCCAGTAGTTCTGGACGGATGCGCTGCTCATGGTATGCTCAAGAAGGGCTCTGCCTGTACCTGCCATCGCATGGTAGCCAAGAAGAATGACCGCATCGCAATCTTCAAGCCCCATATAGCGTTCATCCCCTGTGATGCCGCAGATCGCCACGTCCACGGCAGGGGAGAGCTGATCCCACAGAAGTGTATAACTTCCTCCGTGTCCGTCACGTACGTAGATCTTTTCTACACCTGCCGCCTTGCATGCTTCAGCGCAGATGTTGATCTCACGTGTCAAAAATCTGCGTGCCTCATCAAAGCGCCTTTGATCGGGCGTGACCTGTTCGCGGCAGTAAATGCCGCTGATCCCTTCAAGATCCGCCATAATATAGATGTTCATAGTTTCCTCCTGTGGTGTACGTCTTTCTTTCATTGTATCATAAAAAAAGCAGGATGTAAAGAGGAAATCAAAATTCTCAATTTTTTTGTGAAGCGCGGCTGTTGTATTGACAATTTTGAGAAAATGTGTTATACTATTGCTTATACTATAAATAATTAGGAAAGAAGTTTATTTATGGAAGATAAAAGCATTCATGTTTGTGCAAGCTGTGGCGCTCAAAATACCTTCGGCGGTAGGTTTTGCATAAATTGCGGATCTGAATTGCATATAGAGAATGAAGAAGCGGTTAGCGCGGAAAACGACGCGTCCCTCGCTTCCGGTGATACGGATGCATCTCCAACGCTTGATGAGACATTGATGACGGATGAGGTTTCTTCGTCGATCGATGAAGATGAATCTCCCAATGCGACAGCAGAGGAAGAGCGCTCAATTCCCGGTGTTATAGGTGTTGCAAAAACTTGGGTGGATCCGGAGAAATTCAAAAAGGATGTATGGGGAAATGCGATCGCACTTGTACTCTCTTTGATCTTCTTACTGTTGGCGGTGTTTTCTCCCGTTCTTTCGATGAAAACCAGTATGTCGGGTTTATACGAGGGTAGGGTACATATTTCCGCAGTTGATAATGCGATATTTGCTTTCGATTCGGGACACTTTTTGGCATCCGAACAGTTGGCACAGAGCGAGCTGTACCGGGAGTGCGACGAGGAGCTTTCCCAAATTTTCCGTGACTCTGCAAGCGGGAGTTTGAATCCCATGGAGCAGGAGGCAGAGCTTCTGCGCCTTTGGAAACCAATCTTGCGTCTGGCGCTTCGCAGTGAGAATGTTCCGATGGATTTTGGACTGCTTTTGAGCGGGGTGTGCTCTCTTGGGTACATTGCGCTTTGCCTTTGGATCTTTGTTGTCACACTTCTCCGCTTGATTCGCGCGATTCGAAAAAAAGAAAATTGCGATCCTTTTTCTTCCATCGGATACGCATGTGCCGTTCCGTTTTTTTTACCCGTGCTTTATTTTTTGATGAACTTGACCTACAAATTTGGAGAGCGTGGGGTCTTGTCCTCTTACGCGGGGCATTCTTTGGAGGGCGATTGGGGATTTGTTTTACCTCTTCTTCTTGCGGCATTGGCACTTATTGGTGCGATCGTATGGTATTTTTACACCAAACCCGGAAAAAAGCCTGTCAACCGAGGACTGTGGCATGCCGCCATTGCCGTTTTTGCATTGTTGATGATCGGAACGGCTTTTATGCCTACGGTCGATATGCGCTTGCATGCGGACGTTCCCTTGAAAAATGACACAATCTCGGTGAAACTGAGCGGTTTTTATTCACACTCACTTGAAGAGGTCGCAGAGTACAACAAAATGTCCGCGTCTTACCTTCGTGAGGTGATCCGAGCGGAGATGACGGAATACGGCAATCTTCCCGATATCTCAAGCTCCTTTGCCCAAACTATTGAAGCAAAGGTGGGGGATCAGGTGATGCTTGGAACGATGGCGGGCGTACTTTATTTTGTGTATTGGGCGATCATGTTGATCACTGTGGCACATTTGATATTCGCGGGATATCTGCTCGGTACGGCAGTGCTTGGTATCTTCTCCGAGGAGCGGTCGATTCCTCGGTGCGGAAAAAAACGTTGGATATGGGTTCGGATCATGACATGGGCGATGCTCTTTTCCCAACTTTTCGTTTACGGGATCGCACTGTTCCGTATGTATGCATTGAATTTGGTTTCGTTTATGGATTTCCATGTGGGCATCGGAATTCTTGTAAGCTTTCTCTGTATTCTTGGGGCGCATAAGCTTCTTCGTAAAAAGAAGAAAAAGGTTTTCTTTGATACCGATTACGACAATGCCGATCTTTCGTATGCACCGTACGTTTTGGATCAAAAGGAATAAAGCAAAAAAGTATAGGAGCATCGCGCGTTCGCGGTCGTCGCGATGCTGTGTAAAAAGGAGCTTGAAATGACAGTTACTTTATTATCCGTGATCGTTGTGGGGTTGATCGCGATCGTGGTTGCAATACAAGCGCATAAGGGATATAAGCGCGGATTGGTCGAGGCACTGATCCATTTGGCGCTTTTTGTCCTGTGTCTGCTTGGAAGTATCGCGCTTTCTCCACTGATCGCGCGTCCGATCGCTCAATCCGTTGTGGAGATGCTCCGCCAGATCGTGCTTTATGAGGTGATCGTTTCTTGGCTTCCGGTCTTTTCTGTGATTGCGGAGCCCGTTGTTCAGATGTTGATCAGCCTTGTTGTGTTTTTGCCGCTTACCTTTGTTCTCTTGCTTCTTTCCAAGCTGGTACTTGCCGTGTTCAGAAGACGCCGTCGTCGCCGTTCGCTGTCCATGCCGGAGTATACGGATGAGAACGCGCCCGAATATTTCAAGGATACACACAAAGCCGGTGCATGGGTTGGAGCGGTGTCCGGATTGCTTTTGTCCATTGTGCTGTTAACTCCCTTTCTCGGAACGCTTTCAACAGCAGACCGTGTGTTTGATTTTTGTGAGCACTACGGATTGGATATGCAAGCAGTCGAGAAAGAAAAACGTATGCTTAAGCTCTACTCAGAGGATTGCGCGGGGACTGTTGTCCGCTTTTGTGGCGGTGATCTTATATTCGATGCTGTGGTTCGTGCGGATTTCAACGGAGAAACGGTTTCTCTTAAGAAGGAGCTTGATATTATTGAGAATTTCGAGCTGGGAGAATTACAAAAAATCCTTTCAAGAATGAATTCCTTGGATGAAGAGACCATGGAAACCTTCAGAGAACAGCTGGCTGTCATCGAGGATTCCTTCCTTCTACGCGCAATGACCGCGCAAACGCTCTCCTGGGCATCCGGGGACTGGTTAAACGGGCAACTGTTTTTCGGCGTTCCCAAACCGAATTTCGGGGATGAGCAATTGGTAGATCCGATGATGGAGGAGATCCTTGCCGTTTGTCAGAATACGACCTATGATACCGTTGTTGACGACCTCCAAGTGCTGATGGATCTTGCTCAATTTTTGTGTGAGATGCGAGATCTGCTTGTGGCGGGCGATTATCTTTCCGTAATGCAAGAGCTTTCCGATGGAGAGCTTGACCGTTATTTCCGTCACGGAAGCCATGCAAATCTCAAAGTGGAGATGATCGAGGAGGAATTGAAGGAACTGGCTGTCCGCGCTCTTATCATGGAGGTCAAAAATGCCGCCAAGTATTCGGGAGAAACCTATCAGGTTCTCCTTGGAGATCTGGCAACCTCTTTGAACTCTGTTCGGACCCTTGATGAAAAGGCAATGACAGCAACTCTTAACGCGCACGTGAAAAAACATTTCAAAAAGGTAGGTGTGACTCTGTCCTCCAATATGACGGGAACGCTTGCCGAGGAATTGACCAATTCTCTTTTACAGCAGGAAACGATCGATGCTTCGTCCGTCGGAGCACATTTTGATCGCTTGATCAACCCGTGAGTACCATGGCTGTGTGAACGTTCAACTCCAAGGAGAAAAAAATGAGTAGCATTTTGCAATGTATTTTTCTGGTGGCACTGTTTGTCATCGGTAGCATTTTTTACGTTTTTTTAATGAAATCTGTTTTTCCTTTGATATTGAAGCTTCAATATCGCGGAATCAAGCTTCATGACCGCGGATTGAAAAAGTATCGCTATGAGGAGGGAAGAGCTGTGACCTACGAGCCTGCCCCTTCCATGAGAAAGTATATCTCGCAGTATGCATTGTTTACCGATCGCGGATACAAATACATTTGTTGCAAAACGGATAGCGCCGTCAGGTATCTTTCCTATCACGTGGCAATGTTTGACAATCGCAATCGGGTGATCGATACGATTGAGGTAACAGAGCAGCTGCGCAGTATCGGAAAAACCGCACCGGTGATGCTTCATTCGGATACGTCATACGTTCATCTGAATCTGATATCAGTGAACGATGTCGAATTTGATTCTTCCTTTCCACTGTACTGTCGCTGGTACCGTGTGGCGCTGTATCTGCTTCTGAACGTCCTTTTGACGCTTGCGGAGATAGTACTCGTGACTTTTGCGATATACGGTATTTTCGCTGCCTTTGGTGCACAGACGGTCTTTAATTCGGTTATGTTGTCTTATCTGGTTTTGCCGTCGCTTTTGATCGGAGGTGCTGTTTTTGCCATTGTTCTCCGTGCGTATTACAAAAAAGGGGTAAGGGTGATTTGATATGCAAACAAATAATCTGGCCTCTGCGATCAAGGGGCAGTACAAGCATGAGCAGACCGAAGGCTTTTTGATGGCTCGTGAATATATTTTCCTCAAGGAGAACGGCAAGAAGTGCTTGCTTCAACGCTTTCTTAACGAGACCCCGCGGGAGATACAGCGCGTGAAGTTTGATTTGGTCGAATTGAACATGCAGGGAGAGGTTATCAAGAAAACCAAGCTGTACTACATGAATCTTGCGATCAAACCGGGTGAGTACTTTTCCATGCCTGCCGGGATCGTTGTTTCTCCGGAGTGCGTTGATTTTAAGATCGCGCGTTGCACAGTCTGTTCCGAGGGCTACGTTTGGCGTGTGAAGCGTGGGAAAATACAGGCATATTACGATCGTCCCAGAAGACGGAGAGTTTTACCTCAATCGATGTATTTCAGGACGCCTTTGTCAGTTCGTTCCTGCCGTCCCTCAGTTGGTCCTCTTTACGGAGTTTTGGCATTGCTTGCTTTCCTTTCTTCAATTGGCGTTAGCCTTTACTATTTGTTCTTTCCTTACTTGAGCTGAACGACTTGAATCTATTAAGAATGATTTTGACGCGCGGATCAAACGCTCTCGCACATCTCAATTTGCTTGATGCGGGAGAAGCGTCAAATGGAGTGTATTATGCAAACATATGAAACCATCCTTGCGAGTCTAACCGATGCGCAACGGGTACATATTTTGACCGATATTCACTATCTGACAAATCCTGCCTGCAGGGCATTGGGAATCCCCGAAATATCCGTTGGAAGCATGAAGGATTACTTGAGAGAGCTTTATCCTCACGCTACCGCGCTTTCCCACGCATGGGATACGGAGCTGTGGCGGGATGTGGCAAAGGACAAGCTGAGCGCGATGCGGAGCGAACGCGTGAATTTTGCGATCGTTCCGGGTGCGCGGATCAAGCTGTCGCCCTATCGGAAAGAGATCACGGAGGATCCTTTCCTTGCAAGCTCTTTTTCCGCATGCCACCAGATGTCGGCGACAGAGTCCGGCGTTGTGTGCGGAGCCTCCGGTTGTTATTTGACCGATCCGGATCTTGCCTTTTTGGATGACGAACCAAATACGCGTGTCATTCATGAATATGTGACCAAGCCTTACATTGATTCAGTGCAGGCGGGACGCGCCGAGGCTGTGATCTCCTCGGGAAGAACCTTGTGGGGGACTTATGAGCGTACGAATCTGTCGATCCAACAGGAGGCGATCCGCGACGGAAAGCTCTTCGTGTGTGAGTGGGCGAGTGATGAAATGACAGTTCCGTGTCTTGCAAACGGTGGGCTTTGCTTCCACGGCTCGTACGTTGCGTTGGATACGGCACTCAAGCAATACAGAAAAATGTACAAATCGGTCGAGGAGGGATATCTTACCCCCACCGACCTGGATGCAGCTGTGAATTCCTATACCGCAATTTCGCCGGAAACGGTAGAGCAAGCGCTTATTCGCGTGCTGGATCTTGCTTTTGCTTGTCAGAAGCATTCAGCGCTTGAGGATACGTCGGATACCGAGCGGATCAACACGGCGTATCGTGCGACCCTTGGGTCGATCGTGCTTTTAAAAAACAAGGACGGCGCTTTGCCGATGCGCTCGGGCGGACACGTGGCGTTGATTGGCGATATTGCATACGGCGGAGAGCGTGAGAATTCGCTGATCTGTCGGTGCAAGCAATTGTTGACAGACTGGGGAGCTTCTCAGGTTTCCTTTGCACGCGGTTATGATTTTTCCACGGATAACGGCGCTGAAGCCGCGAACGGGATGCTTGAAATAGCATCCAAGGCTGACACGGTGTTACTTTTCCTCGGCTTCGGTGAGGAACGGGAACGCACGTTGCACCGTGTCGAGAAGCTGACGCTCCCGGCGAATCAGCTTTG
Organism: Oscillospiraceae bacterium; assembly: GCA_015064025.1. GTDB lineage: Bacteria > Bacillota > Clostridia > Oscillospirales > CAG-272 > UMGS1865. The sequence continues at coordinate 5,736 of SVSZ01000012.1, read as the reverse complement.
CATAGCGGATCAACTCTCAAGATATGGGAAAAAGGTGATTGCGATCATTGATTCCGGGCATTCGGTTGACGTGGAATTTACGCGCCTTTTCTCCGCGGTCGTCGTAGCCCCCCTCGGGCTTCGCTATTCTGCCGAGGCTTTGCTTCAGGTTTTGACGGGAGCTGAGGATCCCTCGGGTCGCCTTGCGTATACGCTATACGCAGGAACAGAGCGTGCTTTTCAAAAGCAACGCTTTTATAAGCGTCGGATGCACATGAAGGCAGGACCGTTTATCGGCTATCGGTATTATGATACCGCGGAAATGCGTGTGGGTTATCCCTTTGGTCACGGGCTTTCCTATGGAGAAGTTGAATATTCGGCATGTACTGTCGAGGAACGTGACGTTAGCTTTACCGTGCAGAACCTTTCCGAACGTGAGGTGTACGAGGTCGTGCAGGTATACGCGGGTATGAAAAGCTCAAGTGTCCTTCGTCCCAAGAAGGAGCTGTGCGGCTTTCTCAAGCTTCGTTTGGAGCCCTGTGAGAAAAAAAGGGTAACGGTCAAAATCTCTCTTCCCACGGTTTATTCCAATGGAAGGTACGTGACCGAGCGCGGCATATATAAGATCGAAATAGGACATTCAATTTCGGATATCCGACTTTCAACAGAGCAATTCTTCCGCGGAAGCGAACTTGCCGCGGATGGTGAACGACTTTCGGATTATCTTCAAACGTCATCGAATATCGTCGATGGTAAATATACATTGGAGGCAGATTACGTTCCTATGAAAAAGAGCTTTAAGAATTTATTGTTTGGCATTGGTGCTGTTGCGCTTGCGATCAGTGTTGGTGTATTTAATATGACCAGTGGGCTGTCTGCGGATTTTTTGACATGGATCGCAGCTATCTTGGCAGCCTCCGGCGTGATGTTCTTTATCATGCAGGGAAGGGAAAGAAGCTTGGCACATGCCGAGGCGCGCAAACGGGTCGAGGAGATAAACAATGCGCATTTTGCAAACGCTGAGGAAATTCGCTTTGCTTCAACGCAGGCCCTCTTCAACGAAGCCTTTGAAAGCGATGACGAGCTGTTTGAGGCGCAGGAAAGACAGAATTTGCGACCGGATGAGGAATATCTTAGATTTGTCAAGAATGATTTTCTGTTTGCGCAGGCAGCAAGTGAGTTCCGTATATTTGCACAGGATCGTGGCTATCAGATCGAAAAGAAGATCGTTGAGAATATTTTCGCTTCCCTTGCCGCCTCCCGTTTGATTGTTTTGGATGCCATGGAAACGGTCGAGTTCCGTGCTCTGATGCTCTTGCTTGGTGAGTATCTTGAGACCAAGACCTGCTTCGATACGGTAGATGAGAGCTACGATTCGGATTTCTCTGCTTTCTTCGGTTACGACGAGAGCCATGCTCCCGTGAGGAGAAATCTCGCCTCCGCTCTGAACGTTGCGCACGAGGCACCGGATAAGATTCACTTGATTGCGTTGGATTCGGTAGATCCTTCTACGCTGTCTACGTACTTCAATATTTTTGTTCCGTATATTAAAAACCCGAATGCGCGCATCACTCTTTCGGTGCGTGATGCGGAGGATGCGGTTTTGAAATATCCGATCCTTGGTAACGTTTGGTTCGTTTTGAATCTGAAGGAAAACCGTACTGCGGTCGAGCTGCCCCGTACACTTCTGGACTTGTCGGCAGGCTTGCGTGTGAAATATGAAGCGTGTGAGCCGAGTGAGTCGCATGCAAGTGTTGAGCTTTTTACCTATTACCAGCTTCGCTATCTGACCGATCAGCTTGAAAAGTCGGTGGCATTGCCTGAGGAAAGATGGAAGAAGATCGATAAGCTGGAAGCATTTGTTCGTGCGCATGCCGATTATCGGATCGGTAACAAGCTGTGGTTGAATATGGAGCGCCATATGATGACCTTGGCTGCGTGTGGCGCGGATGTTGAGGAGGCGTTGGATGAGTCGGTGTGTGCGCTCTTGATGCCTTCTGTTCTGGCGGCACTGAACGACTGCACGAATGAGGAAATTTCTGTTGTTGAGAGCATAGATATGATCTTCGGAGAAAGCAGCATGCCCTCTTGCTTGGCGTACGTAAAGAGTGTTGCGAGTGCTGCGGCACAAAGGGAGCTTGCGCAGAGAGCGAACGAGGAAGAATCCTCTGAAGAGGCTGCCATGGAAATGCCTGCCGAGGAAGAAGTTACCGAGGAAGAAGTTACCGAGGAAGAAGTTGCCGAGGAAATACTTTCCGAGGAAGAAGCAGCTGACGTTGACAGTACAAACGAAAATTAAAGGAGCAGGGATTTATGTTACGCTTTTTATGGCTTGAAAATCCTTTGAGCTTGACGTATGGAATGACCGCCGAGGGGCTTTTAACGTCAAAGGGCGCGATCATTGTGTATATTTTCCTCATTCTCGCTGCCGTTGCGATCTTGGCAATGCTGGTTATGAGACGGGAATCGAATGACAAAAACGCGGAGTACCGCGTTGTCGCACCTTCCTCCACCGTCGGTGAGGAGAATGCTTCCTCTGATGCAGAGGAAAACAGAACACGCTTTTGCATGCTGAGCGAGATCGACGAAAAGCGGGCAACGTACGGGCATCAGAAATATGATACGGGAATCACGCTGGAGCGTTTTTGCGAGGATTTTCGCAACTACATGGCAAGCAGACTGAAGCTGTATTATGACATTTCGGACATCAGACGCTTTGTGGCGGGAATGGCGGTGTCGCATATTCTGATCCTGCAGGGTATGTCGGGAACGGGAAAAACGTCCTTGGCACACGCATTCGGCTCCTTTGTGGACAACAGTTCTACGGTCATCCCTGTGCAGCCGATGTGGAAGGAACGCACCGACCTTGTCGGATATTACAACGAATTTACAAAGAGCTTCAACGAGACGCTTCTCTTGGAGAAGATGTACGAGGCAAATTACAGCAAGGATATCTATATCACGGTGTTGGACGAGATGAACATCGCGAGAGTGGAGTACTATTTTGCGGAATTTCTGTCTCTTTTGGAGCTTCCCGATCCGGAGGAGCGCTATCTGGATGTCGTATCGGATAAATGGGAGAGCGATCCCGTGCTTTTGAAGGATGGACGGTTGAAGCTACCGAACAACATGTGGTTTATCGGAACGGCAAACAATGACGACTCGACCTTTGCGATCTCGGATAAGGTGTACGACCGTGCGATGGTATTGAATCTGGATACGAAGAGCGAGCGGTTTTCGGCACCCATGACGGGAAAGACAAGGATCTCTAAGGAGCAATTTGATAAGCTTGTGGAGGCAGCGCTCAAGGAGTATGCGGTGAGCAACCGAAATAAGCAAAGACTTGAGCTTCTCGACAAATATCTGATCGAGCATTTCCATACGACGTTCGGAAACCGAATCATGAAGCAGATAAGGACCTACGTTCCCGTGTACGTGAGCTGCGGAGGTGACGAGCTGGATGCGTTGGACGATATTCTTGCGAAGAAGGTTATCCGTAAGCTGGAAACGCAAAATCCGATCTACTGGCGCAATTCCGCAGAGGGTCTTGTGAATTATCTGGAGGAGCTTTTCGGAGTTGACGGCATGCCGCTTTGTAAGGAGCATATTCGCAGACTTGAGCGGAACGCTTGATGCGATCGATAGAAAAATATTAAGTAAAGAAGTATGAATTATGCTGAATAAATCGAGATTGATAAACTTAATAGGAACGATCATCATCGGAGTGGTTTTCCTTGCGGCGCTTCTTGTGGTCTTGATTGCCGGAGGAACATTCAGCGCAACGAAGACTAAGCTCGTGATCTCGTCTGAGAGCGTTACCGCGCCCTATACGGGAGAGGTGATCAGAGGCACGGAGTGGGAGCTGCTTGAAGGCTCTGTCAACGATGGGCACACCCTTACTGTCAGCGTCGGTGGGTCGCAGCTTGGTGTCGGTACCAGCGAAAATCATATTCTCGCGCACGTTTTCGACAGCAACGGTGTTGAGGTGACCGAGGATTATGAGATCGAATATTTCCCCGGAACACTGGAGGTCTTGCCCCAGGAATTGACGATCATTGCGGGAAGCGCACAGAAGGTATACGACGGTCTTCCTCTGACTCCCTCCGAGTATTCCGTGATGTCGATGACCTCTTTGGCGGACGGAGAATATCTTGACGTGACGTTGGGGGGGAGTATCACCGAGGTGGGTGAGACGGCAAGCTACGTCGAGGAGGTGATCATCACCGACTCCGAGGGAAAGGATACGACGAAGAACTATTCGATCTTTACCCAAACGGGACTTTTGACAGTCGTGGAGTCCTCGGGCATTGGAAATACCTTGGTCTTTGCTTCTTCCTCAGGCGCCTTTTATTACACGGGTCTTCCGCAGACTGCTCCTACTTACGGTCTTGTTGCGGGGACGTTGAAGGAAGGGCACTATGCAGACGTTTGGGTCAGCGGTGAGCAGACGGACGTGGGCAATACACTCAATGCCCTTACAGTACAGATTCTGGATGAAGCCGGTGTGGACGTCACCGGGGAGTATTCGATCGTTTGCGTTCCGGGAACGTTGACGGTTCTGAAGCAGCCTATGGCGGTTATTTCGGAGAACGGAGAGCTTTCGTGGCAGACAGCGGACGAGAAAAGTCTATTCGAAGGTCTTAGAGTCCTTCCTATAACAGATCCTGCGGACAACTCCGTTACCGGGGTCACGATTCTGGATTGGCAGGGAAATGATATCACGGAGAACTTTTCTGTGATGCTCCTGGAAGGATCCATGTTTGGTGACGGCTCACAATCCTCGGGTGGGGGAAACGGAGCTTTGGATATGAATGCAAACATCAGCGGTAGCGGCGGTGATTCCACGGAGCCTGCGCTGGTTTACCTCCTTGAATCCGACTATACCGGTGACGTTTACCTGAGAGCAAAGAGCTTCGGAGACTATAACGGTGCTTCAAACCAAGCATTTTTGGATGCTGAGCCCTATACTAAGCTGATCGATGGGGAATTGCCTGCAAATTATCTTACGATGCTGGCATTGATGAATTCCAGGGCGGACAAGGGATATTTAAAAATTATGCCGACGGATGTACGCAATTTTGTGCTTGCTTACTATCCGACGCAGGAGTATTCCTATGCATTTCCCATGAATGATGTTTCCTTACTCGGAATGGTTGAGGAGGCGTACGAGCAGACCTTTTACATTGGTGAGAACTATGCAAACGTGCAGCTTCCGAGTGCATACACCGCATATGAGGCGGAATACTCCGACTTTGTATACGATCAATATTTGCAGATCGACAGCGTAACGCTTGCCTTTTTGCAGGAGGTGATCGATGCTGAGGGCTTTGATCCAAATGATCCTCAGATCATTGAAAAGGTCGCTTCCTTCGTTCAAAATGAATATTCCTACAATCTTGATTATGACAGCGCTATGGATCAGCACCCCAATCAGGTCATCGCCTTTATGAGTGAATACAAAGAAGGAATTTGCGGTCATTTTTCAAGTGCGGCAACGATGCTTTACCGCGCACTGGGGATTCCTGCCAGATTTACGATAGGCTATAAGGGTGAGACGAAGGTGGGAGAGATCACGGAGGTCACAACCAATGAGGCGCACGCATGGGTCGAGGTTTACCTTGACGGTATCGGTTGGGTCATGGTCGAGGTAACAGGCGGTGACGGTAGCGGCGGCAACGAAGGCGGCGGAAACGAAGGCGGCGGAAACGAAGGCGGCGAAAACGAAGGCGGCGGAAACGAAGGCGGCGGAAACGAAGG
>SVSZ01000121.1 GCA_015064025.1 Oscillospiraceae bacterium | reverse complement strand
CTTTGGAACACCGTCCACGTTGATCCCTTCGACGGTGTTCCAAAGCTGAAAAAGTATTATGACGAAGAGGACTATTCAACAATCCATGCCGATCTTAAGACAAATAAGAGCGCAGAAGATCCGGAAAACGATTTTCCGTCACAGATGAACATCTTTGATTCCGAGGACAACGGAAAGGAATAAAAACGCATAGCTTTGCCGATCTGATCGGTATCTGAAGTTAAGAAGGGAGTGTTTTCATGAAAAAAAACGCCGTAGGCCGTGTTCTTATGCATAAAGAGTCGGGAGGCAAAAGGGTTTCCTCTCTGCATATTCCCGCACGCTTATTTTGCCTCCTTTTAGCGCTTTTGATTTGGCTTGCGATCGTGAACTTAAATGCGCTTTCCGATGAAGGTGAGCACCCCTCAGAGCCCGAAGCGGCGCAGGAAACGGTTGTATGAAAAGCAACAAGGTGTTGATAAGCGGAATTCGTGTCTCTGTGGATTCCGATGAAGATACAATTCTAAAAAAGGCGCAGGAAAAAATGAAGCGGACGGGGATATCTTCCTCGACGCTTCATTTTCGGCTTTATAAAAAATCAATTGATGCCCGCCGCCGCGATGATATTCGCTTTGAATGCACGGTGCTGGCAGAAGGGGAGCGACTCACTTCTCTTTCCAAGGAGCGTCTTTCTGCGGTTGATGCCAAGCACTTGGAAGAAGAGGAGATGATCCTCAATTGCGGAACACAGACGCTTGAGGCATCCCCCATGATCGTCGGAATGGGACCTGCGGGGCTTTTTGCGGCACTTTTGCTTGCAAGACAAGGATACGCACCGATTCTGATCGACCGCGGGGGAAGTGTTGATGAACGTGCAGAGGACGTTCGTCGCTTTGCGGAAACGGGATGCTTGAATACCGAATCGAATATTCAATTCGGCGCAGGAGGCGCCGGAACCTTTTCCGACGGCAAGCTGATCACACGTATCAGTGATCCGCGCTGTAGCTTTGTTTTGAACACGCTTGTAAATTTCGGCGCACCAAGTGAGGTCTTATACAAGGCAAAGCCTCATATAGGAACGGATCTTCTTCGACAAGTCGTTTCAAAAATTCTTGAGGAAATCAAAAACCTCGGCGGCTCTGTACTCTATCATTGCCGTATGACGGCGGTTGACGAGCTTTCGGACGGCACGTTGAAAATAAATACAACAAAGGGCATCTTTCGTTGCGGTGCGTTGATTCTGGCGCCTGGACATAGTGCGCGCGATACCTACACCTATCTCATAAAAAACAATTTTGCGATTGAAGCTAAGCCGATCTCCGTGGGCGTGCGTGTTGAGCATCTGCAACAGGATATCGATGATGCTTTATACGGAAGATTTGCAGGGCACCCAAATCTGGGGCCTGCCGAATATGCGCTTTCAGACACGCGCGGTGAAAGAGGGGTATACACCTTTTGTATGTGTCCGGGAGGAGAGGTCGTTGCTGCTGCATCTGAGGAAGGTCATCTTGTTGTTAATGGTATGAGTTATCATGCAAGAGATCTTTCCAATGCAAACTCCGCGGTTGCCGTGTCGGTAACCCCTACGGATTTTGAAGCAATTGACGGCAGTCTTGCATTGGGGGCTATCGCATTTCAAAGAAAGATCGAACGAATGGCGTTTTTGAGTGGCGGCGGTGACTATTATGCGCCAATCATGACCATGGGCGATTTTCTTTCCGAAACGCGGGGGACTTCTCCGTCGCGTATTCTTCCGTCTTATCGTGGTGGAAAGGTAACGCTTGCGGATTTTGACGAGATTTTTCCGTCCTACGTTGCAAAATCGCTCCGATACGGTCTATCTTCTTTCGGCAAAAAGCTTGGCGGCTATGACGTAAAGGATGCCATACTGACGGCAGCAGAAACAAGAACCTCTGCACCGATCAGAATTTTAAGGGATCGCGAAGCAATGACCGCGATTGGACATTCGCGCATTTATCCTGCGGGAGAAGGTGCAGGTTATGCCGGCGGAATTACCAGTGCGGCAGTGGACGGTATTCGCGTAGCACAGGCATTGATGGAACGATTTGCACCACTCAAAAAGGTGTAATAAACGTTAGATTCTTTTCCGACATAAACGTAATAACTGAAGTGAAACAGCGTACAGAGATAGATGCTTTGGAGCCTGTTTGATGTGAATTGGGGTTTGAATGAAGGGTTTTAAGAAAAATAAAAAGTGGATTTTACAGTATCAAACAGGTAATGCATTCGCAGACGCCGCGGTTGCTTCAATTTCCAAAGAGCTTTCCGTTTCCGAGATCATGGCAAAGCTCTTATACGTAAGAGGCTACCGAACGTCGCGTGAGGCGCATGCTTTTCTTTGCCAGGAGGAAGCGCAGTTTCACGATCCATTTCTTCTGAAGGACATGGAGAAGGGGATAGAACGCATTTCCCGGGCTCTGGAGCGTGACGAAAAAATTGCCATATACGGAGATTACGACGTTGACGGAGTTACATCTGTAAGTCTTTTATATCTGTATTTGACAGCTTTGGGCGCCGATGTCAGCTATTACATCCCTTGCAGAACAGGTGAGGGATACGGTCTTTCGATCGGTGCGATAGACATCTTGAAAAAGCGAGGGGTTTCCTTGATGATCACCGTAGATACCGGAATTACGGCAATCGAGGAGATCAATTACGCAAGAAGGATCGGAATAGACACAGTCGTGACTGATCACCATGAATGCCGTCCTGAGCTTCCGGACGCCTGTGCGGTCATCAATCCGCACAGAGAGGATGATCCGTATCCATTCAAGGAGCTTGCAGGGGTGGGTGTCATCTTCAAGGTGGTTTGCGCTTACGAAATGCATCTGTGTAAAAAAGCGGGTATTTCCGAGTTTGACGGTGTGCGCCGTATTTGCCGTGAATATGCCGATCTTGTTGCCATCGGGACGATAGCCGATGTAATGCCTGTTGTCGATGAAAACCGTTTGATCGTGACCCTGGGGCTTCGCATTTTGGAATCCACCGAGAGACCCGGACTTTTGGCGTTGATCGATGCTGCAACCTCTGCAAAACCAAACGCCTCAAAATATCCCCCAAAGAAAAGGAAGATCAACTCCTCCTTTATCGGCTTCGTCATTGCTCCGCGAATCAACGCGGCTGGAAGGGTCAGTACTGCGGAAATCGCCGTAGAGCTTTTGCTTTCCACCGATAAAGAAAAGGCAACGAAGCTTGCTAAGGAGCTTTGCGATCTGAACCTCACCCGTCAAGTAGAGGAAAACAGAATTGCTGAGCTCGCATATAAAAAAATTGACGAATGCTTTGATTCCGAAAAGGACCGCGTGATCGTGATCGAAGACGATACGTGGCAGCAGGGAATCATAGGAATCGTTTCTTCGCGCATTACCGAGAAATACGGGGTTCCATCGATTTTGATCTCTTTCGACGGTACCGCGCGAGGTTATACACCCGAAACAGACACAGGAAAGGGTTCGGGAAGAAGCGTCAAGGGCTTGAACCTTGTGGAAGCACTTGCCGACTCAGAGGAGCTTCTTGACCGCTTCGGTGGACACGAGCTTGCGGCAGGTCTTACGATTCGTCGTCGCAATATCGATGCCTTCCGTAAAAAGATCAACGAATACGCCGCAAGTCGTATGACGGATGATGCCAATTATATTTCCGTCGAAGTGGACTGCGCGGTCGAAATGAAGGATCTGACGCTTCACCTGGCACAGGAGATCGATCGGATGGAACCCTTCGGAACCTCAAATGCCGCACCGGTATTTATGTTGTCGGGGGCAAAGCTCCAAAAGATCGTTCCATTAGGGGAAGGAAAGCACACGAAGATGCTTCTTGAAAAAGACAATCATGTCATAAACGCGATTTGGTTTGGGATGAATCCGTCAGAGTTACCCTTCGAAATCGGTGATACCGTTGACGTGCTTTTCCAATTGAACGTCAATGTTTTTCAAAATGTTACCTCTTTACAAATGCTTGTACAGGATCTTCGATTGACGCCTTCCTTTGAGGAGTCGTTTTCAAAGCTACGCCAAAGATATCTTGAAATCCGTGACGGCGCCCCCTTTACAGAAGAAGAAAACGTTCTCCCCTCTCGCGACGACATAGCAATCGTTTATACAGCATTGCGCCACGAATATCAATTAAACCATTCGTATTTTCCGATCCGACGCCTTTTGGGACTGCACGCTCTCAAAAAGGCAGGGTTGGGGTATATAAAGGTGGAGATGATTCTTCGCATCATGCAGGAATTACAGATCTGCGAGGTAACGGAACCGACAGAAGACTGTTTCATATTCGATTTTTACTTCAACCCCACAAAAACAAGTATTGAAAAATCCTCTATTTTGAAAAAATTACGTTCACAGCAAAAACGAAACGATCATCTGCTGTAAAAACCAAGAAAGAAAGGCAGGGCGCTTTTTGATGGACAGTGCAGTACATACCGATATCACAAATCTGCTTGAAATATTAACGGCTACCGAAAAGCGCCCTGC
>SVSZ01000120.1 GCA_015064025.1 Oscillospiraceae bacterium | reverse complement strand
CGTTTCGTTTGAAGAGCAGATCAATAACTATAAGGCATACTACTATGAAGCACTTCGAGAATCTTCTATAGGCTGGCACGAAAATCAAAACACCTATATTCCTTTTATAGAAAACTTCCTTTCAATGCTGTATATGTGTTACAAAGAGCTTGACAAACGTTTTGCGGTAGTTCACGGCAAAAAAATCACAAAGACCGCGAGAATCGAAGCGACGGTTCTAAATAGTTTAGTGCCAATTTCAAAAGCAGATATTTGTGGCATATTACCGGATGTCAGCCCAACAACCGTAGAAGCGGTACTCAGTAAAATGGTGAAAGAAGGGCAAATTAAGAAAATCGGTCAATCAAAGATGACAAGATACATTAAAGTGTAAAAAGTTACTTGTTAGAAAAGATTTTAGTTGTAAAGTTATGTTACGTATCATATCATTGGAAGATAACAATCAATTTTTACAAGCATTACCACTGGTGATTACAGCACTCGTTTCTCTACTTTCAGCCATTATTGGAGTTCCTATTACAGTTACAAGATTTTTGTTCAACTCCAAAGAAGATGATAATATAACAAATACGATTCATCACACTCAAGACCATGATTTTGGAGAAATAACCTTGTTACAAGAAAGATATACAGGTAAACGAAAAAAAGATGACATTCAATCAACTCAGAATATGAGCGATAATGATTAGTAGGAATCTTCGTTAAATTAATAAACCGGGAATGACAAAAAGCAGGAGAGTGTGAAGCTCTCCTGAAATCCTATTTGAGGGGGGCGCCGCGCGACGCTAGGGTATTCGCGCGATGCGCGAAGATTCGCTCGCTCTGCGCCTGACAAGCGAGCTTGTCGATCTTCGAGCGGCGAATGCGAACCTAGCTGCTGGGCGCTCCGCGTTGCGTAGCAACGTTTCGAAGCGTTAGCGCCGCAGCCAAAGAAAAAAGCCACCCGATTGGGTGGCTTTTTTCTTTGTATAAAGGCTACGAAAAAGATATTTTTGTGTTTTGCATTAAGGGTTCGAACTCAAACGCAAAATCACGCCAAAGGCGTGTATATCATCAATGCGAAGCATTGTATATCATCCGCAACTTGTTGCGGCATATCATCAAGCCGCAGGAGGATACACGCTAAAGCGTGATGAGATACAGCCCCGCAGGGGCTGATGATATCCACGACTGCGTCGCGATGATATGCCAAGCCTGCGGCTTGGATAAAAAAATTCGACAAGTCGAAACTTGTCGAATTTTTTGGCTGCGGCGCTAGGATTCGAACCTAGGTAATGACGGAGTCAGAGTCCGTTGCCTTACCGCTTGGCGACGCCGCATTCGCAACGCATCATATTATAGCATACCCGATTTTGTTTGTCAATACCTTTTTTGAAAAAATATTATTTTTTTTGGAGGCAATAAAAAGTACGGAGCTTTCGAAAAAAATTCGTTGGGGGAAGTATTGACAAGTGCCTCCGGGGAGGTGTATAATGCGCTTAAGCCATCAAAGATCTTTCCGTGATTCGGTTCGCGGGATGGCTCAAAAATTCACCGCGCGGCGGTTTTTACCGAGCCTCCGCGGCGGCAAAAACAAGGAGGACTTTGACAATGATCCAGTTGAAGAAGAAGTTCAAAATCGGTATCATCGGCACGGGCGGGATCGCTCATTCCCACATTCGCGCATATCAAAGCTTTGCGGACAACGTAGAGGTTGTAGCGCTTGCGGATCTCGTCCCAGGACGCGCCGAGGCGTTTGCAAAGCAGTACGGCATTGAGAACGCGCGCATTTACAAGAACGACCGCGATCTGATCGACGGCGAGAAGGAGCTTGACGGTGTCAGCATCTGTACCTATAACCGTCAGCACGCAGGTCCTACGATCTATGCACTTGAGCACGGCGTGAACGTGCTTCTGGAAAAGCCTATGTGCGTTACCCTTGAGGAGGGTATCGAGATGATGAAGGCCGAGAAGAAGAGCGGCAAGATCCTCTCCGTAGGATTCCAGCCTCGCTTTGACAAGAACATGCAGATGATCAAGAGGATCGTTGAGTCCGGTGAGCTTGGTCGCGTTTACTACATCCAGACGGGCGGCGGCAGAAGAAGAGGTATTCCCGCGCACGACAACAAGACCTCCTTTATCGAGGACGAGACCGCAGGCATCGGCGCACTCGCGGACATCGGATGCTACTCCCTTGATATGTGCCTTAACGCCATCGGATACCCGAAGCCTCTCACGGTTTCCGGCTTTATGACCGATTACTTCGGCAAGGATCCCGAAACCTACAAATATAAGGAAACGCAGGCAGAATTGATCGCCTCCAAGTTTGGAGTGGACGATTTTGCGGGTGCATACATCCGTCTTGAGGGCGGCATCCATCTGGATTTCCGTATCTCCTGGGCGATCAATATCGATACCCCCGGTGACACGTTGATCCTCGGTACAAAGGCGGGACTTCGCATCCCCTCCACCAACTGTTGGAACGGCACCACGGGAGGACCCATGACCATCTACCGCCAGGTAGCGGGTGAGGAGGTTGAGATCACCGTGCCGCTGCTTCAGAACAAGCCCGAGGACGGTACTCTCTGGCAGAGAAAGGTCGGATCCTTCCTGCACGCGATCGAGACGAACGGACCTTCTCCCGTGCCTACGAGCCAGATCATCATCAATCAGGCGATCATCGACGGTATCGTGCGCTCCAATGAGGCAGGCCGTGAGGTCACGGTAGAGATCCCCGAGGTCTGAGAAAAAACGGAGCCCCATGGCTTCCTTGTGTCCTTTGACGGCATGGAAGCACATATCCGACAACGCAACAAGCGGGAGGCGCAAGCCGCGCCTCCCGTGATTTTTCATACAAGGAGGTGCCTATGAAGGATTTTTATTTGAAGCGCGCGGAGGAAAATCTGCCGCCGATGTATTACGAGACGGTGGCTTCGGAGCGGAACGTGAGGATCGTTTCGGACGAGGCTTCCTTCCTTGGCTTTTCCGCGCTCCCCGACGGTAAGATTCCCGCTGTAGTCAAGACGGGGGATCGTTTTGTCGTGGATTTTGGACGGCATTGCGTGGGACGTGTTTCCTTTACCATGTGGGACAACGGCAGATACATTGACGCACCCGTGAGACTCAGGATGCGCTTTGCCGAGGTGCCTTATGAGCTTGGGCGCGATCACGCAAGTTATCACGGAGGGCTTTGCTCCTCGTGGCTGATGGAGGATATCTTCAATTTTGACAGAATCGGACGCATCGAGCTTCCGCGCCGCTACAGCTTCCGCTATCTGGAGGTGACGGTGCTGGCAACGCCGCGCCCCACGCGCCTTTACGATTTTTCGGTCGTGTGCGAGACGAGTGCGGACGTATCGAAGCTGGTGCCGCTCCCCGAGGGGACGGATCCCGAATTGGTTGCCATTGACCGCGTAGCGGCGGACACCCTACGCGACTGCATGCAGTCGGCATACGAGGACGGTCCCAAGAGAGACCGCAGACTCTGGTCGGGAGACCTGAGACTTCAGGCGCTGACCGACCACGTGCTGTTCGGAAACGACATGCTTGCGCGCCGCTGTCTCTATCTTTTCGCGGCGGCGGTGAGAGAAGGAAAGTATCTTCCCGGTTGCATTTATCAGTATCCCGCTTTTTCCTTTGACAACGGTATGGAGATCCCCGATTATTCCATGCTCTGGTGCACGGCGGTGAACGATTACTTTGAAAAAACGGGGGATCTTGAGACCGTGCGTGAGCTTTTCCCCGTGGTAAAGAACGAGATTGGACTTGCCATCGATACGCTGGACGAAAACGGCATTGCGACGCTTCCCGAGGGCGGTTGGCCCGGCTTTATCGACTGGGCGCCCGGGCTTGAGCACGTGACGGCGGTGCACGGCGCTTACCTTTACGGGCTTGAGCACGTGATCCCTCTCGCTCGCGCACTCGGTGAGGATGCGCTTGCCGAAAAATGGGAAAAGGCGCTCAAGGACGGACGCGCAGCAGCAATGGAACAGCTCTTTGACGCGGAGTCGGGTGCCTTTATCAACACCTATGAAAAGGGGACTGCCGCAGTAGAGGGTGCATTTGTTCCGCAGGCGGCAAAGCGAGCGACGGGCTCAAAGGGACAATTCTCCGTGCAGTCGCAGGTATGGATGGTGCTGGGCGGTGTGCTTGGCGGCGAGGCGGGCGCCTGTGCGATCAAAAAGGCACTTGCGGATCCCGATAGTGTTAAGCCCGTCACGCCGTATATGCATCACTATCTTGTCGAGGCGATGCTCAAGCTTGACATGCGCAAGGAGGCGCTTTCTCACATCAAATCCTACTGGGGTGCGATGGTGAGATACGGTGCGGATACCTTCTGGGAGGTCTTTGTGGACGGCGAACCCGAAAAGAGCGCCTACAACGATCCTTTGATGCACTCCTTCTGCCACGCGTGGAGCTGTTCTCCCTCCTACTTTATCAGAAAGTATTTTGTCTGATTGATTTTCAATAAATAAAAGCAGCTGCTGCCTCAAATCGCCGATTTGAGGCAGCAGCTGCTTTCATTGTATCGCGAAACCCCGCCATAGTGGCGGGGTTCAAAAAAGGGCATTGCCGATAAGGAGAAGTGAAATGAGAAAAAGGGGTAGCATGTTTTTGATGAAGAGCCCTCCTCCGGGAGGAGGGGGGGCACGGTGAAACCGTGACGGGGAGGAGTGCGCGTGCACGAACGGCGGGCAATGATACCCG
>SVSZ01000011.1 GCA_015064025.1 Oscillospiraceae bacterium | reverse complement strand
CCGCGCAGCGAAACGGGTGCTCAAGCTTTTGGATAAGTACGACCGCTTGCTTTCCACCATTCTCGTGGGTAACAACATTGTCAACATTGCGCTTTCCGCAATTGCTACCGTATTTTTCCTCGGACTGGGAATGTGGGAAGAGAGTATTGCGACAACGATATCCACAGTCGTGATCACGGTAGTCGTTCTGATCTTTGGAGAGATCACTCCCAAAAGCCTTGCGAAGGATTTCCCCGAGAAATTCGCAATGTTTTCCGCACCCTTTATTCAGGCATTCATCTACATTCTGCTTCCCGTCAACTTTTTGTTCTTCCTTTGGAAGAAGCTTATTTCCAAGATCTTCAAAAAGAAAGAGGAAGAGGATAAGATGTCCCAGGAGGAGCTTCTGATGCTTGTGGAAGAGGTTGAGCAGGAGGGAAGCATCGATGAGAACGAGGGCGACCTTTTGCGCAACGCGATCGAGTTCAGAGAGAGACGCGCGGGAGATATTCTGACGCACCGCATGGATCTGGAGGCAGTCCCCATGGACGCGACCAAGGAGGAGATCGCGGAGAAATTTTCAAACTCTCAATTCTCCCGCCTTCTTGTGTACCGAGACAGCATCGATACCATCATCGGCGCGATACATCAGAAGGACTTCTTCGGTAAGGATGGCGTGACAGAGAAGACCCTGGACGATCTTCTCACCCCTGTCGTTTACGTTCAGCACACCGAGCGCATCAACGATCTTCTGATGCAGATGCAGAAAAACAAGACACACATTGCCGTCATTCTTGACGAGTACGGCGGAACTTTGGGAATTGTTACGATGGAGGATATTCTTGAGGAGCTTGTCGGCGAGATCTGGGACGAGCACGACGAGGTCGAGGAGGACTTCGAGGAGCTTGGTGAGGATCGCTATCTGGTAGATTGCTCGGTCAATCTTGATGAGTTTGCCGAGAAGTTCGACATGGAGATCGAATCCGAAAGCGGTACGCTCTCGGGCTTTGTCATGGAAAAATTCGGCGGTGTCCCCGAGGAGGGTGAGGTCTATTCCGACGAGAATATGACCATCACCGTTCAGGAAAAGGACGTACAGAGAATTACAAAGGTCGAGGTTGAGATCCACCATCCCGAGGACGAAGAGGAGGATGAGGAGGATTCTAAGGACAAGGAAAAGGACCGCGACAAGGATAAGGAAAAGGATAGAGAGAAAGACAAGGATAAATAAGAAGGTCGGGGCTGAGGCAAACGACGAAGCCCCTTCCCAAAAAACGACGGGGGTGAGCACCAAATGCATTTTCGCATTTGACTCACCCCCTATTTCCGTTCTTCTTTTCGGGTATTGCAATTTTGGCTTGGGTGTGTTACAATAAGGATAGAAAGCCTTGAATTCTTCGTTTTGGGAGGTTGCAATGAAAAAGTATATTCTTGCGCTTGATGAAGGAACCACCAGTGCGCGTGCGATCCTGTTTGATAAGGATGCCCGCATTGTTTCCATGGCGCAGCATGAGTTTGCACAGTATTACCCACAGCCGGGTTGGGTGGAGCAGGATCCCATGGATATCTATGCCAATCAGTATGCGGCATTGACCGAATGTGTCGCCAAAAGCGGGATCTCTCCCGAGGAGATCGCGGCGGTGGGAATTACCAACCAAAGGGAGACCGTGGTCGTTTGGGAACGGGCAACGGGTCGCCCGATCTGTCCCGCGATCGTCTGGCAGTGCAGACGTACGGCAGATGTTTGCCGCGCACTCTCGGAAGAAGGACATGAGGAATACATCCGTAAAGCCACGGGATTGCGCCTTGACCCGTATTTCAGCGGCACGAAGCTGAAGTGGATCCTTGACCACGTGGAGGGTGCCCGTGAAAGAGCCGCGGCAGGAGAATTGATGGCAGGCACCGTGGACACGTGGCTGATCTGGAAGCTGACCGACGGGCGGGTGTTTGTCACGGATAGGACCAATGCCTCGCGCACGATGCTTTGTAACATCCATACGGGTGAGTGGGACGGTGAGATGCTTCGTATTCTTGATATCCCACGCACCATTCTTCCCGAGATCCGTTCGAGCAGCGAGATCTACGGCACTCTTGAATGCATGGGTGCCGAGATCCCCATTGCGGGCATCGCAGGAGACCAACAGGCGGCTCTGTTCGGTCAGGGATGCTTCTCTCCCGGAGAGGCGAAGAATACGTACGGTACGGGCTGTTTCCTGCTTGCGCATACCGGACAGAATGCCGTGGAGAGCTCTCACGGGCTTTTAACGACGATCGCTGCAGGAGAGAAGGGCGCTCCCATCGAGTATGCACTTGAGGGAAGTGTCTTTATTGGCGGAGCCGTGATTCGTTGGCTGAGAGACGAACTGAAGCTGATCCACGAGGCAAAGGATAGCGAATATTTCGCGAGAAAGGTGGAGGATACCGACGGCGTGTACGTGGTTCCCGCTTTTACGGGATTGGGAGCACCTTACTGGGATATGCATTCCAGAGGTACGGTCGTGGGGCTCAGCGCGGGAAGCAGTAAAAATCATATCATCCGTGCGTCTTTGGCGTCCATCGCACTTCAAACGGAGGACGTGCTGGACGCGATGAGTGCAGATATGAAGGCGCTTTTAGGCAAAGACTTTCAAGGTGTTCGCTGCTTGCGTGTTGACGGCGGCGCCAGCGCGAACGATCTTTTGATGCAGATGCAAAGTGACTATTCTGCGGTGGAGGTGTTGCGCTTTGGCAACGCGGAGGCGACCGCGCTGGGAGCGGCGTATCTTGCGGGACTTGCCGTCGGATTTTTCAAGGATCGCTCAGCGCTTTTGGGTAAGGTTGGTGAAGGAAAACGCTTCTTACCGTCTATGACGGAGGCGCAGAGAAAAAAGACGCTTGACGGATGGCACCGTGCCGTGCGAGCATGTCGTATCTTTTCGGAAGGAGAATAAAAACATGGAAGTTTTGAAAAAGCATTTTACGTGTCCTTCGAGCGATGGGATCCATACGCTTTCGGGCGTCGTTTTTGAGCCTGTCGGAGAGATCCACGGTTTTTTCCACGTGGTACACGGCATGACCGAGTACATCGGTCGGTACGAGCGCCTTATGAGTGACGTTGCAAAGGAGGGATATCTTGCGTTC
This sequence comes from Oscillospiraceae bacterium, assembly GCA_015064025.1. Classification (GTDB taxonomy): domain Bacteria; phylum Bacillota; class Clostridia; order Oscillospirales; family CAG-272; genus UMGS1865. The sequence goes on along the minus strand of SVSZ01000011.1, from coordinate 33,195 downwards.
GGATACGATCATCTCGGACACGGGAAGACTGTACGGGACGAGAGCGAGCTTGGCTTTATTGCCTCGAAGGATGGGTATCTTCGCCTTTGCGAGGACGTGAAGCTTTTTTCGGAGCGTGTGATGACGGCATACGGAAAGGGGGATCGACCGTATTTTCTTATGGGACACAGCATGGGCTCCTTTGTTGTCCGTGTGGCATCCGAAAAATACGTTACCCCCGACAAGCTCATTGTGATGGGGACAGGCGGTCCCAATCCCGCCGCAGGCGCGGGTCTGGCACTCATTGCCCTGATCAAGCGCATTTACGGAGAGCGGCATATTTCCCGCTTGATCGATCAGCTGGCATTCGGAGGCTACAATCAGCGCTTTGACGATGCGACCGAGGAAGCCCCCGATCCTTGGCTGACGACCGATCTTGAGGTGCGAAAAAAATACGCAAAGGATCCGCTTTGCAGTTTTCGCTTTACCGTAAGCGCGATGGGAGACCTGATGCGCCTTTTGAAGACTGCCAACCGTGGCGCGTGGTACAAAAATTTGCCGCGTGAGCTTCCGATCCTGCTTGTTTCGGGGCGTGAGGATCCCGTAGGCGGCTTTGGCAAGGGCGTTGAGACAGTTTACCGCCGTTTGCAAAGGAGCAGACACTGTGTGCGGTGCATTCTTTACGAAGGTGCACGGCACGAGATCCTCAACGATTTTACGTATGAGGACGCGAAGCGGGATATTCTTGCGTTTTGCGAGGAAAAGAAATAAATTTTGAAGCCCATGTGCAAAACGCACATGGGCTTCAAAATTTATGAGTCTATCAGAGATTGTAGTATTTGTCAAATTCTGCGGGATGAGGGATCTTGGAAAGCTCGCGGCATTCCTCTCTCTTTGCCTTGATGAAGTTTTGTATCAGCTCGATCGGGAAGACACCGCCCGCTGTGAGGTAGTCGTGATCCTTTTCAAGTGCGTCAAGCGCTTCGTCAAGAGAGGTAGGAAGGTGAGAAAGCTTTGCTTTTTCCTCCTCGGGAAGGTGATAAAGGTTGACGTCATAGGGACCCCAGCCGTTTGCATGAGGATCGATCTTATTCTTGACACCGTCAAGACCCGCCATCAGAATTGCGGCATAGCAGAAGTAAGGATTGCAGGTCGCGTCGGGGTTGCGAAGCTCAAAGCGACGCTTATTGGGCGTTTTTGCATATGCGGGGATACGGATGACCGCACTGCGGTTGGAGGTAGCGTAACCGACGGTGACGGGCGCCTCAAAGCCCGGAACCAGTCTCTTAAAGGAGTTGGTGCTGGGGTTGGTCAGTGCGCAAAGGGAATCGATGTGCTTGAGCAGACCACCCATAAAGTAGTGTGCGGTCTCGCTCAGATTTGCGTATGCGCCGTCCTTGGAGAAGACGGGCTCTCCATCCTTGAGAAGAAGCATATGCACGTGCATACCGCTTCCCGCCTCACCGTAGATGGGCTTGGGCATGAAGGTCGCGGTCTTTCCGTATTTCAGCGCCGTGTTGTGGATGATATATTTGATCATCATGGTCGCATCAGCCATTTGGGACATTTTTCCAAGCTGAGGCTCGATCTCAAACTGACCCGAAGCGGCAACCTCGGGATGATGATAGTTGATCTCAATGCCCGCATCCTTCATGTGCAGGCACATCTCACTGCGGCACTCGTACGCTACGTCAAAGGGCTTTGCGATGTGGTAATTTTTCTGCTTGGGAACGACCACGCCGAGTCCCTCGGTTGCGCTGTTCCAATAGGATTGCTGTGCGTCAAGCTCAACGCCGATCTGTCTGCCGCTGACCTCCCAGCCGACCTGATCGAACAGATAAAATTCAAACTCGGGAAGGATGAGCATGGTGTCCGCGATACCGGAATCCTTCATATACTGCTCGGCCGCGAGGACAATGTTACGGGGATACTGGGCAAGAGGCTTGTTTTCGGGGCTTGCGATGATCATTGCGTTTCCCGTCATGGAGAGCGTGGGGATCTCGCAGAAGGGGTCGATCAGTGCGGTGTCGGGATCCGGAATGAAGACCATGTCGCTTTTTTCAACGACCGCATAACCGTAGTTGGATGCATCAAAGCCGATGCCGCTCTTCATCGTGTCCTCAGAGAAGTTTTGCGCGGGAATGGTGACGTGACGGTATTGACCGTTAATGTCCACCATCTTGAAATCCACCATTTTGATTCCGTTTTCCTCAATCAGCTTGAGAATGTCCTGTACACTTTTAGACATAATGTTTTCTTCCTCCAGTTTTATGTGCGTTAGCGGGGATTGCCATTTACATTATATCATGCTTTTCATACTTCGTCAATACGCGTTTTCAAAAAATACCGTTAGCGTTTTTGCTCAGACAGCCGAAAGAGAAATTCCGTGATCTCGGCAGAAACGCTCTCCAGCTCCTCGAAAAATTCACGTGCGGTCATGCGTAGCACCCCTGCATGAAGAGCAGAAAGCTGAACCAGCGAGTCCCCTGTGACGGCACGGATGCTGTAATCGGGACCCAGCTCGTGCATCATGCGCTCGATAAAGGCGTCGGCTGTTTGGTTTTCCTTGGTGTAGATCACACGGTAGCCGTCGTGGATAAAATCCGAGCCTGCGCCCTTTTTGACAAGATATGCGTCGAAGACGAGTGTAAGCTCGGTTTTCGTATAGGCAACGTAATTGCTCAGCATGTCCATCAAAAGCTCCCGCGCTTTTTCAAGGCTGTATTCTGCGGTCCTTTTCAGTTCCTCATGCGCATATATGATGTTATATCCATCCACGATGAGCATGCGGCGGTGCGGCATAAGGGATTTTTTTGGGACGTGATTTTTTTGCGTGTCCGCCGCATTGACGCGCGGCTCGCGGTACTGACGTCTCTTGATCGGTCCGAAGGTGCGTTTCATGATCGCTTCCAGCTCCTCGTCGCTGAGCTTATATTTTCTTGCCAGCGTGCGTCTTGCGGGAAGGATGACCTCATCTCCCTCGGCGAGAGAAACTTGTGGATCGAGATGCTTGTAGGTGTCTACCTCGTTCCAGGGAACGACAAAGCCTGCGCCGTGGGCACAGAAGACGGAGTGAGGTGTATTCTCAAGATCCGCGGTGGGGTCATACGAGAATTCTGCGGTGACGGCATCCTCGTTATGACATGGGTCATAGCCGTCAAAGACACAAGAGAGCGTTCCTGCTCCGCGTGTGTAGGAGATGAGCTCCCGGGTATATCCGTGAAGCGTGGAAACGGGAGCTCTACCGACCAGAACGTGCCGTTCTCCCTGTACAGATTCGATCTCAAAGGTTGCGTGTCGCTCCTGCAGCTCCGACATCGCGCGTCCGACGGCGGCGCTTGGCAGCTCCATGCGAAAGCGGTAGTAGGGCTCCAAAAGGGTACAGCCCACACGCATCAGTCCTTGCCGCACAGCTCGCAGGGTCGCCTCACGGAAGTCTCCGCCCTCGGTGTGCTTTTGGTGAGCGCGTCCCGCGATCAGCGTGATCCGCGTATCGGTCAGAAGTGCACCGATCCGCGTACCTCTGTGCGATTTTTCATAAAGATGAGAAAGGATCAGCCGTTGCCAGTTGGTATCAAGCTCGTTTTCAGAAACGCGTGTATCAAAGCTCAGTCCCGTTCCCTTTGCCGTCGGCTCCAGGAGAAGCTGAACCTCCGCATAGTGGCGAAGCGGCTCGAAATGTCCGACGCCAATCGCACGTTCTTTGATCTTTTCTTTGTAAAGAATTTTGCCTGCATCAAACGTTACACAGATTCCGAGGCGCTCCTTGATCATACGTTGCAGCAGCTCCGTCTGAATATCGCCCATCAAGCGTGCCTCGATTTGTCGCAGCTCCTCATTCCAGCACAAATGTAAGGAGGGCTCCTCTTCCTCCAATAGCTTGAGCCTTGGGAAATATTGCATGGGATCACAGCCCTCCTGCAAGCGAAGCGCGTAGGAGAGGACAGGCTCAAGAAGCGGCTTTTGGGTATTGGCTTCCACGCCAAGTCCAAGACCCGCATAAGACGCTGATAGCCCCGTGACGGCACAGATCTCACCTGCCGATACCCGATCGACCTGCTCGAACTTTTCTCCCGAATACAGCCGTATCGCACCGATCTTTTCGCGCATGGCGGTATTGTCCGAGGAAAGATAGGATAGCTCATCACGTACAGAAAGCGAACCGCCTGTGACCTTCATGAAGGTGAGCCGCAACGATGCATTGGAGATCTTATATACCCGTGCGCCAAAGTCTTCCTCGTTATAAAGCGGCGCGAGGGTATATCTTTCCAGTGCCTCCAGCAAAAACGCAATGCCGTCAAGGCGCAGGGCAGAGCCGAAAAAGCAGGGGAAAAGCTTTCTTTCCGTGATCAAGGCAGCAATGTCCTCGTCATTTACGGGGATCCCTTCGATGCATTGATCAAGAAATGCCTCGTGCACAAGTGCCAACCGTTCGTCCCGCCTGTGTATGTCTTCTCTTTCGTAAAACGGGACACAGCTTTTTGAAAGTGCAAGGGTGAGATCACGTTCCGTTTCCGATGCTTGTTTGATGGAAAGATCGGTTTTGTTGACAAAAACAAAGGTTGGAACGTGATAAAATTCAAGCAGCCGCCAAAGCGTGCGGGTATGGTTCTGCACGCCGTCGGGAGCGCTGATAAGAAGGATAGCATAGTCCAGAAGAGCGAGCGTACGTTCCGTCTCGGCGGAAAAGTCCACATGTCCCGGGGTGTCAAGAAGAATAAAGTCGCATTCCCCAAAGGAAAAGCGTGCTTGCTTCGAAAAAATGGTAATTCCTCGCTCGCGCTCCATTTGATTGGTGTCAAGATACGTGTTTTGGTGATCCACTCGCCCCAGTGTTCGAAGCTTGCCCGAAAGATAAAGGAGCGCTTCGGAGAGTGTGGTTTTCCCCGCGTCAACGTGCGCAAGGATCCCGACGGTCAGTTTTTTTCTCATACGTTAGCCTCCTTTCTGTTTTTTACTTATTATAACACTTTTTAGGATTCCTTTCAAGGCATCCTAAGTGAAAAACGGTAGCGGCATCATGTTTTTCTTGACAAATGAGGAGACGCATGATAAAATATACTGTAAGCTTTGATTTTCGGCACTGGGATGCTATGCCGTATTATTGGAGGGGAAACCATGTGTAATATAGCGGGCTACATAGGAAATAAGCAGGCGGCACCGATCCTGATCGATCTTTTGCGTCGCCAGCAGTATTATGACGGTGGTGCGGGAACGGGGATTGCGACGATCCACAACGGTGTTCTTTATACCGCAAAGGTGGTCGGTGACGTAGACGAGCTGCTCCGCACGACAGATGCTTTGAATTTTCCGGGAACGATCGGTATTGCGCACTCACGTCCGGGGGGAGATGAGGTGGAGCATATGCACCCCTTTTTGGATGATGCTGGAAGGCTTGCTCTGGTGGCAAACGGCATTTTCAGTACGACCGCCACACCTGAATACATGGAAAACACAAGACGTCTCATGAGCGGATATTATGAAAAAGGAGTGCATATACGGAGCGCTTTGCCTCCCGACGGTACGGGAATGTTCTTTCTTCCCGATGGCAAGCGCTATCACGGAACGGAGTCTTATGCTTTGCGCACGGGAGAATTTTGCGAGAGAGGGATGCCCCTTTGCAAAGCTTTGGCAGAAACGCTTTCCGAGCGTCCCAATGCGATTGTGGCGGTGGCACTTCGCGTGGATGAGCCGGACACCATTGCCATCGGAAAGCTGAATATGCCCATGAGCGTGGGAATGATCGGAGAGGAGACCTATATTGCTACCACACAATTCGGTTTTCCGGAGAATCTGGTTTTTGATACGGTGGTACAGCCGCCCGAGGGGGTTGTTTGCGCGGCGCGCGCGGGAGAATTGACGGTGACGCGGCATCACGTACGCAATATGCGCATGGAGCGCGTTACGGCGGATATTTTCAAAAAGGCATACGATCTGATCGAAGCCTTTTTGCGCGGCAGGAAGGATGATCCAAAGAACCTCTGGGATCTGGAAAAAATGTACATGACCGAGTGGAAGCATATCTGGCAAGAGCCATACAGCGATTGCATTTATTACAAGGAAGATGCGCTTTTCAAGCCTTATGCGGAGCTTTCATATAACGTCCTTTTTGCTATGCAAAAGGAAGGCAAGCTCCATAAATGCCTAAAGCTCAGAAACGGCAGATACCCGATGTATCATTTTTACCTTGACTAATATAAAAACCGAAGGATCGGCACGTGCCCGTAAGGGTATAGCCGATCCTTCGGTTTTTCTTTTGAGATACTTATTTTCCCAAGCCGTGGGAAACGATCATTTCCTCTACTTTTTTCGCGGTATAGTCGTCACAACCTCCGACAGAGAGGAACACACCGTTGGGGGAGAGCGCGTGAATAAGCGGCTCGACAAGCTCGGGCTTTCCCACGAAGAGGACAAGCCCCTTTCCTGCCGCCTGGATTTTTTGGTACATCTCGAACCATCTCTCGTCTCCCGGATCTCCGATGCCCGCACCGGGGGTCCATTGAATGGCGTCAAGGCGTGGGATGGAGAGGAGATGATCAAGGTGCGGGATCTCGCCGAGCCCGTCCATGTGATAGACGGAGTGGTCGAGAAATTCCGTCAGGTCGATCAGATCGGGAAGCACGAATTCCTCAAACATATCGGGAGAGAACATGACGGAAAGATCGCATTGTAGAGGAGAATAGCGTTCGCGGCACCACAGGGGCATCCACGAGGAGGTTCCCTCCTGATAAGGAGCCGTGCGATCTGCAAGCAGGGTATAGGCATGCTTCCAAAGCTCGGTGACTCGACGGGATGCTGCCTTGACCTCTTCTGGATAGTCGTACAGATCGTAAAGAAGAGGCTCGGTGCCACGCAGGGAAGCAACGATGTCAAGCGAGCCTCCAAGATCCGCGATGGAGGTGTGTGCAATACCGCCCTCAAGGATCCCATCGGTAAAGGCAAGCGTTTTTTTCCAAAGGTCGCTGTCGGGGTCAAAGGCGATCGTGGGGGGAGCTTCCCAATCGGTCACAACGGGATTCCTGTCGAACCAAACGGTATCAAGTGCAAATTGATAATTACCGCCGATGGATGCCGCAAGCGAACCAGGTCCGAAGTTGATAAATTGCCTTGGAAAAGCGTCAAGATAATAATTGTTGGTCGCACAGTGCTTGTTGGAGACCTCTGTGCGAAGCGCGATATCGTCCCACTTCCGCCTGATGTATTCCTCATCGCTCATGCCTGCGAGTCGCGGCGGCTTTGAGGGATTCTTGCCGACGGCAAGATAGGTAAGAAAACGATCAACGGCGCCTCTTTGCCAAAAGGCATCGTATCGTTTGGCGATCATCGGATCAAGCTTCAGCATGCGGATTCCTCCTTTTCGGTTTCGGTGGGAGTAAAGAAGACAGCACCGAAGTAGGTCACGGTATTTTCACCGTTGATATAACGCATCCCCGCAGACTCTGCAAGGCGGGATACGTGAATGCCGTACGCCTCAAGCGAGGAGGTCGCACGGTCGGGGACGCGGCAGGGAAGACCCTCCTCCTTGGCGCATACCCTGCAAACACCGCAGGCACCCGCAGTTAAGTGAAGGACGTGTGTAATCCCTATATCCTTCACGCGATCACGCAACGCCTGTGCAAGACGGAACATCACAATGCGCGCACGGTGCATTCCCTCTACGTCAAAGCTGTCCTCAAGCGGCTCAACTCTCTGATAGACAAGCACCGAGGAATAGCTTTCGAGCGAGGCGATCAATGTATCGATCTCTCCTACGTCGGGGGGGCACATGTAGCATTTTCCGTATTTTCCGCAGGTGTTTGCCTCACACATGGGGCGAAAGGCGCTGTCCGTGACGACCTCGTGTGCGGGAATGACCGCCGCACGGTCGGCACCGAGTGAGAGCACCGCCTCTGTAAGACGCTCATTTACTGTGCTCATTGAATTCCTCCACCGCGGCGAAGAAGGCACGAATGTTCTCCCACGGTGTCATGGGAGGTACGTCGCAGCCCGATGAAACGACGAAATTGGGATAACGAGCGCATTTTTCAAGAAGAGAAAGGGTTTCCTTGCGTACGGTCTCGGGGGTTCCCGCGCGAAGGACACCGGCGGGATCTACGTTGCCCATCACGGGAACGTTTGCAGGGAATTTTTCAAGCATAGCACTGAGATCGATCGCATTTCCGAAATGATACGCCATAGCGCCCACGGAAGTAAGCGAGGGGATCATCATGGGTGTATTGTCGCCGCAGTTGTGGTAGACTACGGCAAAGTCATCCGCTTGGACTGCGTCAATGATCCTTTTTACGTACGGGGCTGCAAATTCCTCTTCAAGCGAAGGAGAGAGAAGTCCTGCTACGGGCTCTGCCATTACGATGCCGTCAGCGCCCGCTTCACGGTAGGCTTTTGCGTATTCGGTGAGAAACGCCGTTGCTTTTTCCATCACCGTGTGAACCATGTCGGGCTCGTCGTAGCAGTAGATCATGATCTCGGATACGTCAAGAAGACGGGCGGAGAGGGAGAAAGGACCGATCATTCCCGCAAGCACGGGGCGATCCGTGATCAGCTTACAAGCCTTTGCGATCGCATCGATATAAAGTCCGGATCGAGCGCTTCCCACCGTGGGCACGCAGAGCTTTTCCGCCTCCTTTTCGTCGTGGATCAGCTGCCCGATGACCGTGGGGACCTCGTCGTCCGCAAAACGGACCTCTGCGCCGAAGCATTCTGCCTCCACGGACAGATCCATAAGGCTTACCGCCGCAGCGGAATCGACACACTCTGCCACCGCTTGCATACCTTTTGCCTGCAGATCACTGCTTGATATCAGCTCACGCACCGAAACGCCAAGCAAGGAGACCGAAGGAAAGGAGAGGATGGGGAGTGCTTTTTTTTCTTCGGCAGATGCAAGGTCTGCCAACCATTTTTTCATATTGTACTTCATATGAGGTACCTCAGTACGTACCAAGCCTGTGTGCAAGCTCGGAGATTCGCTTCATATCCTCGAAGGACACGGAGTTGGGGATGGAATGGTCTGAGGCGAAGACGTAGCCGCCGCCCTCCTTCATCATGGGAATGATGCGCTCCATTTCCGCGCGTACGAGATCCGGCTTGTCCCAGATCTGCGCGTTGATGCCGCCGTGGAAGGCAAGCTTATCGCCGTAAAGCTTTTTCAGTCGCGCGGGATCCATTCCCGCCTTAATTTCCAGGGGGTTGAGCATCTCCACACCCGTGGAAACGATGTCGGGAAGGAGCGGCTCAATATAGCCGCAGGAGTGAAGCTCTGTGAAGAGCCCTCTCTCGTGAGCCCAATCCACCGCCCTCTTGTGATAGGGCATTAAAAGAGAGCGATAAAGCTCGGAGGAGAAAAAGGGAGCGCCCTTGTATCCCATATCGTCATACCAGAAGATGCCGTCAAATTCATACCCTGCATCAAGGATCTTCTGGCAAAGGCGCAATGAGGTGCTAAGATATGTCTCGAACATATCCTTGATCCAATCGGGGTCGTCATACATGCCGATCAACACATTTTCCGTTCCCACCATATGCGAGTGTGTCACGTCGAATCCGAACCAGACGACAAGCTGCAGAAATCTTCCCTCTGCGCGCCATTTCGGATAATTTTCAGCAAGGGTATCCCACGGAATACGGTCCTCGTAATCGGTCAGCATCCGTGCCTTTGCCTCCTCCCATTTTTCGGGGGAGTCGTAGTAGGAGGAAAGCGTTTCGGGTGTAGAGTCAAGTGCGTTGAACTGACGGTGCGTTTGCCCCCAGCTTGTGGTTCGCAGAACATATCTGTCGGTGGTTTCGAGAATTTTGTTTTCAAAGCGAGGGGAGTTGTCAGGTTTGATACGCACGACCTTGTCATAGCCGAAATAATCTTCCCAGTCAACGGAGGCGGGCAGACCCTCTGCATACCAACGGCGTACGGTGCCGGCCCAAGCGCTGTCAACCATGGGAACACGGTCGACTTCCCGTTTTTGATATGTACGGATCATGCGTTCGCGTGTGGTCATTGGTTTCATAGAAGCCCCCTTATCCGGAGTTTATGCTTTGCAGAATGCAGCTGCCGCGTCAGCAGCACTTGCAGCATCTACCGTGTAGCAGTCTGCACCGATCTCTTCTCTGTATGCTTCGTTGACGGGTGCACCACCGATCATGATCTTGACCTTGTCGCGGATGCCTGCCGCCTCCGCCGCTTTGACAACATCTGCCATGACCGACATGGTAGTGGTGAGAAGAGCGGAGCAACAGATGACCTGACAGTTCTCATCGATCGCGGTCTGCACGAATTTCTCCGCAGGAACGTCAACACCGAGGTCGATCACCTCGATCCCCTTGCTCTCCAGCATCATTTTTACGAGATTCTTTCCGATGTCGTGAAGGTCACCCTGCACGGTTCCGATACAGGCGCGCCCCGTAGCTGTGATACCGTTCTCGACAAGATAAGGCTTGAGGACGGAAACGCCCATGTTCATAGCTCTTGCGGCGACAAGCACCTCGGGCACGTAGACCTCGTTGTTCTTGAATTTTTCACCGATGATGCTCATGCCGGAAAGCAGTCCCTCGTTGAGGATGTCTGCGGGGTCACAGCCCTCGGCAATTGCTTTTTCAACAAGCTCCTTGACAAGCTTTGCTTTGCCCTTTTGAAGGTTTTCGGACATTTCGTTGAGAATACTCATGATCTTTTCTCCTATTCGTTTTTGATTTGGTGTCAGTATTTGCTGTGTTCTGTATTGGTGGGGTGTCATGCCCGTATGTGCGTGGAAAGAATGATAAAAGGAGGGAAGGTCGCGCAGACCGCACATTTCAACGATGCGGTCGACGGTAAGGGAGGTGTCTCTGAGAAGCTCACATGCGCGCGTGAGACGAAGTGAGCGCAGATACGCCGAGAAGGATTCCCCCGTCATTTTTTTGAAGATACGGCTCAGATGCGATTGGCTGACGTAAAGCTCTTTGGCGATGCGCTCCAGCGTCAATTCACGGTTGCTGTATTCTTTGTTTACGAAACGTAAGGCAAGCGTTGCGAGCGCATGATCCTTGGGTGGAAGGGAGGAAAGATTTTTGATCGCCTTTCCTACGTACCGCGAAAGCGAAACCAGCAAAAGAGTCATATGTGCTCCAAGAGCCGCTTGTCGGCTTGGAAGATCATCATCAAGCTCACGGCAGATGGCATCCAGCAGGGATGCAACCTCGGCCCTTGTCTTTATGTTAAGCATAGCGTAGGTGGAAAGGGGATTTTCGGTGAACACTCCGTAGCAATATTGAGGACTGTCCTCCCTTGAAGCTTCCTGTCCGAGAAATGAAACGGGATCGAAGCGAAGACGGCGAACGGTCAGAGTGGTGTCGGGATCCGTACGGTAAAAGGCATGGGGGACAGAGGGGGCAATGATGTAGATCTCTCCCTCGCGACACGGGATCGCTTGTTCAAGGATCTGATGGATCCCGTTTCCACTTGCGATCAGACAAACCTCCGGGAATTCGCTTGCCGAAAGAATACCTGTCATAAGATCGGGAGCATGAAGCGGAAAATCTGTTTCCGTTCGGTAAACGATGGACGTATCTGCACATTTTTGTGCGGCTTCCGTTTGCATGTCCGCTTCCTCCGTTTTTATCATATTTTGATCTCCTTGATCTTCTCTGTATAGTATCGGACAAGCTCAAATTTGCTTCCCGGCATCAAACGATGGTCGGGACATGGGATAAAGCCGCCGAGTCTGACAAGGCGTGTAAGACGTTCAAGCTCCGCATCTACTGCCGCGCGATCCTTGCGAAATGCAACTTTGTCCATTCCGCCTACACCGAGCACGCGGTTTCCGAATTTTTTACGCGCAGGCTCAAACTGATCTCCCCACACGCCGATCTCAATCGGGAACATCACGTTGATGCCGTTCTCGACCCAGATGGGGAGAAGCTGCTCGGTAACGCCATCGCAATCAAGGGAGATCAGATCGATCCCGTGTGCGTGGCAAAGCTCGCTCATGCGGCGGTAGTGCTTAGAGCAAAGGGAGTCAAAGAGCGCGGGGGATAAGAGCGGACCGTTTTTGAAGCAGATATCCTCCCAAAAATGTGCAAAATCAAATTTCGCACCCGTTTCAAGGATCGCCTTTGCGCATTCGTACTGCATTTGAGCGTAGGTATCCACGATGTCCGCAAAAAGCTCCTCGTCCTCATCGTAAATTAAATAACTCATGCCGGGGACGGTGGTCATGCTGCGGATGTCACCGAGGATGCTTCCAAGCCAAAGACCAAGGGGCGTGTCCTTGGGACGGGTTTCGTTAAAGGTGCGGAAATAGTCAAGATCAACACGCGCGGGGTCAAATTGCATTTTGGGCTTATACAGCGTTTCAAACGCCTTGCGGTCCTTGAGCAGATAATCGTCCTCTGCGGGGATGGAGACGATACCGGGCTTGATCCGCTCGATCACGCCAAGGTTGTTTTGTACACGCTGCGTTCCGTCGGGAAGGGTTTCCAAAACCTTTTTTTCAAAGGCCGGGAAAAACCGCGTACTGGCTCCCCTCGTGCTCGCCCAGTTAAAGTCCCAACCGAGTATTTTGTCAAGCTCATGATCGGCAGCGTTGTTGTCTCCAACGCTTTCGGCAAGAGAACGGGAGATATATCCCTGCTCTGCCCACTCGAGAAGGAGCTCTCTCCAATATCCGAAGTGGACGGCAGGGAAGCGGTCCACGGATTGAAAGCGGAGGATGCGCAATGTGCGTTCACGGTTTGTCATGAATGCTTCTCCTTTTACGAATGCAGATTGTGGTGGAATGCATTGGGGCGGTCAAGGTCACTTTCGGCACGCTCGCGGTTGAAAGAGAGGAGCTTGATTCCCTTATCCACGGTGTTTTGGTAGATCTTTTCCATGTCGTTGAGATGCGGCTGAGACATATTGACACCGTAGAGCCCGCGTAGCTCGGACAGTGCCTCGATATAATGGTCACCGCGACCGCAGAAATGGATCGCGCCACCGCCGAAACGGTCAAGAAGCCTTTGGTCGTAGGGAATGGAGAATTCTCGGTAAAAGTCGGGAGATAGGTTCATGGCGCTGTCGTTTCGGATCAGGATCGTGCCGCGGTAGTAAAGGCTGCGCCAGTGGGTGTTCATATCCGTCCTCGGCGGGAACAGCTTGTTCCAACGCTCCATAAACGCCGTATAGGTATCGGTGATGAGGGAAAGCGCCTCGTGGACGAGCTCGGGCTCGTCGTACATGGCGTAAAACATCTCGCCTCCCCAAAGCAGCTCCGCAATGTCAAGAGGACCTTGGAGATCGGGATGGTAGACGGGGACGTATTTTGAGATCTTGGGATACTTCGAAAACAGCTCGCGGCAGATCTCGCCAAACTCAAAGACCTGTCTTCCAAAGCCGCACTCAAGATCGGGGATCCTCCCCTCTGCCATCTCACGGATACGCTCGGTATCCCCGAGGATCCGTGTGGTAGGAAGCGTATTGTTTTCATACGGCATAATAAAGATCTCGGCGCCGAAGAGCGAGGAGAGGATACCCGTGCCGTAATTGGCACGAATGCCGAGAGCTGCGGTTTCCGAGTTCAAATCGCGGGAAACGAGCCCCAACTGATCCTGTAGCATCAGATCGTAATCCGCAACGGCATCGTTGATATTGATCTTCGGAGTGGGGACGGTGGGCAAAGAGAGCTTTTTTCTTTTCGGACGGAAAAGCTCCCCCTTGAATCGGTCGTAGAGAAAATCCTTCCACTGATCTTGAAAATCCTCTTCGGTTTCCGGATCGATGCGCTTTTCAATATCCTCGAGCAGATCGAGTGTTTTTTGGCTGGGGTGAAACATTGTGATCCTCCCTCTTTTTTTGTGGTTCCGATTTTATTATAACAAAGCTGAGATGGCTTGTAAATAGGGTTTCCTTGTTTTTTGAGAGCGCACAGCGGAAAGAAAACCTAAGGATTTAATGCTTTGTGCGAAGCTTGCGAGGTGACATTCCTCGGAATTTTCGGAGCATGCGGTAAAAATCCGAGGGTGAGGAATAGCCGAGACGCTCGGAAATGGCAGCGATCGAAAGATCGGTGCGTACCAGAAGCTGTTCTCCGACCCGACAGCGAAGCTCGTTTCGGAAGGCGATTGGGGGCATCCCGTAGCGTGCTGTGAATTTTCTTCGCAGTTGGCTTTCGCTCAAGTGACAAAGGGCGGCAAGGTCTGACGCGCTGTCGTTTTCATTGTAGTGAAGCGAGAGATATTCTGCGATCTGTATGACAACGTCCGATTCTTGCGACTGCGTTTCCGAGTGCGGTGGGACGGCAAGAGACACCGACTCCAGTAAAAAGGTACAAAGACGCAGTATTGCGGTACTGTCCGCGTGGGGAGATGCGGGGGACGTCTCAAAGATCCCCTTTACAAGAGCGGGAACCGTGTCGGCTCGAAGCGAAAGAGGAATACCGCACGCAATGCGCCAAAGGGCTTCGGACTCTAAGCCTGAAAGCGATGACAGCAGTTCCTCAAGTGCAGGGGCGGCGATGTAGACGAAGCGAAAAATGCACAGTGCGTCTGCATGGAGGGAACGGGAGTAGTGATGCTTTCCCGGAGGAACAAAAATAACGTCGCCTGCAGATACGGAGGCAAATTCTCCGTCGGAGAGGAAAAGCCCCTCGCCGCTTTCGCACAGACCTATCTCGTAACGGTCGTGAAAGTGGAGCTTGGGGAAATCTTCGCTGTAAGGAAGATAAACCGTGTCTGTGTCGCGGTAGACCTTGGCACCGGTGAGGGTGGGGAGTGGCTCGTAGACGGTCCGATATCGCTCTGTTATGTCCTTGTATGCGTGTTTTTGCATGATATATGCGTGTTCCTCCGATGGATTTTTGTTAAAATGGCTGTTATAATATAAGTATAACATATTTTTTTGATTTTGCAATACCAAAAGGAGGGGTTTTTATGTATACGGTAAGAACGGATGTGCTGGAGGTGTCGTTTGATGTGTCAAAAGGCGAGATCACCTCGGTGTGTCTCCTTGGAAGAGAGCGTATTGCGAGCGGTACGCCTCTGTTCCGTCTTTGTCTTCGTGATCGGGATGGGAACGCTCTGATCCTTTTTTCAAAGGATGCGGCGGAACACAAGGAGACCGAGGACGGTGGAGTCTTTTCGAACTTTTGCCTTCCCGACGGTCGGGCACTCGGTATGTCGGTACGGGTATGTCTGACGGAGGCGGCGAGAGAAGTCGTCTGGCGTGTGCACGTACGGGACATCGACGCTGACCTCCTTTTGGAATGGATCGATTTCCCGCTTGTGACGCTCCCGTCCTTGGAAAAAAACGTCAAGGGCGGAGGCAAGGTGCTTTACCCCTACAATGAGGGGGCTTTGGTGGATGATCTTGAGCTCTATGAATCGGCGTGGTTTGGCTATGAGGAGCCGCAGTATCCCTCCAAGGGGGCGTTTGGCGTATTTCCAAACATGGTTTGCTCACAGATGCTTGCGTACCTTTGGGAGGATGCGGGACTTTACATGGGAGCACACGACCCGTCGCGCGGCGTGAAGGGCATTGGTTTTTATGCAGAGGGCGAGGGCGTGCGTATGCAGATGCGTCTTTATTGCGGCGTAGATTTCGGAGAGCCCTACGTGCAAGATTATCCGATCGTTTGGTCGGCGGTTTGTTCGCGCTGGGAAAGTGCTGCTGAACGTTATCGCGCGTGGAACGAAAAAAATCTTCCGCGTGGGACAAAGCCCGTCAGAGAAAACAAAACACTCCCGGAGTGGTATCGGGACGTACCGCTGGTGCTCACCTATCCCGTGCGCGGCGTGCACGATATGGATACGATGACACCGAATCGGATGTATCCTTATTCCAATGCACTTCCCGTTGTGCGCGAGATCAAGGATCGGACGGGCGCGAGGATCATGGTCGTTCTCATGCATTGGGAGGGAACGGCACCCTGGGCGCCTCCCTTCGTTTGGCCTCCCTATGGAGGCGAGGAGATGTTCAATGCCTTCCGTGATGCACTTCACGAGGAGGGGGATTTGCTCGGCGTGTATTGCTCCGGCTTCGGCTACACGCTACAGAGCAATCTGATCGAGGAGTACAATAAGGAAGAAAAGTACGTATCACAAGGGCTTGAGCGTGCTATGTGTGCAGGTCCTGATCATAAGGTCGCCATCAGCCGTATCTGTACGGCACAGCGACGTGGCTTGGATATATGTCCTGCGTCGGATGCGGGACGCGCGCTTCTTTGGGAGTCGTACAGCCCTCTGTTTGCAAGCGGCATTGATTACGCGCAAATTCTGGATCAGAATCACGGTGGGGGACAGTATTTCTGCTACAGTCGAGATCACGGTCATCCGCCCGCTCCGGGTGCGTGGATGACCGCGAGGATGCAAGAGATGCTTTCGGAGTGGAATGCGGCGGCACCTTCGATGCTCTTTGGCTGTGAATCTGCGGCGGCAGAGCCCTTTATCGGAAATCTTCTCATGAGCGACAACCGCTTTGAGTTGAACTATCACATCGGAAGAGCCGTGCCGCTGTACGCGTATCTGTATCACGAATATCTTTACAACTTTATGGGCAATCAGGTTTGCTCCCCCTTTGACGAGTGCGATGACAAGAGCCTGTGGTATCGCATCGGATACTCCTTTGCGGCGGGGGACAGTATGACGCTGGTGCTCGATCAGGACGGCAATCCCAAATCCCGCTGGGGAAGCATTGAGACCGATTACATCCCCGATCGGGAAAAGGTACTTACGTTCGTTTCCAATCTTTCGCGCCTTTGGCGCGAGCAGGCGGCAAAATATATTTTCGGCGGACGGATGGT
The DNA here is from genome assembly GCA_015064025.1 of Oscillospiraceae bacterium. Lineage (GTDB taxonomy): Bacteria > Bacillota > Clostridia > Oscillospirales > CAG-272 > UMGS1865. The sequence continues at coordinate 16,474 of SVSZ01000011.1, read as the reverse complement.
TGAAACGCCCGACGTCGAATGCGAGACGATTGTCCTACACAAGAATATCGGAGGACTTGCCAAGGAGAGCGACAGCGTGCTTCCCGCCGTGATCTGCACGGCATGGGCAGGAAAAGAAGGTGAGCGTGTGACGCTTCTTGTCAACCCGACCGAGACGGAGCAGGCTTGTTTCGTTGACGGAGAGCGCGTGCTTGTTCCCGCACTGGATGCTTGCCTGCGATCGAAGTAAAAATTCGGAAAGGAGTCTTTGAAATGAAAATCAAACTGATAGCAACGATGCTTTTACTTGTTACGTTGTTCTGTACGGTTGGCTGTGTTGCGGTTATACCGACGGTGCGGGAGAGCGACACGGACAAGGAAGAACCGAATTTTATACAACGGGGGCAAGGGGCTCTTCTTAATACAAAGGAATTCGATACCGATCAGATGATCAACGTCGCGGCAACGGACGGGGAGGATAAGCCCCTTTTTCAAATTGTTTACGATATAGGAGCAGGTCCCCGTGTCAAGGAACAATGCATGGCGTTGGCGGCAGATATCTACGATATAACGGGTGTAGAGATCCCCGTTGTTCACTCTTCGGAGAAGCAAATCACCTATGAAATCACCGTTGGTGAGGTCAAGAGAACAGAGACTCTTGATGCGATCGACAGCTTTGAGATCGAGGATGCGGATTTTGCGATCTGCGCGGTCGATACGCGCGTCGTTATTTATGCCGAGACCGATCAGGCACTGTGCTCCGGCGTCATCTTTTTTATGGAGCAAGCAGTGAGTAAATCCGCTCTGGAAAAGGCTTACGGAATACGGAAGGATTACAATTTTACTTATCACCCTTACGACGTTCCCAACGTAGAGCTTCTTGAAAGTGAGGATGACCGATGCATAGATTTTTCTTTGGGCAACGGTCCTTCGCTGTATACCTATGTGAGACTTTCCTACACCGGTAACTCCGGTTGGAGAATTCAAACCAAGTACCGTGAGGGCGACAGCTTCCGAGACGACGGTGCCGCGCAGATTCTTGCTTACTCTATGGGGGAATATACCCTTGGTACAGAGGATCATCGCTTTTATACCGAGGTGATAACAAAAAAACGAATAGGGGATATTTACACTGCGACGGCTCCCGACGGAAGCATAGTGAGGATCAACCTTGCGGCGTTCAGAATAGACTTCTATACCCCCTCCGGCAAGCTCGCTTCCTCAATCACCAATATCACGCATAATGCGGGGGCTGCCTCAATCACAGGTGTCGTGGAGCCGAACGAGGCAATTTTCGGAACGGGTGAGCGCTTCAATAGCGTTAACCAGCGCGGCAAGAAGATCGATATGTTCACCAAGGACTTTTGGAGTCAGGCAAATGCTTGCTACATGGTTATTCCGCTTCTGTGCTTCTCCCGCGGCTCAGGGGTCTTTATCAACAACTACGAGCACATGGTGCTTGATCTCGACTCAAAGAATGCACAAAACCACAGCGTGGAGGGAAAGTGGACAGCCACCGTTACGGGTGCGCCTTTGGATTGCTACGTTTATACCACCGAACAGATCGCGGACGTTATCCGTAACTACTCCCGGCTCAGCGGTTATGCGGATATGCCGGAGGAATGGACTTATGGAATGCTCGTTTGCGCATACAGTCCCGATCTCTCCGAGAAGTGGAGCGCTGACGTTAAGCCTGCACACAGTGAAGTGGACGGTAGAGGTGAAGGGGTTTATGAAATGATCGCCAACATGGAGGCGCATGATCTGCCATGGACAGGTGTGATCGCCGAGGCTTGGGGACCTTATATTGATTACAAGCATGAGGATCTCAAGGAGCTATGCGACTACGTACACTCGCTCGGGAAAAAGTTTTTGGTTTATATGCGTGTCGGTAATATAGAAGCGTATATGAAGGGATTTGACAGCTCCTATTTTTTGACACAGACCATAGCGAGCGGTGCAAAGAACTATAATCTGCCGGATACTACGGCAGACACCAACAATCCCGATGCCGGTGCTCCCGGGCAAACGCACCACTATATCGATATTACCAATCCCGAGGCGATGGCGTGGTTCTTTGACGAGTATTGGAATTATCTTGCTGTCGATATCGGTGTGGACGGTTGCAAGATCGACTTTTGCGAAACCTTACCCGAGAACTATAAGCTGAATTATTTTGACGAAAACGTTCCGACAGCGGGCTCTCACCACTGGTATCCCACCGCGTTTTGCACGATGTTCTATGATATGATCGCCTCCAAGCCGGACGGTGGAATGTGTTATACGCGCGGAGGTGGGATCGGTGCACAGCGCGCTCCTTATATGTGGACGGGGGATCAGCATCGCTTCTGGGACGGTATCCAATACCAGCTCAAGGGAATTCTTTCCTCAGGACTTTCGGGCGTGCCTTACATGAGTCACGATATGGCAGGCTATCAGTACGGCGATCTTCTTCGCAGACGCATTGATTATGAATCCTCAGTGTTTCTTCGCGGAACACAGTACACTGCGTTCACACTCTGTATGCAGACGCACGGTACAGTCAGACGCTCATATCAGTTTGCGCAGGAATTTCCCGTATTGGATGCACAGGGCAACGAGGTCAAGGACGCGGACGGTGACACCCTGATGAAGGATTATACCTACGTTACGGAGATCTACCGTGCATATACGAAGCTGCACGAGCATCTGACGCCTTATATCACCGAGCTTTCAAGGGAAGCCGGCGTGACGGGAATGCCGGTTATGCGCCATTTGGTTCTCGGCTGGCAGGATGATGCAAACGTCTATTCGATCGACAGTGAATATACGTTCGGGGACGCTTTTCTGATCGCGCCCATCCTTGAAGAGGGCACGTCTCGCTCCGTGTATCTTCCCAAGGGCATTTGGGAAGACCTAAATACGGGAGAGATCTATACGGTCGGAGCCGAAGGAAAGACAGTAGAGGTCAATGCGAGCATCGCGGAGCTTCCCAGCTTTTTTAACATGGAAACCGAAAGTGAGACCGCTCGCGATCTGGTTGCCGGTATCAAGGAAATTTACGATTACGCAAGAAGTGTTGCGGATGAGACGTGAGAAAGGACGCGAGCATGGGAAAGGATAACTTTTGGAATGTCGCAGATACGATCCGTACCGAGAAAAACGCATTTGTAACACAACTCCGTCCACTTGAAAATGCTTTGTATTTTCAACTCGCAAGCGGCATCGTTACGCGCCTTACTTACGAGGGCGTCAGGGGATGGAGATTGCAGGCAAATGCGGAAAGCGACCTGGAATTCACACATCTCGGAGCGTCGCAAGCACTGTCAAAATTTATGGGCGAGGAATATTCCGCTTGCCCCGAGGCAATTACGTTCAGTATAAGTGCGGATGTCGCGTGTGCCCGTTCTGCGAACGGCACCTGCGCCGTACTTGGAATAGAGAAGGATTTTTCCTTGAAAATCATTTCCGCATCCGGTGAGGTAAAATGCGAGGTTTGTGATATCTATACGGGCAATGGATCACTGAGCATGTGCGGTGTGCTCGAAGCGGATGAAGCTGTCTTCGGCGGCGGTGAGAGATTCGATGTTGTCAACAAACGTGGCACCAAAGCCGAGCTTTACAGCTGTGACGGTTGGAACAACACGTCTACCACCTATGCCCCTATCCCCTTGTTCTTTACCTCGCGTGGCGGCGGTATGTTTATCAATCTTTACGATACGGCGTTCATTGATTTTGGCAAGGAGATTGCAGATCGGTGGAGCTATACCGTCAAAAGAGATGTCATGGACTGTTATTTTTACGCAAGTGATGATCCCTCGGCGGTTTTGTTGGGATACACCGAGCTTTCGGGACACGCATATATGCCAACACCATGGATGCAGGGAATGCACATTTGCCGTTACGGGCCTGATTTTCAATGCTTCGACAGGGATTTTTCCTATGATTCCTTTACGGAATTCGAGCATTGGAGAGATCTGTATATTTTCAAGGATAACCTCTACGTCCCGATCGGGGAGGCTTCCCGTGATGATGCAATGGCGGCAAGCTGCTTTTATGTTTCCAAGGAGGACGGGAGGTATGAGCTTGCATACGTCAAGGATGACGCAGGCAAGTATTACAAGAAGGGACCCAAGAACAGCCCCGGTGGTAACAGTGTCAAAACCATCATGGGAAATTTTATCGGCGCGGACCTCAAGCCGGATGCTGCAAGCATGGAGAATTTTGCTTGGTACAGGGCGTTTGATGACCGTAATCCGAATCCGGAGAACAAGAGGACGCTTGCAGATACGGTAAAGTGGCTTCATGACCATGGTTTGCACAGTATGTTTTACACCGCCTGCGGACGGGTTGTAATGGAGCATAAGGGCTTCAAGGAGGAATATCTGGTGCATGCAGACGTTACGTTCAAAAATGCGGACGGGACGGTTACAAAGCATGAAAATACAACGCTGATACCTTGGGTCGTAGGCACAGGCGAAAATCCTGACGTGTGGCGCGCGGGCGATGGCAGATACCGTGCGGAAAAATATCTTGATATTACCAACGAAGAAGCGCTTGAATGGTATTTCGATCAGATCTGGGGGGAGATGATCGACATTGGGGTTGACGGTGTAAAAATCGACTTCTGCGAGGAAATGCCCGATCACGGAAGACCCTGCGGTACAGGCGTTACCCACTACCGCTGGAAGGATCCCTCCAAAATTGCAGTAGGCGCTGAGCACCACGCATATCCCGCCTTCTTCATCTCCGCATTCTACAAAAGAATGTTTGAGCATAAGAAAAGGAAAAGACTTTCCGACGGCTTTATGGTCTTCTCACGCGGCGGCGGAATCGGCTCTCAACGTTCGCCCTACATGTGGGCGGGGGATCAGGCTCGGAAACACGAAAAACTGAAGGATCAGCTTTTGGCAGTCGTGAATTCCGGACTTTCGGGTATCCCCTTTATGTCGTTTGATATGGCAGGATATCAATATTGGGGAGAGTCCTACTATACGATCGGCAGGGAATACGAGTCTGCGATCTTTGCGCGTGCGGTCGAATTTACTGCAATGACCACCAACATGCAGACACACGGTGACGTTCGCCATGCCTACGAAATGACTGAGGAGGTGCAACAGATTTACCGTAATTTCACACGGCTTCATGCGGAGCTTATTCCCTATATACAGAAATATTCCCGTATTGCGTGTGAAACGGGAATGCCGCCTGTTCGGCATCCTGTTCTGAAGTATATCAAGGATTCCGCAGTCTACGGACTGAATGATGAATTCATGCTCGGGGATGGATTGTTGGTGGCTCCGATCCTTACAAAGGATACCTTCAAGCGAGAGGTCTATTTGCCGGCAGGTGAATGGACGGAGCTTCTTACCGGAAGGGTCATTGAGGGTGGAAAAACCGTAACGGCTTCGGCAAATCTCGGTCAGATCCCGGTATATCTCGACAATTTTTCTCCAGATAGGGAGGAACTGCTTCCTGTTTTTGCGGGGATAATCTGGGATGAGATCAAGAATTGGAAATAGGAACGGTATAAAAAAGGGGCTGAGTCATTTAGCGCAGAACAAAAACACAAGGAATAAGAAAACGAGAAACGCAGACTTCTTACATTACCATAATGCCACCCTACGGGCGAGAATCGCTTGTAGAGTGGCTATTTAAGGAAGAAATCCTTGCGGATTTCATTTTTATGTGTGTTTTTTAGCCGCGCTCACGACACTTACCGTACCTTTGTACGGCTACAGTGTCGTGAGCGCGGCTTCTGCATCTGAATGAATCAGCCCCTTTGATTCATCAAGGACCTATCAATCCTCCGTCTTTTTATACTCGTTTTCACGGATGCCCGGATAACGCTCATCCAGAAATTTCTCACGGTAGGGATTGACACCGTCGGACACCTTCTCCGGCTTATTGGAGAGGCTCCAGCTCTCCTTGCGGAAGAATCTGTTTTGGAAGGTATTCTCGATCCGTCCGCTCTTCTCCAAAACGTCCATACAGGCACGGATACAGCCCTTTGCACCGCAAATGGCGAAATACCCCGTGTGGTCAAGAATATAGTCGTAGTACTCCATGACCTTATCCGTTTCGGGCTTCCTTCCCCACGTTGCATGCGCAAGGGAATAAGAGAAGATATACGCCTCCTCCTCGGTCATCTCACTGTTTCGCACGTCGAACGCCATGTTCGGGAAATCCTTTTTCAAGAAGGGGGAGCATTCGTTGTTCATGCCGTGGTGTGAAAGCGTACAGCGCCCCATTCTCACGTCTCCGTACCAGACCTTCTTCTCGCCGAAGTCCACTGTCAGACGCTTATTCTCCTCCTTGACGGGAGGCACCGCGTTTCCGGGGCAGGCACGCGTGCAGGCACCGCAATGCAGACATATGTCTCCTGTATCAAGAATGGGGTCAGGCTCCAGCTCACAGTCGGTAAAGATCAAGCCAAGCCGCACGCGGGGACCGAACTTCTTCGTGAGGAAGACCTTGGAAAACCCAATCTCTCCAAGCCCGCAGCCTGCCGCGATCACGCGCACGCTGCACACAACGTCAGGAGGCACCTTTCCCTCTGCCACAGGCTCTTTCATGGTGCCCTGCCCCTCGGGGACCGCAGGATAGTGTGCAACAGCCTCCCAGCCGTGATCCTCTATAAAGCAGCAAAGCTCGTAGGAAAGCCTTGGGCGGAAAAGCGAATTGAGCTTGTTATAGGAATAAAAGGTGTAATTGTGCCAATGCGTCCCCTCCTCAATACCGCGATAGGTACCGCGGGGAATGCGCATGGCGACGGCAATAACGGATTTCGCATTTGGGAAATAGGTCAGCGGGGACATCAGCCGAGGTGCATTCTTGAAGCGCTCGACGTTACCGATCGCGATGCAGTCAATGCCAAGCTCGCGCGCCCGCTCCTTGATCATCTGTGACGTCAGCTTCATTTTACGTTCCCTCTGTTTCCATCCTTACTGAAGGTGCCGCCAAGGACATTCATGCGCTCCGTATTTCTCTCACGCGCACTGTCCGCGCCGATCGCCCAAGCCTCGCTTTGGCGGAAGGCGTTCTCAAATTTGTTTTCGAGCGCCTCTTTTTCCTCAAGATGGCAAAGGCAGGTGCGGTTACAAAGCGCCGCCACGCGGTCGGGACGGGCATAGGAAGCAAAGCGATTGGCGCACGCACCGTTTTTGCAGGTACGGCAAACGTCGTAATCGATCTGCGCGACCTCCATCCTTTTTCCGCAGATCTCAACGCTCACCGTGCACTCCGTATCGATAGCGCCCAAGGGACAAGCCGCGGCACACTTTCCGCAGCGATCGCAAATGCTTCCCTCGTAAATGGGAGTGGGCTCGATCTCTGCGTCGGTGATGATCATATGAAATCTTTGACGGGAACCGAATTTTTCGCTGAGGAAGAGCCCGTTATAACCGATCTCGCCAAGTCCGCAGGCAACCGCAGCATAATCAAAATCGGGGAATACGTTCGGCTCGGGACGTCCGGGAGCTACCGCAACACCGCTCGGCTTGATCTCCGTGGGATTGGGGAAGATCGGACATGCCTCGAACCCCTCGTCCTCGATCGCGTTGACAAGGTCGTAGCAGGCAAGCGCCAAAAATTCATCCTCCAGCCAGTTCTTTCCGAAGAGCGCATAGTCACCGAAGTTTGTGCCCTCCTCAACACCGCGCAAAGCACCGCGGCAGATACGCTTTCCGAGCATGATCACGGTCTTTGCCTCCGGGAAAATGGAAAAGGGGTTGTGCTGTGCATCAACGCATGCAAAGCGGTCACGGGAGGCAAAGCCGATCAAGTCAATGCCGATACGCTTCGCCGCATCCGTAATGTATTGCTTCATATCTCCTGTCATATAAAAGATCCTCCGTTGCTTTTTATGTTTACTATCGCGTATCATTATATCACCGCTCCGTCGCTGTGTCAATTTCAAAAATCGGCACAAGTTAAGAAAAACGGAACTTGACAAGTTGCTGAGAATGTGATACCATAAGAAAAAAAGAACGGAGGACAATGCAATGAAGGAAAGTCGTCACGCCGCAGTGCTCGGAATCACGGTTCTGGATGTACATTTAGGAAGGCATCCCCGCCGCACGGTCGCCCCAAGAGATTTTTATGCGCTGACCTACCGCTTTGCGGGCAAGGTCACGATAGAAGCAGGTGGGGTGCGCGTTCTTTCTGCGCCCGACACCGTCACCTTCACACCCGCGGGCATGTCCTACAAAACTTCCATCCGCGAGGACACGCACATGATCGCCGTGCATTTTCGCCTCTCCGAGGAGCTTTCCTTCCGCAAACCTGCCGTGATCTCAGCCGCAGACACACAGCTCTCCTCTCTCTTCTCTGAGCTCAAGGAGCGCTACAGCGTCACAGAACCCCTTGATTTTGAGTGCATGTCCATCTTTTATCGGATCCTGTCCGAATTGGAACGGATCGGTTACGGCACGTCACCGATCCCACACTGTGTCAGGGAAGCCAAGCGGTACATCGACGAGCGATTTTCCGACGCAGAGCTTTCCGTAAGTGCTCTTTCCTCGCAAACGGGAGTGAGCGACTCCTATCTGCGTCGCGCGTTCCGCGCCTTTGTCGGTCTTTCTCCCGCGCAATATCTATCACGCGTGCGTCTGACACGTGCCATGGAGCTTTTACAAAGCGAATATCTCACGGTTTCCGAGATCGCGCAAAGGTGCGGCTATCACAGTACAGGGTATTTCATCCAAGCCTTTCACGCGCAAACGGGGTGCTCTCCGGGAGCCTATCGCAAGCAAAGAACTCAAGCATAAAAATTGCGCCGAATGCAGAACAGATGCATTCGGCGCAATTTTTATAGCTCAAGCACGATCATTCCGTCATCGCGAAGGGTGAACGCCGTGCTGTACGGACGGCTGAGTGAATCAAGAAGCTTGCAGATCTCTCCTGCTTCCCCATTCCCCACAACGTGCGTCAGCCCCTGTGCACGCAGAAAATCGGCGGGCAGGTGCTTGCCCCTCATCCCCTGATAAATAAAGTCACCGAGCGAATATTAATCATCAGATTTTGTGCTCGGTACGCAGGATCAGCTCCTCCTGCATCTCGGTTGAAAGTCTTGTAAAATAGTCGCTGTAGCCGCCGATGCGCACCACAAGATCACGGTATGCCGCAGGCGTCTCCTGTGCACGGAGCAACGTATCTCTGTCGGTAACGTTGATCTGCATTTCAAAGCCGCCGCGTGCCATATACGCCTTAATGAGGCTCTCCATGGCAGCAAGTGAATCTCTTCCGAGCGTGCTCTTGGAAAATTTCATGTTGACGGCAACGCCACCTATGAGATCGCGGTGCTCCCACTTAGTGGAGGAAAGCACCGAGGCGGTCGGTCCCAATCGTTCCCTACCCTGGCAGGGACCCGAGCCGTCACCGAGGGGAAATCCCGCAACACGGCCATCGGGGGTCGCCCCGGTCCGCCGCCCGAAGTATTCGTGCATCTGCCAGCAGAAGACACTGGGGATCAAGGCGCGTGAAGCATCCTCGCCCGTCAGGGATCTGCATTTTTTGACAATGTGATCGATCAGCACCTCAAAATAACCGTCCACCGCATCGTCGTTGTTTCCGTATTTCGGAAGTCTTTCAAGGAGCTCCAGACGAAGCGCCTCAGCACCTTCGAAATTATGTGCAAGGATCTCGCGGAGCTGTCCGAGAGAAAGTCGCCGTTCATCGTAAACAACACTCTTCAAGGCGTAAAGCGAATCGACAAGATTCGCCATACCGACAAAGCTCGGCATGATCCAGTTATACCGCGCACCGCCTGCCTCAATATCCTTCCCCTTTGCAAGGCAGTCGTTGACAAAGCAGGAAAGAAGCGGGTTGAGGCTGTTCTGCGCTCTCACCTCTCGCTTTTTTCGTTCTGTGGCAAAGTTTTGCTCAATTCGCCGATCAAGACGCTCAAGAAGCGCTGCAAAAAGCGCCTCATAGCTTTCGTATTCCCCATCCATTGCTTCGAGAAGCAGTCCCACCATATTGGTGTACGGGCTTGCTACCCACACGTTTGATGCGGCAATGGGGGTGATCTCCACACAGGTGCTGTGGATGTAGCTGCGCGCGTCCTTTTTGGGAACGCCCCACGATATCAGACCCTCGGCAATGACGTCATCATTGAAGATCGCGGGATGGGAGCAGCCGTGTGATAGGATTTCGCAAGCCATGGAAAGGCAATCCGATGGCATATCCTCCACATAACAAAGCCCCACTGCGGGATAGACCAAACGAACGTCAGAAACGACCTGCATACACATCCGCGTCAGATCGTTGGCTACAACACTGCCGTCTTCATCCCTGCCGCCAACCAGATACCCCGAGGAAAGCCCCGCGGGAACACGGTTATTGATCTGGATGCCGAGGCAATCCAGAAGAAGCTGTGCTCGCTCGCGCGAGATCCTCCCTTCCCTTGTATCTCTTTCATAATAGGGAAGCAAATAGCGGTCGGGGCGTCCCAGCTGAAACTGTTGCGGACAGAAGCGGAAAGGATTGAGTGAGATCACATACGTCATGAAATGCACCGACTGCAAAGCCTCGTAAAAATCCCGTGCGGGATACATCGGTACTCTTTCGCAAACACGTGAAAGAAGACGAAGCTCCTCAGCGCGCACAGAATCCGTTTCACTCTCCGCAAGCTCGGATGCAAGCGCGGCATACCGTTTGGCATGCTCCGCCACCGCCATCAGACAGCGACGGCAGCACCTGTAATAAGCGGCACTCTCCGCGTCGCGATCCAAAAGATATCGATCGATCTCTCCGATCACACCGACAATACCGAGGGACAGGAGCTTTTCGTAATCAAATGCCATGTGCGAATCCTGTCCGCCACCTGCCCCGTCACATCGCGTCCGCGCTACGTCGCGGTAGGTACTCTCCCATTCTGCCGCCTCATCTCCCGAGAGAATACCGTCAAGCTTCCCAACGATCAACTCCCCCTCCGAAATACAGGGTGTCAATCCCGAGAAGGTAGTATAAAACGACTCCGCGTATCTTTCATAACGTCCAAGATGCGCGTTTTGCTCATACGCTTTATAAAATCTGTAATAGAACTCATCCTTACAGTGAGAAAAATTCAAAGCCTGTTGTCTAAGCCTTTTCAATCTTTCCATGCTCTCACCTCCGTGCCACCGCACTCCCCCATCCAAAACGGAAACGTGCTCCAAAGAACTTAAGAAACGACCTGCAACAGCGAGGAAATACGCTCGATCACCGCATCAGCTTGCGACGACAGGCACCCCTTGCTTTTTTCGTCCTTTGCAAGAATGATGACGGAAATACCCGCATTTCTTGCAAATCGCACGTCGGTCGCAGTATCCCCCACCATGACGACGCGTGAGGCGTCAACTCCCATGCGTTCACAAAAATCCTTCGCGCAGAAGGGGTCCGGCTTTTTCGGCGTTTTCCCGTCGTCGGTATAAATTTTATCAAAAAGCCCGCACACGCCGAGTGCACTCAGACATTTCCCTGTGATCACCTCGTTGTCCGTTGTCACAAGCGCCAATTTCTTTCCGCGCGCCTTCAGCTCAGCCAAGACCTTGCTAAGATTCGGATCTGTAGGCTTGATCTCCCCCGCCCCGATGCTTTCGTTGTACACGTCAACGATCCGCCGCTGCACCTCTTCAAGAGATACCTTGCAGCCGTGCGCGTGCAGGATCTCATAAGTGATCTCTCCCATCTCGGCATACGTCCCTTTGCAAAGCACGCCGTCGATATCCGTCACGCCGTCATGCACGCCGAACGCCTCCAAAATTTCCTCCATGGGAACGTCCTTGGCAGAAAGATCCGAAAGCAATCGCTCCATTGCCTGCCGTGTCACACAGCCCCAGAACGCATCAAAATCAAGCAGGGTTCCGTCCTTATCAAAAATAATCGCATCTGCGTTCATTTGTACACACCTCACTACCGTCAACGTAAGAGCCGAAGCCCTATCCGTTCCTCTTTTTTAATTCAAGAAAAAGCTCTTGATCGCCTCGGTGTTTTCTTCCGAGTATTCAAGCTCCTCCGAAAGGATCCGCGCAAGAATCACGGCATCCGACAGGGTGCACTCCCCTTGTGTCTCTATCATGGACGCGAACAAGCGTTCAAAAAACAGCGCCAGCCCAAGGGAGGCGCGAAAGCTCTCTTTGTCGCATGCATCCGAACAGTGACGGAAGATAAAATACGCAAGCGCACGCTCAAGCCATATCTCCTGTCCGCAGGACACCTTTGCCGCCGAGGAATAACAGCCAAACAGAGCTCTGTGCTCCCCATCGAGATATTCAAGGGAAGAAAGAAGCTCTCTCCATGCGCTGTCCGAATATCGGCTCGGAGTAACGCCGTACTCCTTCCGCAAGCGCTTCAAGCGCTCCCCGTACGGAAGAGCCGTTTCGGAAAGGCACGCATAGATAGCATGTCTCAGAGCACATGCATCAAACTCGGAAAGATCATTCTCCCCATCAACGTCCCCTATCTCACAAAAGTCCCAATATGCCTCTTCCGTAAGGATCAGACGGCTTGCCTCCTCGCAAGACATTCCGATCCCCACCTCCATTGCACGGGAGGTTACGTGATAAAAGCGCGGATGCTCGCGACAAATGTCGCACAGAAAATCCTCGCCAAGAGAGAGAATGATCTTACATAACCCCCGTCCGTCAAGATGTGGGCACCGCTCCCCCTTTGTAAGTCTGAAATGCGGACAGTCCTCTGTATCAATGCTTTGCAGTATCTCCTTTCCGCAGTCTGCGGGAAGAGCACGGTAGCGTTCCAGCGTGTCCTCATCCACGTCGATCTCCCAGCCGATACAGCAGCTGTGCCGACATCTGTCGGCAACGCATGTAAACTTTTTATAATAACACGGCGCGTATAGCTTCACGGCACGCCTCATCTTTTGCTCTCAGCCAAGCGGATCGCCTCGGCGGTATACTCCGCATTCAGTCGCACCTGATCGACGTACTTGTCAAACATTCCGACGAGCACCCCGTCACCCACTTTCATGGAAGAGAATGCTTCTATGAAAGCATTCTTTACCTCATTCTGATCCGCACAGCGGCGTCCCGCACCCAGGATCTTGAGTGCTACGGTAGGCGCCGAAAGTGAGCGGATGACCTCGTACATCCGCGGTACGTCGGATATATCGAAGCGCTCCCCGGGAGTGCTCTCCCCACGCTTAGGGTCGGGAAGAAAGAGATTAAAAACCGACGCCATGTAATAATCGGGGCAGATCCCGTGCTCCTCGGCATAGATCAACACCTCAGGAAAATGCGAGCAGATCCCCACGGGCAGGTTTTTGCGACGCATCTGCTCCAACAGCCCCTCAAGACGGTCAAGCATTCCGTTCAGATAGAGAAAATCCGAAAGCTCGCCGTGAATACAGATCGCCGAGGGCTTGTATTTCATCATTTCGTCAAGCTCCTCCGAGAACGTAGAAAGATCCTTTCCCGTTTGTGCCAGCCACAAAAGATTTCCGCCAAGATCGCGATATTTTTTCAACAGCCCCATCACGGGCATGCTTCCGCGCGACTGCACAGCGTTGATTCCCACAGCCTCACATCTCTCCAGCATGGAAAAAATACGCTCCTCTGTGTAGTGATCCAGCATATCCGCATCCGTTTCTCGGTCAAGATGGGATTTTCCCGTAAAGGGATTGCTCCCCACGATCAGACGGGACACCTTGAGATCCCCAATATTCATTGTCGGCAGCATCGTATTTCCTCCCGCACATTTTATTTCCCGTTCATTTTATCACATTCCCGCAAGGATGTCAACAAAAAATCTCTTCGCAAGCACTAAACGCACGTGCGAAGAGATTTTTAAGATTTGATTTTTCGAAAGCCGTTAAAATTAACGCGCTTTAATATTATTCCTTTTTCGGCGTATAGCCGAATTTCTTTTTATACAGGCGTATGAAAAAAGAAAGATTGGAAAAGCCGCACAGCGTTGCCGCCTCGGATACGTTGTACTCTCCGCTCCGCAGCTTGCTTTGCGCATTCACGAGCCGTAGCTCGTTACGGTATTCTATGGGAGACTTTCCCGTGTACTCCCGAAATAGTCTTCGGAAATTTGCTTCGCTCATGTCGCAAAGTGAGGCATAATAGGCAACGGTCTCGTTTCGGTCCCAGTGCTCAACGATCTCAAGAAACGCAGCTTGAAGTTTTTTGTATTTCTTTGGAATACGGGCATAATTTTCATCGATCTGCCACAAAAGGTTATAAAGGCAGGAAAAATGATAAAACGGGTGATTGTGGGTATGATGCTCCGTGGGTACAAAAAACGCCTCCATCAGCTCTCCTGCATTCGGGAGCTCGAGCTTGACGGGGGATGCGAGATATTCGGGGAGCTCTCCCTCCGCAATCTCAAACTGCACGATCTTGATCTCCGTTCCCTCTTCCATATACGTTCCCGTATAAACACAGCCCTTGGGAATAAAGATCAGCTCCCCCGCACCGACGTCAATCGTTTTCCGCTCTCCGTACGAGAACGTATTGCGCATCTTGCCCCGTACTGTGTAGATAAAGCCGTGCTTGATGCGTCCCTGACGGACGAAATGCCTGTAATTTTTCGATCTTGTCACGTTTTGAATGTCAATGCTTCGGACTGTAAAGCTTGGTTCCTGCAAATCATACCGAAATTTCATATCATCACCTCACCATGATTTTACATCTTCCGCATGCGTTTGTCAAGAAAAAATGATCGGATCGTGTTAAAAAATATCGGATATGCGGTTGAAGAGTGATTTGGATTGTGTTATACTATGGGAAGACGGTATGTAAAGGAGGAATATCATGGAAGAGAATTTTCTACTGCACACAAATGGAGCGCGTGCCATTTATGACGCGGTCAAGGATCTGCCGCTGATCGATTTTCACAATCATATCTCTGTCTCGGACATAGCCGCCGACCGCCGATATGAGGATCTTTGCGACATTTGGCTTTCGTGCGATCCGTACAAGCACAGGCTCATGCGCATCTGCGGAATCGATGAGCATTACATCACGGGAGATGCGTCGGGCTTTGAAAAGTATTCAAAATTCTGCGAGATCTTCCCCCTCCTTGCGGGAAATCCCGTGTACGATTGGTCGCGCATGGAGCTCTCTCGCATTTTTGGGATCGAAGAGCTTCCAAGCAAGGATACGGCACGCGTCATCTGGGACACGGCAAACGAGCGTCTTCGCTCCTCCGAGTACTCAACGCAAGCCATCCTCTCCCGCTTCTGCATCGAATATCAGTCTCCTGTAGCGGCACTGACGGACGACCTCTCGTGCTTTGATGGTAAGAGTACGGCGCCCTCGTTACGCGGCGACAATCTTCTCTTACCCGACGAAAAGCTTCTGGAGCGCTTGAAGAAGGAAACGGGCAAAGAAATCACGGATACGGATTCCTATATTGCTGCCGTCTCCCTTCTTTTGGACAGATTTTCAGCGGCGGGCTGCCGCTTCGCCGATCACTCTCTGGACACGGGATTTTTTGAAGGCGAACAGGGGGCAAAAAAAGCGGAGCTTCTCTGCCGCCTCGGTGTGGAATATGCCGCACGCGGCTGGACGCTTCTCCTTCACATCGGAGCCAAACGAAAAACAAGCGAGCGCCTTGCCCGTCTGGCAGGTCCCGCGGGCGGATATGCCGCCGCGGGAAAGTCCTTTGACACGGACGCGCTCTGCGATCTGCTCGGCAGCATGGAGACGCGCGGCGGTCTTCCCGACACGGTTCTCTTTCCGCTCAATATGAGTGATCAAGCTGTGCTCGCAGTCATGCAGGGCTCCTTTTCGGAGGATGGCACTCTGTCAAAGGTTCAGTTAGGGCCCGCATGGTGGTGGTGCGACCATGCGTTCGGCATTGAGCACACCCTTTCCTCGATCGCATCCTTCGGCGTCCTCTCAGCCTTCATCGGGATGACGACCGACTCCAGAAGCATCCTCTCCTTTGTGCGCCACGATTATTTCCGCAGACTTCTCGCTTCCTGGATCGACACGCAGAACACAAAGGGAGATTGGGCTCTTACTCCCCCTCTGCAAGCAGAGATCGCACGAAGGATATGCTATGAAAACGCAAAAGAAAAAATTAAAATAAGAGGTGCAAAGCAATGAACAAGACCTTTGAAAACAAGATCGCTGTGGTCACGGGTGCGGGAGGGACGCTCTGCTCCGAGATCGCGATCCAACTCTCCCTTGAAGGGGTTCGTGTCTTCCTCGTGGGACGTACCGAGGAAAAGCTTCAAAAAACAGCGGAAAAGATCACCGCTCTCGGCGGCACACCTGCCACGATTTTTGTGTGCGACGTCACCGACCAAAAATCCGTTGCAAAGCTTGCAGAGACCGTAGAGGCGGCAGGCGGCTGTGATTATCTCATCAACGGCGCGGGCGGCAATAACGTTAAGGCAATGCCTACCATCACAAAATACGACCCGCGTGAGCTTTCGGGCGAGCTTCCCGAGGGACAAAAGGGACTTTACGACATTGACATGGACGCCTTCAAGAGCGTGCTTGAGATCAACACGATGGGAACGGTGATCCCCACCATGGAGCTTTCCAAGCAGATGATCAAAAAG
>SVSZ01000010.1 GCA_015064025.1 Oscillospiraceae bacterium | reverse complement strand
TAATGTTTCATGAAGTGATTGAGTCCTTTCTGTTAGATTTGGTTGTGGTGACTTTATTTTAACAGAACTCAATCACTTTTTCTATTCTTTTTTCAATTTTGGTCTCACATCTATTGTAACACTACATGAGCCCCGCCGTTTCTTTTTTCTTTTTTATTGACAGAGCAGAAAGTGTATGCTATAATGAAACGGAACGGATTACCTGTAAGGAGGGGCTTATATGTACGCAAAAACGGTTGTTCGGGACGGCTTTGTAAAGATCGAGGTGAACGGCGAGATCCTGGAGCCTGCGGCGTTTATGACCTACCGCCCCGATGCGCGTATTTTTGAGGACTTCAGACGGGCGGGTATACGCTTTACAAGCTTCGGTGCTTACGCGCCTGATCATGGGATCAACGATTTTTCGGGGCTTTTTCCTATGACGAAGCACTTTTGGGTCGGGGAGGATCGGTATGACTTTTCGCAGATCGACCACGATCTTGAATTGATCTGTCCCAAGGGGAACGAGATGTACGTTTTCCCACGCGTCTTTCTGGACGTTCCCACGTGGTGGGAGAAGAAATATCCCGAGGAAAGATGTATGGACGATAAGGGCGTACTGCTTCGCCAATCCTTTGCTTCCCAAAAATGGAGGGAGGACGCGTCCCGTGCGCTGTGCGCGTTGATGGATCACATCGAAGCCTCCAAATGGCGGGATTGCGTGGTAGGCTACCACGTTGCCGCGGGAGGAACGGAGGAATGGACGCCCGAATGCTACGAGGGGCACATCTTCCGCTTGGATTATTCCGAGGTCAATCGCCAAGGATTTTCCAAATGGCTCGAAAAGAAATATGAGAGCGTGGTGAAATGGAATCTTGCCTGGGGAAGTGCGTACAGTGCCTTTTCCGAGGTGCGGATTCCGAGCGTTCTTCAGAGGTGTTATTCCTTGCGCGGAGCTCTTCGCGACGGGACGCGCGAGAAAAACGTGATCGACTTTTACGCTTATACAAACGATGTTTTTGCTGATTCCATCGTTCATTTTTGCCGTACCGTCAAGGAGCATTCGAACGGCTCGCGCCTTGCAGGGGCTTTTTACGGCTATAATATTTTTCTGATTCACCCCGACAAGGGGCATTTCGCACTTTCAAGGGTGCTTGGTTCTCCTTACGTGGACTTTATTGCGGCAACGGGCAATCATCCGGAGCCCGGCGGGGCATGGTCAAGCAACGCCACGCTCTCAAGTGCCGCACTGCACGGAAAGCTTTTCTTCTGTGAGGGCGATATCCGCACGCATCTGACGCGGACTCTTGGAGAAATGCTTCCGCACGTCGTTTCAAAAAACAACTACTACAAAACGCCCGTTTGGACACCGCTTGCAAGCAAGGCGCTGACCTTTTCGGCTGTCAAAAAAGCCATCGCACGCGTGCTTACCGAGGGTGTTGCCGTCTGGTGGTTCGATATGTTCGGCGGTGCGTTTGACGATCCCGATGTAATGGGACTGTTTTCGGATTTTTGTGTTCGCATGAAGGAAAGGCGGAATGCGCCCCTTTGCCGTGACGTTGCCTTTGTCGTGGACGAGACGGGTGTGTTCCATATGAGAAGAAACGATTCGCCCGCGGAATATATCAACAAGCGACAGGTGGACGAGATCTCACGTATGGGTGCCCCCGTGGATATGCTTGAAGCCAAGGATCTGCTCAGCGATTCTTTTGATGCGGACAAATACCGCTTGATCATCCTTTCGGGATTTTTATCCCCCTCTGAGGATATCCGCCGTGTGATCGACGAAAAGCTTCGCGGAAACGGGCGGACACTGCTTTGGTGCCAATTCACTCCCGATGATCTGACCGGCGTCGGGACCGTATACGACCCGTATTCCGCAAAAGCGCAGGGGGTGTTCGAGAACGAGTATTTTCCCACCGAGGCGGTTTCCTGTCCTCGCTTTGTAAGGAATGCACTTGACGGTGCGTATTCCTTGGCTGCCTTTGCGGACGATCACACTCCGTCGGTGCTGGCATTTGAAAGAGAGGGCTTTCGCGAGATCGTCAGCGTGCTTCCGTGCTTGCCGAGCGCTCTTTTGCGCGAGATCGCAACGCTTGCGGGCGTCCATGTTTATACACGGAAGGGGGATGTGATCTATGCGGGCGGAAATTATGTGGCGATCCATGCATGTACCGCAGGAGAGAAAAGGATCTGTCTCCCTTGTCCCGTTCGCGCTCTGACCGATACGGAAACGGGCGAGCATCCCTTCCTCTTCAACGGTATCTACACGGATATCGAAATGAAGGAATTTGAAACGCGCATTTACAAAATTGAGGAATGAAAAAGGAGAGGGTACTGCATGGCGCATCCGTTTTTGCATTTTCGAACCATCACGCGCCACCGTCATCGGGTGATCGCACATTGCTTTCGCGCAGGGATCGGCCTGCAAGGCTTGTTTCATGATCTGTCCAAATATTCGCCTGCCGAGTTTATTCCCGGGGCGCGCTACTACCTTGGCACAAGAAGTCCCAATGAAGGGGAGCGCGAGGCGCTTGGATATTCTCTTGCGTGGATGCATCACAAGGGGCGGAACCGACACCATTTTGAATATTGGAACGATCTCAATCCCAAAACAAAAATGTACGAGCCCGTCAAGATGCCGATCCGTTTTGTCAAGGAGATGTTTTGCGACCGTGTTGCCGCAAGCAAGATCTACAAGGGGCGGGAGTATACCGATGCTATGCCGCTTGAATACTTTTCCCGCGGAAACGCGAGAAAGAAAATGGATGCGGATACGGCAGATCTTTTGGAGGAGTGGCTTGCGTTGCTTGCCAAGGAAGGGGAACGAGCAGCCTTTGCACATTTGAAATCCATTCCGAACAACGCGCCTTACGGACGGGACGCTGAGGCGGAAAAACATAAGTAAGGAGATAGAAAAATGAACAGAAAACGTTGTTTGCTGAGTGTTGCCGTTCTTATTCTTGCTCTTGTCTGCACACTGCTTGTCACCTCCTGTGACGACGGGGTGTGTGAGCACGAATGGGGAACGTATACCGCAAATGGGGACGCGACCTGCCAAAAAAACATGACGGAAACGGCAAGCTGTACCCTGTGCGGTGAGAAGGATACGAGAGAGGTTGCGGATTCCAAGGATCCTTCCAAGCATGCATCGACCGAGATCCTTTGCAGGAAGAATGGGGAGGACGGCGAGAAGCACGACCGATACCATGTCTGCTGTAACGCAGTGATCGAGACTTTGGTACACACGTGGGATGCGGGTGTTTCCGATCCTGTGAATACGGGTGTGACCGTTTACACCTGTAAGGATTGCGGAGCTACGAAAAAGGTAGCCTCCGGAGCACATTCGCATGAAGCTGTGCACGTCGAAGCGACTCCCGCAGGATGCGAGAGCTTTGGAAACGTTGCGTATTGGTACTGTGCGGCATGTGACAGCCGTTTCTCGGACGAGGCGTTGACAAAGCCGCTTACAGAGGAGGAAACGCGCATTGCTCCTTCACATACGGGCGGCATGGCGACCTGTCTTTCTCAGGCGATCTGCACACGCTGCAAAGAGCCGTACGGTTCGCTTGATCCGTCGAAGCATACGAAAAAGACCTTTGAATACGTTGCAATGATTACGGATGACGCAAAGCATGAAAAGCGTCATGCCTGCTGTGATGCCTTGATTGCGGAGGAGGAGCACACGTGGAACGGAGGTACGGTGAACGGCGACGTTACCGTTTATAAGTGCACCCTTTGCAAAAAGGAAAAGAGAGTGCCTCTTGCGTCGCACGTTCATGCGGCGACCTATATCGATCCTCGGGCGGCAAGCTGCACCGAGTGGGGAAATATCGGATATTGGTACTGCGCGAGCTGTGATACCTGCTTTTCCGATGAAGCGCTGACACATTCGGTCACTGCGGCGAGCACGAAGCTCTCCCCGGTACATACGTCAAATACCTTTACGTATACACAGCATGCAACAGATCCCGATCGCCATGAAAAAAGGTATGCGTGCTGCGGAACGGTTGTCGAGACGCTCATGCATGAATACACCTCTGCGGGCTCCTTTGCGGCAAGCTGTGAGGAGAACGGGTATCAGCTGCAAAAATGCGTTTGCGGAAAGAGCTACCGTGTGATCACGGCACCTGCAACAGGGCACAGCGTTGATGTCTGGAATAAGACGAACGAGGAGGCAAAGGCAGGGGCGGACTGTACCTACGTGCAGAGCTATACGGGAGAGTGCTTCTTCTGTGGGGAGGATGCCGAAAAAACGGTGGAGACCGTGCGACATTCCTTTGTGGCAACCGTCACGGCACATGCGACTTGTAAGGCGGTGGGCAGCAAGTCCTATGCTTGCGATATCTGTGGGGCAACCCCCGCTCAAGCAACCGTTGCGATCCCCGTAGATCCTCATGCGCATGCATGGGATGCGGGCGTTACGTCGAACGGCGTGACCACGTATACCTGTGAGAACGGTTGCGGCAAGCAAAAGACCTCCTTGGTGTATGCGGAGTCCTCGCAGTTACTTGATAAGACGGTCCTTGCAAGTAACGAGATCGTTCTCGGAGGCGTTGCACTTCAGCTTGACAACAGTGTTCTCGGTCTTCTTTCGGACGATGACGTGACACTGGCAGCGGCGCCTGTTTTGTCAAGCGACCGAGAGACGCTGATCGGTACGCTTCCGGAAGCGCTTCGCGGGCAGATCACGCAGGATACTCCCATCTATGATTTCACGCTTTCCCAGAACGGTAGTGACATCAAGAGCTTTGACGGCGGAAAGATCACCGTGACCCTTCCGTACACGCTTCCCTCGAACGTCGATGCGGACTGCGTTGCCGTCTGGTACGTTTCGGAGAGCGGAGAATTGAAGTTTTACCCTGCGACCTACCGTGTTGTAAGCGGAGCGGGTTCTGTCACCTTTGAGGCAGAGCACTTTTCGACCTACCTTCCCGGGATCGCTCCCTCCGACGAGGCATGCGAGCTTTACTCACACAACTATACAACCGCCACCAACGCGCCTACCTGTGACGCCGGCGGTTATACCGAATATCACTGCCAGCGTTGCGGTGACAGTAAGATCGACGACGTGTTAAGTCCTCTCGGTCATGCTTATGACAGCGGAACGGGTACCGCATCCACCTGCCTTTCGCAAGGAAAGATGACCTATACGTGTACGCGCACGGGATGCGATCACGTGCTGGAAAAAACGCTGCCACTGGCAGCACATTCCTGGCAGGAGGACACGACCCAAAGAGTTGAAGCGACCTGTACCGATGACGGCTTGAAGGTTGAAAAATGTAGGCAGAGCGGATGCGACGCGGAAAAGAGCACAACCATCGAGGCGTACGGTCAGCATACGCTTTACGTCGATTCTGTGGAGCTTGCCCCAGGTGCCGACACGTGTAAGGAAGGTGTTCTTCTTCACAAGAAATGCCAAGGAAACGGCAACGAATGCGACTATACGGAAACAGAGACCGTAACGGGTGAGCATATTTCTCTCGATAAATATGCTTTTGATGAGGGAAGCGGGCAGCCGTACGAGGAAGAAAAGCTTATGCTTGGCTCTTATCTTACCGCGGCAGGAATTTCCTACAGCGAGGAGCCTTCCATTGTACTTGTCGCGGGTTGTATTTGCGGTGAGCAAAAAGCCTCGATCTATATGAACGGCGGAATGGATATGTATTCGAACACGCTCTTCACAGGCTTTGAAGGAGGCTTTCATGCAACAACTCCTTATGAGCAGACGTTGATCGCTATCGCGCAACCGATGCCCACGATGGGACCCGGAATGCCCGGGTACGTTGATCCGACTCCTTATAAGATATGCTTCGAATCAAAGCTTTCGGAGGTTGACTGTCGGACCACTTACTCCGTGACCGTCAAGATCGGTTACGATGAGGATACGGGAACGGCTGTTGAAACAAAGGCCTATACACTGAACGAATATGACAGTCATACGGAAAAGACTACCGCAACGGTGGCAGATCCCACCAAGTCCTGCTATCAGAACTGCCGCGATGAAAACGGTGCTTTCTTCTACGGTATCAACGTGACCAAGTCCTGTGCGGATTGCGGTGAGATCCTGGATACCTATACCGATGCGGTCACGTCCTCTTCTTCACATTACTTCACAAGCAAAGAGGTCTTTGAGCACAAGCATGATGCTACGGACTCCTATTACGGTGTACGTGTGTTTATCAGAGAGTGTCCCTGCGGACAGGTTGAGTATACGCTTCATCGGGGAGATTGCAGCTTTGAAAGATCAACGGTTGGGGATGCAACCGTTTACGCCTGCTCCTGCGGCTTTATTTACGCCGAGCGTAGGAATGTAACGGTAACGGATACTGTGCATTGCAGACAAACCAAAACCGATTATCTGTACCTTGGATGTTCGAGTGTGAATGCGTATACCGATTGCGATAAGACTGTTGTTTGTCCTTGGTACGATGAGGTGTATCACGATTATTCTCTTCTTGTCAATGAGACCAACAAGGATGATCCGGAGCCTACGGACGATCCATGCCGTTACTACGTTTATGATATCACCTATTGTGACAAGTGCAATTGGCGTACGTATTCCTCTTATGAGGGTTACCGAACGATTCACGATCTGAACAAGACAAGCGGCACACCCGATTCGCACGGAAACGTTACCACGACCGAAACCTGCATGGAGGATGGTTGCGGATATCTTAGCATTGTGCTCAAGGATAAGGATGGAAATATGCTCCGCTCTTATACCGAAGAAAAGGACTATGAAAGAAACGAGCTTTGCTTCTGCCTTTCCGTGTGGAAGATGATCGGAGACGAACCTCGCCTGACTTTGGAGAGAAACGAGTATTACGATCTTGAGACGGAAGAGCTCAAGCGCTGGAATCAGACCTTGTATACCTATACCATCGATGCGGAGACGGGCTGTATTCAAAAGAGCGTATTTACCGATCACGAGGGTGAATATTCGGAATATGAAAGCAACTTCTGCAATTTTGATGACGAAGAGACTCAGATGAAAACCTGTCTGCAGGACGGATATTACAAGAGGATATGCTCCACCTGCACTCGTGAGGAATACGGCTACTACGAGGAGTGCATGGGACATAGCCTCGAAACGCGGTGGGGAACCTACAGCAATGGATCTTCCTATGAGTACTATTGGTGCGGATACTGCTCTGTATACTCGAAATACAACACCTACGGTCCTGCGGCTGTGGATGTGATGCCTATGGGTGAGGAGGAAGGTACTGTCAAGCTTGACTACGTCAAGCGGCAAAGCTCTGCATCCGTTGCGTGCACGTTCGAGGTCTACCGTTTTGATCACTACGGGTATCTTTCTGTCAACGAGGAGGACGGAACGCCTGTTAAGTCGACCCTTTCTGGAATCATCGTCAGTGATGACGGAATAGGTACGCTCAGCTTTGCACAGGCTGACGTTGCGATGGCACTCGATGCGCTGACGCTTGATACCGAGAACTATTCTTATCAAGCTTACCTTGTGATCACGTGCTCCGACGGAAACGTTACCTACGTACCCGTAAGCCAATAATTTAAAGAAACGGTGCCTACATGCGCGTTTTGCGCATGTAGGCACCGTTTCTTTGTTATGTTTTTTTGGGAATGCGTCCGTTGCAGCGGGGACAGGTGACAATGATCTCTCCCTTGCCACGGGGAACGCGGAGTACCGCCTTACAGGTGGGACACTTAAAATAGCAGTGCGTTTTCTTGTCTCTTTTCTTGTTTTTGCGAAGCTTGCGTGCGTTTTGCGGCTTTCTTTTGATCTTCAGGTATACCTCAAGCTCGCGCCTGCGTCGCGGGATGTTTTTGGAATAGGAACGAAAGATCGTCCAGAACATGATAAGGAGGGCAAGGAAGGGAAAGACAAAGCCGACCACGGGAATATATGCAAGCAGCAGAAAAAAGAGGGCGACGAACATAAGCACCATGTTCAATTCATCCGTTCCGTAACGCCCGTACATCATGCGAGCAAACGCATTTCCTATTTTTTTGAAAAACTTTTTCATGATATCAAGCTCTCCTCTTTGGTTACCTTGAAAATTCGCTATACTCGTATTGTAGCATATTTTTTTTAACTGAAAACAAACTTTTGCTTCTTTTTTTTGAGAAATCTTAAAAAACCGACCAAGCGCGATTCAGCGTTTGGTCGGCGTTTTTGCAGGCTGTGCTTCAGAACGTGATCGATGAGTGTGCGCAAAGCATTTTTTTTACGCCGTCGATCTTGATATACAGATCGATCTCGGAGTCGTTTGTGATCTCATTCTCCGTGATTCTGAGCGCCTTGACGGCGTCCTCGTAATCAAAGATGTCGCCGACGGAGGCATACCAGAAATCGTTTCGGTTTCCGAATTTTTCGCAAAACTCAGAAAGGTCATCCCAGTTTTCGTCACGATCAAAGTCGATGGAGTGAACACCGAAGCAGAAAAATTTCAGATTCCCGTCATCGGGATAAGCCTCATATTTCGTCGCGATCTTCAGAAGTGTTCTGTTGTGTGCGTTGTAGGACCAGTGCATACGGTCTGCGGGAAGGGCAAAGCCCGTGCGGTCATCAACGTCACCTGTCGCGCGGATGGAGCGGAAGCCGTGATCGATCAGTGCTTGCATGACCTTCGCATTTTTCTGTTCGCCAAAGGGCCAGACAAAATCCTTGACAGCACCGTCTCCGAACACCGCTGTGAGCTCACACGTACATCTGTCCACAAGCTCCATGTACTTTTCGTCCGTGGAAACGTAATAGTTCCAATTGCCTCTGAAAATGCGGTACAGCCCCTCCTCATTGGTGGGGTATGCCTTCTCCTTGTCTGCCGTTGCCTCGTCAAAGGGCTCGTCCGTTACGGCGGGGGAGATACTCTCGCTGAAGGGATGCGAATGGTAATGCGAGTGATTCGCGATCTCATATCCGCGGTAAAAGGCGCGGTAATCGGCGGCGCTCATATTCTTTTTCAAGGGGGTACAGAGGTTGAAGGTCCCCTTGATGCCGGCGGGTTTTACGATGGAGAGAAATTTCTCATCCATCGTAATATTGCCGTCGTCAATGGTGAAGGAGATAGATTTTCTGACCCAACCGGGAAAGAAATTCGCATCGATCCGATTCATTGCGTTCACCTCTTTGTTAATTTCTGAGCTCCAGGCCCATTTTGAACTTTAGATCGCTCAGCATCTTTTTCGTGACCTTGTCAGCCTCCTCTACGGTGAGCGTACGGTCGGGAGCGCGCAGAGTGACGCGCAGGGAGACGGACTTTTTACCCTCGCCGAGCTGAGGACCGCGGTAAATATCGAAGAGAGCGACGTTTTCAACAAGCTTGCCGCCCGCCTTTTGCATCACGCCCTCAATAGCACCGACCTCCATGTCCTCCTCACAAACGAAGGAGAAGTCACGGGTGGTTGCGGGATACTTGGGAAGGGGCTTGTAGGATTTTTTCGTATTTGCGGCGGCATAGATCTCGTCAAATGCCAGCTCAGCAATATAAACGGGCATGCCCATACCGTAGTTTTCGGTCATCAAGGGATGTGCCTCGCCGAGTACTCCGAGGACGTCACCGTTCTCGGAAAGGATGCGCGCGCATCTGCCGGGATGGTATGCGGGCTGCTCCGCATCTGCCGTGTAGGTCGCGTTCTTGATTCCCGCAAGACGCAGAACGTTTTCGCAAACGCCCTTGAGTGCATAGAAATCGAAATTTCCGTACGCACCGACCGTCAGCACCTTTTTCTCGGTGGGAAGAGCAGTCGGATCTTCGCTCGGGAGATATATGCCGGCGATCTCGAACAAACGCACGTTTTCATTGTTGAAGTTGCTGTTACGCGCCAACGTCTCCATCATGGAGGGGAGCGCCGTGGTACGCATGACGCTGGTATCCTCGCCCAAGGGATTGGAGATGACGACCGAGCGACGAAGCGCACTGTCGGCGGGCATGCGGATCTTATCGTAATACTTGGGGCTGATGAAGGAGAAGGTGTGGATCTGGGAAATACCCATGCCGACCATTGCCGCCTCGGTGTCAAGCTCGAAGATCTGTTTGTCGTTTCTGCCGCCAAGCGTCGTTTCTGCGTTCATGTAGGAGGTCTCGATCTTGTCATAGCCGTAAATGCGGCAGACCTCTTCGGCAATGTCGTTCATGCAGCCGAGATCGGCTCTCCAGGAGGGAACGTAGATCTTTCCGTCCTCAATGCGGCAGCCAAGCCCCTCAAGGGTATTTCTCATGTGCTCGCAGGGGATGGACATGCCGAGAAATTCATTGTAACGCTCGGGCGTAAAATCAAGCACTGTCTGTGCGGGCTTTACGGGATAAACGTCGATCATGCCGTCAACAACGTCGCCCGCACCCAAAAGCTCGACGAGCTCGCAAGCGCGCTCAAGACCCGCAAGACAGTTCTCGGGATCCAAGCCCTTTTCAAAGCGTGCGGAGGATTCGGTGCGCATGCCGTTCTTTTTCGCGGTGACGCGCACGGAGGCGCCGTTGAAGCATGCGGATTCAAAGACGACGGTCGTCGTGCTGTCCTCAATCTCGGAGTTTGCACCGCCCATGACACCTGCGAGAGCGCAAGCCTTTTTGGTATCGGCAATGACGAGCATGGAGGCGTCAAGCGTGTGATCGGTATCGTCAAGCGAACGGAACGCCTCACCGTCGGCAGCGCGGCGTACGTCGATCTCGGAGCCGTCGAGAGATTTGTAATCAAACGCGTGCATCGGCTGACCGTACTCAAGCATGACGTAGTTCGTGATATCAACGATGTTGTTGATGGGGCGCACGCCCGATGCGCGCAGACGCATGCGCATCCAGAGCGGGGAGGGCGCGATCTTTACGTTTTTGACGACGCGTGCCGCGTAGCGGTAGCAGAGGTCGGGCGCGGAGATGCCGACGCGGAGATAATTGTCAATGCTGTCACCGTCACAAGCACCCTTGACGGTGGGGGTGGGGATGTTCAAGGGAAGATCAAAGGAGACCGCGGTCTCACGCGCAAGACCGATGACTGAGAGACAGTCGGGGCGGTTGGAGGTGATCTCAAACTCCACTGCGGTGTCTTTGAGCATCAGTACGTCACGGATGTCGTCGCCAAGACGGTTCTCGCAATCCTCGTCAAGGATCAGAATACCGTTTTCTTCTTTGCCGGGGCATTCGTGCACGGTCAGCTTCAATTCTCCCATGGAGCAGAGCATTCCGTCAGACTCCACACCGCGCAATTTTCCCGCCTTGATGACAACACCGCCGGGAAGCTTTGCAACGGGAAGAGCCGCGGGAACCAACGCTCCCTCAAAAATGTTTTGCGCGCCCGTTACGATCTGAATGTCGTGCCCGAGCTTTTCGCCCGCATCCACACGGCAGATCCAGAGATGATCCGAGTCGGGATGCTTTTCCATATGCGTGATCTTAGCAACCACTACGTTTTCGATGTCCTCACCAAGCACCTCGAAGCCCTCGACCTTGGAGCCCGTGATGGTGAGCTTATCGCAATATGTCTTATTGTCGATCCCGTCTGTGTTGACGAAATCCGAAAGCCAATTTCTTGAAAGATTCATTACGCTCTACCTCCTCAGAACTGTTCCAGGAAACGCTCGTCGTTTTCATAGAAAAGACGAATGTCGTCAATGCCGTATCTTGCCATGGTGATACGCTCAATGCCGAGACCAAAGGCAAAGCCCGAATATTCCTCGGGGTCAATGCCGCAGTTGGAAAGCACGAAGGGGTGCACCATGCCGGCACCGAGGATCTCGATCCAGCCCTCACCCTTGCAAAGACGGCAGCCCTTGCCGCCGCATACGAAGCAGGAAACGTCGACCTCGGCAGACGGCTCCGTAAACGGGAAGTGGTGAGGACGGAAGCGGATCTGCGTATCCTCACCGAACATTTTCTTGGCAAATACGGCAAGCGTTCCCTTCAGGTCTCCCATGGTGATGCCCTTGTCGATGACAAGTCCCTCCAGCTGGTGGAAGAGCGGGGAATGCGTTGCGTCCAGTGCATCGGAGCGATATACGCGTCCGGGAGAAATGATGCGGATCGGAGGCTTCTGATGCTCCATCACGCGCACCTGCACGGGGGACGTCTGCGAGCGCAGAAGGATGTTGTCCGTGATATAGAAGGTATCCTGCGTGTCGCGGGCAGGATGGTTTTCGGGAATGTTGAGTGCCTGGAAGTTATAGTAATCCAGCTCCACCTCGGGTCCCTCGGCAATGGAGAAGCCCATACCGATAAAGATGTTCTCCAGCTCTCTTTGCGCACGCGTGAGAGGATGGATGTGGCCGACGGGAGCGGCAGTTGCGGGCATGGTGACGTCCAGCTTTTCCGCCTTGAGCTTTGCCTCGAGCTTCTTTGCCTGAAGCTCCTTGGATTTCTCGGCAATTGCAGTTTCAATGCTTTCTCTGACCTCGTTTGCGAGCTGTCCGATCAAGGGACGCTCCTCGGGGGAGAGAGCACCCATGCCGCGAAGCACAGCCGTCAGCGCACCCTTCTTTCCGAGATACTTGATTCTGATCTCCTCCAGATTTGCGTCAGGAGCACCGATCTGTTCCAACGCTTCACTGCGGATCCTTGAAAGAGTTTCTTTCATTTTATGTTCGTTCCTTTCTGAAATGGAATTTAAATACAACGGTCGGGGCAACAAAAAAAGCGCCGTCCTATCATCAGGACGAGGCGCAAATGCACACCGCGGTACCACCCGAATTTTCGGCTCAAAGCCAACACTTTGACAGGCGGATAACGGTGCCTTTCCGTATCGGGTTACAGGCTTTCGCGTTTGCCCGATCTGCTCCGAAGGGAAATGCGCGTTCCGAGGGTAATACACCGCTTTCAGCTGTGCGGCGCTCTCTGTAAATACCGTGATTCGAAACGGCGGACTTCATCAATGCATTCTGAATGGAAGTATACCACACTTTTTTTCTTTTTGCAAGAGATTTTTGCAAAAAAATAAAAAAAGAAGAAAAGCGGTTATCTCAAATCAAAAAATGAGACAACCGCAAGCCATCATTCGGATTTTACACCCCCGATGCGCTCACAGAGAGCCGAGAGGGAGGGGAGGCGCAGGAGAAAATAGAGAAGGAGGGCGCCCGATACGTTCAGGATCACGTCGTCGACGTCGCAGGAGCCTACCATAAAGCAAAACTGCACGAGCTCCACACATACCACGGATAAGATCAGTGTAGGAAGAAAAACATACCACTTTTTTTGCGCCTTGAAGAGCATGGGCAAAAAGAAGGAGATGGGCATGAAGACGCAAAGATTTCCGAAAAGATTGAGAAGAACGTAATAGGGGGAGACGTAGCCGTGCGCAAGTCCCATAATGTATACCTCACCGATGCTGTGGAAGGGGATGAGGTTTACAAAATTTTGCAAATAATACGCTCTTGTATTTTCGCCGTTTTCGAGGAGTGCATCGCGACCGAAGCCTTTTTCAAACAGCGTTACGTTGAGGAGAAGGTAAAGGTAGAGGAAAAAGAAAAATACGATAAGTCGCCGATAAATGCGGCGATTTCCCGTGCGCCCCGCATAGAGCATGCCCGACAGGTAGAAGAGAAGGCAGATGAGGGTGAGCAGGATGATGCGCAAAAGCACGGAGCGTGGGAGCGTCGTTACCCGCATGTGAAGGCGCACCTCAAGGATGGCGAAGAGAAGGAGAAAGCAAATTGCGGCTGTGCAGATCCATGCTTCCGCGTGCTTGAAAATCGAAAGCTGCGAGCGAAGCGCTTTTTTCATGCCTTTCCTCCTTTCCCAAATGCAGAGTGTGCGGCGGTGCATCTCTTTTGAGAACACTTACCGATAGACTTACCAATAAAGAGTATAGCAGAAACGTGGAAAAAAGTCTATAGCTTTGTATAAAAAACTTGCAAAAAAACTTTTCTAAAAAAACTTTTCTACTTTACAAATCGTAACGGTTGTGGTATACTGTAAGTAACTTCAACAGCGAAAGGATGATACAATCATGAAGGAAACAACTCTTGTAATTTTGGCAGCAGGGCTTGGCAGCCGCTTTGGCGGAAATAAGCAGATCTCCCACGTGGGTCCTCACGATGAGATTCTGATGGAATATTCGATTCACGATGCGATCGCCGCAGGCTTTACGCAGATCGTATTCATTTTGAAGGCGGAAATGGTCGATCTGATCAAAAGCACGATCGGCGCGCGCCTTGAGGGTCGCGTGCAGGTGGATTATGCGGTGCAGGACGACAGCACGCTTCCCGCATGGTATACCCGTCCCGCGGACCGCGTAAAGCCCTTCGGAACGGTGCATGCGGTGCTTTGTGCCAAGGACGTGATTCGCGGTCCCTTTGCAACCGTCAATGCGGACGATTACTACGGCAGAGAGGCGTTTTTCATTATGCACGATCTGCTTTTGAAGCTGAACGATCAAAGCGAGGCATCCATGGTCCCCTACATCCTCGGAAACACCATGAGCGAGAACGGCGGTGTAACGCGCGGCGTCTGCACACTTGTGGACGGTAAGCTTGCGGGCGTTTGCGAAACCGGTGAGATCCATTACGGTGCAAACCGTGAGATCCTGAGCGAAAAGGGAGAATTGCCCTTTGATGCGATGGTTTCCATGAATATGTGGGGCTTCCATAAGGATCTTCTTTCCGATATGAACGAGTATTTTGAAAGCTTTTTGCACAACATTCCCGAAGGAAACATCAAGGCAGAGTGCCTGCTTCCTATCATGGTGGGCGAGTTCCTTGAGGCGGGGAAGCTTACGGTCGAGGCAAAGTATTCTCCCGATAAGTGGTTTGGCATCACATACGCCGCTGACCGTGAGCTTGTGATGGAAAAGCTGAAGGAGCTGCACGACGCAGGTGTGTATCCCGAAAAGCTGTTCTGATGGGAGCATAACTATGTACAGAATCGGACGTTCTACAAAAACCCCCTGCGAGGCGACGTTTGCCGACTACCGTACGGCAGGGATCGAGGTAGCGGAAATCAGCCTCCCGGGAGAGCTTTACCCCACCTTCGATTATCGCGCGGCAAAGAATGCGGCGCGTGCATGCGGGGTGGAGCTCTGGTCCTTTCATCTCCCGTTTGTTTTTGAGCTTTACGATATTTCAAAAAAGGAGCTTGCCGCAAGTGCGGTGGAGCAGCTTTCCGAAATGATCAGCCGCGCCTCGGATATCGGAATTGAGCGAATAGTGATCCATCCTTCGGGTGAGCCGATCGGTGACGGGGAGCGCAGGGATCGTATGGAAAGATCTAAGCAGAGTCTGTCACGTCTTGCAGCCCATGCCCGTCGGTGCGGGTGTGTGCTGGCAGTCGAGGATCTGCCCCGCACCTGCCTCGGACGAAACTCCGAGGAGATCGCCGAGCTGATCTCTGTCGACGACGGTCTTGCGGTTTGTTTTGACACCAATCATCTCCTGGGAGATGAGAGCGCCACCGATTTTATCACACGTCTTGGAAACCGTATCATCACCACACATGTGTCGGATTATGATTTTCTCAACGAACGCCATTGGCTCCCGGGAGAGGGAAAGCTGAATTGGAGCGCGGTCCTGAAGGCTCTTTCCGAGGTTGGTTATAACGGCGTCTGGATGTATGAGCTTGAACTTGAGGCGCCTGCCTCGATCAAGCGTCCGAGGGCGTTGTACTGCGAGGATTTTGTCAAAAATGCACATGCACTGTTTGAGGGAAGAGCACCCGAGGTGCTCGGCACTCCCGCCCCCGGCTTGACCGCGTGGAATGCGGTACAGTGACTTTCTTTGTGAAAAAAGCATCGTATCCTTTGAAGGAGCGATGCTTTTTTTGTTGCCTTTGGATAGACGTTTTTTTACAAATCTCTTGCAAAAACGACATTTTTGTGGTACAATAATTGTTCGATGCTGTAGTTCTATAAAACGTGTCTGTGTGTTATGCGGAGGAAAAAATGAACATCAAAAAAAATCTCCCCAATTGCATCACGTGTCTGCGCATTTTCGGAACCGCATTCCTTCTTTTTACGGAATCGCTGTCCTCCCTCTTTTTCATTACCTACCTTTTTACAGGTGTGACCGATGCGCTTGACGGGTTGATTGCCAGAAAAATGAATTTGACGAGCGATTTCGGAGCAAAGCTTGACAGCGTTGCCGATCTGCTCTTTTATACGGTGCTTTTAGCCAAGATCTTTCCGTCTCTTTGGGAGGTGCTTCCTTATCAGATCTGGATCGTGCTGGCAGCGGTGCTTCTTGTGCGTGCGGCGGCATATACGGTGGCGTTTGTAAAATACCGCAGATTTGCTTCCATACATACGTATATGAACAAGATGACGGGCTTTGCTATCTTTGCTTATCCCTTTTTCCTCATGACGCCTATTGCGGTTCCCGTGGCATTTACGGTCTGTGCCATCGGTGGACTTGCCTCTCTTGAGGAATTGATGATCCACATTTTCAGAAGCGGGTATGAGGGGAATGCACGTACGATTTTTTTAATGAGGTAATAAGCTTGTTACCGCGGATGCCGAAGTGCATCCGCGGTATTCATGTTTTTTTGCACCCCGATATTTTTTTAAAAAAATCAAAAAAACTATTGACAAAGGGGAAGACGTGTGGTATAATACCAAAGAAAACAAAGCAGAGCTCTCCGCTCTCACCCACCCGCCACGCGGTCAGGTCAATAACAGTCGCCTCGTTTTTGTGTGGGGCAGGTGTGCCGTGCGGAGAAGTGTTTCTTTGTACGGTCTTATTTTTTGCTTGGAGGTGTTGAACTATTAGCGCAAAAGACAAAGAAAGAGAAAACCTGCTCAACGAGGAGATCACTGCGAAGGAAGTGCGCCTGATCGGTGCGGACGGCGAGACGCTCGGTATCATGAGCTCCGCGAAGGCACTGGAGATCGCGTATGAGCAAGGGATGGATCTTGTGATGATGTCCGCACAGGCGGTTCCGCCCGTGTGCAAGGTGATGGACTACGGCAAATTCCGCTTCGAGCGTGACAAGCGCGAGAAGGAAGCGAAGAAGAAGCAGCAGACCATCGAGCTTAAAGAGATCCAGCTGTCCTGCCGCATTGATACGCACGACTTTGAAACGAAGGTCAACCATGCGCGCCGTTTCCTTACCGACGGAAACAAGGTTCGCGTCGTTATGAAGTTCAAGGGTCGTGAAATGAGCCACATGCATATCGGACGCGAGGTGCTTGAAAAGTTTGAGAATGCCTGCTCCGAGCTGGGAACGGTCGATAAGAAGCCTGTTCTGGACGGCAGATTTATGAGCATGGTGATTTCACCTGTCAAAGCGAAATGATTCACGCCGCACGCATGCGGATGAAACTGTACGACAACAAAACCGACACCGATCGGGAATAGAAAAAGGAGTTATAAAAATGGGAAAGATCAAAACACATAAGGCTTCCGCTAAAAGATTTTCCGTTACTGCAAACGGCAAGGTCAAGATGTTCCACAGCTCTCACCGCCACAACACGGGCAACAAGAGCGCAAAGCGCCTTCGCCATCTGCGTTCCAGCGCAATGGTAAACGGCAAGATTGCAACCAACCTGAAGACTTTGGTCCTGAAGTAAGAAGAAACGGAGGAATTGAAAAATGGCAAGAGTTAAGGGCGCATTGATGACGCGCAAGAGAAGAAAGGCTACACTGAAGGCAGCGAAGGGTTACTGGGGCGCAAAGTCCAAGCACTTCAAGATGGCGAAGCAGGCCGTACTGAAGAGCGGCAACTATGCATTCGCAGGCAGAAAGATGAAGAAGAGAGACTTCCGTTCTCTCTGGATCACCAGAATTTCCGCTCAGGCAAAGGTGAACGGTATGAACTACTCCACCTTTATGCACGGTCTGAAGAAGGCGGGCATCGACCTCAACCGTAAGATGCTCTCCGAGATCGCGATCTCCGATAAGGAAGCTTTCGCGGCTCTTTGCGCACAGGCAAAGGCGGCACTCTGATTTTAACAATTGAAAGGGGGCCGAGGCAAACGGCGAAGCCCTCTGAAAAAGCCGACGGGGGTGAGTACCAAATGCTTTTCGCATTTGACTCACCCCCTTTTTTCGTAAATAAAAAATATCCTGAATGCCCGAACGGGGCTTTTTTTGAGGATGTACGGAGGTGAAAAAATGCGTTTTGAGGGGGAAGTCATCCGCTCCAGGCAGAATAAAAATATCGTTGAGCTTTGTAAGCTTTCCGACCGTCGGGCACGGGAGGCATCGCGTCTTTTCCGTTTTGACGGGATCAAATTACTGGAGGAGGCGATCGGTAACGGGACAAGGATCAAATGCATTTTTCTTCGGGAGAGTTCTTCTGAGTGCATTGTAAAAAGATTGGAGGATCGCTTCGGTGATTCCGCTTTTGAGCGTGCAGAACGCATTTTGGTTGTCTCGGACGATGTTTTTGAGCGGATTTCCGAAGAAAAATCGCCCGAAGGCGTAATAACTGTTGCAAAATATATTGACAAATTGCAAAAAATTGTTACAATATATTATAGTGCGGATTTTTTGGAGATGAAGGATGAACGGATCGTTCTGCTCGAATCCGTGCGTGATCCCTCCAATATCGGTGCCGTGATCCGCAGTGCGGCGGCACTCGGGGTCGACCGTATGATCTTAAGCGAGGATTGCGCGGATATTTATCATCCCCGTGCGGTGCGTGCCTCCATGGGCACTCTGTTCAATCAGCGGATCGACCGCGTTTCCGATCTTGCCGAGGTGATCCGCGGGCTTGCGGAAAGCGGCAGACGCGTTTTTGCGGCGGCGCTGGATTCTTCGGCGTCGGTTCTCGGCGCGTTTGAAAGACAGACGGGGGACTGCGTTGTGATCGGCAACGAGGGTCATGGGCTTTCCGAACGCGTCAAGGCTGCGTGCACTCACGCCGTCGTGATACCGATGAGCGAGAGAGCCGAATCCTTCAATGCGGCGGTTGCAGCATCCATTTTGATGTGGGAGTTTTCAAAATAGAGAGACGGGGAAAAGGGGGAGACAGGTGAAGAGACGCGATCTTCTTTATTGGATCTGGGCATCCCTTGCCATGGGGGTCGGCAGACATGGGTTTGATTCTTTGATCAACGACTACGGGACGCCTTACAACATCTTTTGCGAAAAAGCTCTTGACAGCACACGTCTGCACGGTGTGTCGCGGTCTGCGATCGCGGCGCTGTCGAAAAAGGATCTCGACGAGGCAAGCCGCATTCTCGATATCTGCGAGAGGAAAGGAATCTCTCTTTTGACGTATCTTGACGATGCGTATCCCGATATGCTTCGCGGTATCGGCGATGCTCCCGTTCTTTTGTATTACAAAGGTCACTTGCCCGATATGAACCGAAAAATGTGCGTCGCTACGGTCGGCATGCGCGCAATGAGTGAATACGGTATGCATTCCGCGTATAAAATAGCCTACGGAATGGCGAAATCCAACGCGGTCGTTGTCAGCGGCATGGCGGAGGGGATCGACGGTGTTTGCTCTGCGGCGGCAATTGCCGCAGGCGGCGAAACGGTTGTCTTTCTCGGAAGCGGAGTGGACGTTGTTTATCCAAAACGGCACAAAGCGCTGTATGAGGAGATCTGTCTCCACGGTGCGGTGATGTCCGAATATCCTCCGGGAACTCGCCCTCTCCGTTATCATTTTCCCGTACGTAACCGTTTGATCAGCGGGATCTCGCAGGCGACACTGGTGATCGAGGCGAGCGAGAGAAGCGGTGCGCTGATCACCGCAAAACGGGCAATGGAGCAGGGACGCCGCGTCTATGCTCTCTCCTCTCCCGATATGCAGGAGGGATCTGTCGGTACACGAATTCTTTTGGAGGGCGGCGCGAGACCGCTCACCGGAGCCATGGGAGTGCTTGCGGATCATGCACACATATATCCAAAGACCGTCCGCACCGATTTTGTTTCTCGCAAGGAGGAGGTCGTCACGGACCTATCGTATCTTGCGCATCTTGGAGTGATCGATCCGGGAGCGTGGGAGTTCACCGACTCCGCAGACGTTGGAGTCGGGCATCAGGCGGCACCTGTACAGGCTGCCGCAAAGCCCCCAAAGGGGTCTTTACACAAGGAAGCACAGCCGTCCAAGCCGCCACTGACGGAGGATGAGTTTTCCGCCATGTCACCCGTAGAGGCGGCGATCATGCGCTGTTTTTCGACGGCGGATACCGTCCACTCGGAGCTTTTTTACGAGCTGCCCTTCGCGGCAAACGAGGTTTCGGTGGCATTGACCTGTCTTGAGATTGCGGGCAGGATCAGAAAAACGCTCGGCTCACTTTACGAACGAAGCTGATACCCGAGTTTATATACAGAACCAAGACGAAAGGAAAGGGTTATTTTCAAATGGCGCACAATCTGGTTATTTTGGAGTCCCCCTCGAAGGCTTTGACCGTCAAGGGGTATCTTGGAACCAATTATAAGGTGGTTGCCTCCATCGGTCATGTACGCGATCTTCCCAAGAGCTCTCTCGGTGTAGATATCGAGCATGATTTTGAGGCACACTATATCAATATCCGAGGGAAGGGAGATCTGATCAAGGAGCTTCGCCGCGAGGCAAAGGCGGCAAGCAAGGTATTCCTTGCAACCGACCCTGACCGCGAAGGGGAAGCCATTGCATGGCATCTCTCTGCGGCTCTCGGGATCCCTGTGGAAAAGACACAGCGTATTTGCTTTAACGAGGTGACAAAAACCGCTGTCAAGGCGGCGATCAAGGCGCCGCGACAGATCGATATGAATCTTGTCAATTCGCAGCAGACGCGCCGTATATACGACCGTATCCTGGGCTACAAGCTCAGCCCCCTGCTTTGGAAAAACGTCAAGAGCGGGCTCAGCGCAGGGCGTGTGCAGTCTGTCGCGACGCGTATCATCGTTGAGCGAGAGCAGGAGATCAGAGCGTTTGTTCCCTCCGAGTACTGGACGATCGAAACGCTGTTGACCTCCGAGGACAAAAAGAGCTTTCGCGTGCATTTCTTCGGAGACAGCGCAGGAAAGATCCATCTTGGAAGCGAGGCGGAGGCGACTGCGGTTGCCGATGCCGTAAACGGTAAGAAATACAACGTGGCATCCGTCCGCCGTGCGGCAAAGCATAAGACGCCCGCCGCGCCCTTTACGACCTCCAGCCTTCAACAGGAAGCGTTCCGCAAGCTGGGATTCCAGTCGCAAAGAACCATGAAGGTAGCCCAGGAGCTTTACGAGGGGGTCAACCTCGGCTCGGAATTCGGAGGTACACAGGGTCTGATTACCTACATGCGTACCGACTCGGTGCGTGTGTCATCGGATGCACAGAATGCCGCGAGAGATTTTATTGTGCAGAAGTACGGACAGAAGTACTGTCCCGAGCAGCTCCGTATCTATAAATCCAAGGCGGGTGCTCAGGATGCGCACGAGGCGATCCGCCCCGCAAGAGTGGATCTTGAGCCCTTGCAGATCCGCCGTCAGCTCACAACCGATCAGTATAAGCTTTACAAGCTTATCTGGGAGTGCTTTATAGCAAGCCAGATGGAGTCGGCGCTTCTCGATACGATCAGCATCGATTTTGAGTGCGCGGGGTATATTTTCCGTACCAGCGGTTATTCCGTCAGCTTCCCCGGCTACATGGCGGTCTATGAGGAGAGTGAGGAGGCGACCGAGAGCGACGGCGAGCCTCGCGAGGTCAAGGACATTCGCTTGCCCGAGCTTCACGAAGGTGAGCTGTTGGATGCCGACGACGCAGAGCTGACACAGCACTTTACGGAGCCGCCCGTGCGATATAACGATGCATCTCTCATCAAGATGCTCAAGGATCTTGATATCGGACGCCCCAGCACCTATGCCACCATCATCGGAACGATCTTAGCGCGCAACTACGTCAAGCGCGAGGGCAAGGCGTTTGTGCCCACTCCTTTGGGCGAGGTGACGAATAAGCTTATGGAGGAGCATTTCTCCAGTGTTGTGGACTACGGCTTTACGGCGGATATGGAGCGCCAGCTTGACGAGGTTGAAAACGGAAATGCCGATATGCTGGACGTATTGCGTGACTTCTGGACT
The DNA here is from genome assembly GCA_015064025.1 of Oscillospiraceae bacterium. GTDB lineage: Bacteria > Bacillota > Clostridia > Oscillospirales > CAG-272 > UMGS1865. Next base: position 14,503 of record SVSZ01000010.1, on the reverse strand, counting down.
GTGTTCTCTAAGCAGCTTGAGGTTGCGGAAAAGACCATCGGAGCGACCAGCATCGAGGTGCCGCCGGAGGAGACGGATATCATTTGCGATAAGTGCGGAAGCCGTATGATCGTTCGAAACGGTCGTTTCGGTAAGTTTGCGGCTTGCCCCAACTACCCCAACTGCAAAAATACCAAGCCTCTGGTTGCCCCCAAGCAGGAGAACGAGGAACCGCAGGAGCAGGAGGAAAGCGCGCAAAAGCTTCCCTCCGTTGCGGATTTCAAGTGCGAAAAATGCGGCTCCGATATGGTTCTGCGCACCGGAAAGTTTGGTGCCTTCTATGCTTGCAGCCGCTATCCCGAATGTAAATTCACAAAGGCGAGAGTTCGTGAGTTGGGCGTGAATTGCCCCAAGTGCCAAGCAAAGCTCATCACAAAATACGGAAAGAATCGCACGGTGTTCTACAGCTGTGAGAGATACCCCGAGTGTGATTTTTCTTCCTGGGATCTTCCCACGAATGAGCTTTGTCCCGATTGCGGAAAAATGCTGTTCCGCAAGAAAGGAAAGAGCATGCTTGTGTGTCATGAGGCAGACTGCTCCTATTCCCGTGAGATCACGGACAACAACGATACACGGACAGAAGGATAACAACGTGAAGGATTATATCAACATCTACGGTGCGGGGCTTGCGGGCTGCGAGGCGGCATGGCAGGCAGCAGAGCGGGGGATCCGCGTGCGCCTTTTTGAAATGAAGCCGCAAAAATATACCCCCGCGCACCATACGGAGGGGTTTGCGGAGCTGGTCTGCTCAAACTCCCTGCGCTCCGACAGCGTTTCCAATGCGGTAGGGCTTCTCAAAGAGGAGATGCGCCGTATGGGATCATTGATCATGGAAGCGGCAGACTGCACACGTGTCCCCGCAGGCTCGGCGCTTGCGGTGGATCGCAGCCTGTTTTCCGATTATATCACGCAAAAGCTTCGCTCGCATCCGAACGTTGAGATCGTCTCAAAGGAGGCGGAGCGCGTGGAGGAGGATACCGTTACGGTGATTGCAACGGGTCCCTTGACCTCGGAGCCCATGGCGGATTATATTTCGGGTGAGCTCGGTTGCGGAAAGCTACACTTTTTCGATGCTGCGGCACCGATCGTGGATGCTTCCACGATCAATATGGACATCGCGTTTTTCGCATCCCGCTACGGCAAGGGGGATGCGGATTACATCAATTGCCCCATGACAAAGGAGCAGTACGACCGCTTTTACGAGGCGCTTGTGAGCGCCGAGGAGGCAGAGCTGAAGGAGTTTGACCGCGAGAGCCAGAAGGATGTCAAGGTCTTTGAGGGATGCATGCCCGTGGAGGTAATGGCACGCCGCGGCTACGATACGCTGCGTTACGGACCTCTCAAGCCCGTGGGACTGATCGATCCCCGCGTGGAGGGAGAATTCTATGCGGTGGTACAGCTTCGCAAGGAGAATGCGGAGGGCTCCATGTTCAATCTGGTAGGCTTTCAGACACACCTGACCTTCCCGGAGCAAAGACGTGTCTTCCGTATGATCCCGGGACTTGAAAACGCCGAGTTTTTGCGCTACGGTGTGATGCATCGCAATACCTATCTCAATTCCCCCGGGCTTCTTTCGGAAGATTATTCCATGAGGGAGCGTCCTTTGGTCTTCTTCGCGGGACAGATGACGGGCGTGGAAGGATACGTGGAATCTGCGGGAAGCGGACTTCTGGCAGGCATCAACGCGGTACGGAGACTGCGCGGAGAAGCTCCCTTTATCTGTCCCGAGGAAACGATGCTCGGTGCCATGGCGGCGTATGTCAGCCGAGGCGGCATCGGGGATTTCGTTCCGATGAATGCGAATTTCGGTTTGGTTCCTCCGCTCGGCTACCGCGTACGCGGCGGAAAGGCGGCAAAAAACGAGAAGCTTGCCGAGCGCTCACTGGAGGCTCTGGAGGCACTTTTACAAAAGACATGACAAACGGCGAATGCCGTAACGTGATAAGGAAGATTATATGAGAATCATTGTTGACGTAATGGGCGGTGACAAAGCGCCCGAGGAAACCGTTAAGGGTGTCATACAGGCGGCGAGAGAGTTCAATGCGAGCTTCATTCTGGTCGGAAACCGTAACGACATTGAGCGGATCACCGCAGAAAACGATTTCGATATCAGCCGTATGGACATCGTTCATACGGAGACGGTCATCACCATGGAGGACGATCCTCTCTGTGTGGTCCGCGGCAAACAGGATTCCTCTATGGCAGTGGGACTGAAAATGCTTGCGGAGGGACAGGGGGATGCCTTTGTCAGCACGGGAAATACGGGAGCTCTGTTTACGGGAGCGACCCTGATCGTTCGTAAGGTTAAGGGCGTACAGCGTGCGGGGATCGGGACGATCCTTCCCTTGGGAAATCCCGTCCTTCTACTGGATACCGGTGCAAACGTTACCGTGACCGACGAAAATCTTGAGCAGTTTGGTGTCATCGGTTCGGCTTATATGTCCAAAATGTACGGTCTTGAAAGTCCTCGCGTAGGGCTGTTGAACAACGGCGCCGAGGAGTGCAAGGGGACCGAGCTTCAAAGAAGTGCCTACCAAAGGCTTAAAAACAATGCCGATATCAATTTCGTCGGAAATATCGAAGGAAATATTTTGCCATTCAACAGCTGTGACGTCATTGTGGCAGACGGCTTTACGGGGAACATTCTGCTCAAGACCGTGGAGGGGCTTGGGAAGCTGCTTCTCGGAAAATTGAAGGACGTTCTTTACAGCTCTACGGCGACAAAGCTTGCGGCGCTTTCCATGAAAAAGCAGCTGGGAGGATTGAAGAAGCAGTTTGATGCGTCGGAATATGGCGGCTCTCCCATTCTCGGCATTTCCAAGCCTGTTGTCAAGGCGCACGGCTCGTCCGATGCCAAGGCATTCAAGAATGCGATCAGACAGGCGATCACCTACGCCGAATCGGGGGCGATCTACGACATTGCGACCACTGCTCGCGCATATTCCGAACGGAAGAAGGCGGAGCAGGAGGTGCTCAGAGCGGCAGAGGCACAACAGCAGGATGCCGCGACCTCTGCGGAAGGATAAGAGCTGCACAGGAAAGAAAGACAGGAACGAGGTAGAACATGGCAAGGTCACTTCAGGAGCTTGAAGCGCGGATCGGATATACCTTCCGCGATATCCATCGGTTGAAATGCGCGCTGACGCATTCCTCCTATTCCAACGAGACGGGTGCCAGAAACCATCACTTGCTTTGCAACGAGCGATTGGAGTTTTTGGGAGATTCCGTGCTTTCGTTGATCACAAGTGAATATCTTTACACGCGCTTTCCGCTTCTTCCCGAGGGGGAATTGACGCGGATCCGTGCGGCAACCGTTTGTGAGGAGGCGCTCGCAGCCTACTCCGAGAAGCTGGAGCTGGGAGATTTCCTTTTGCTTGGCAAGGGAGAGACTTTGAGCGGAGGTGCGAAAAAGCCTGCCATTCTGGCGGATGCCTTTGAAGCGGTGCTGGCGGCGATCTATCTGGATGCGGGAAGCATGCAGGCTGTGTCGGAGTTTCTGTTGCCCTTTATCAAGCAGGCTGTGTCCGAGCTTCCCGAATCGGGCGGCGGACACATCGACAGCAAATCCCGTCTGCAGGAGTTTGTACAGCAGGATAAAGAGCTGAGAAACGTATTGGAGTACAGATTGATCGGAGAGAGCGGTCCCGACCATAACAAGACCTTTGAGGTGGAGCTGTATCTCGGTGCCAACCGTATCGGATACGGGAAGGGACACTCCAAAAAATATGCGGAGCAGGCGGCGGCAAGAGCGGCGCTGGAGCTCTTCGGACAGGCGTGATCCATGAAGGGACACCGCAATATTCCGATCTTTATTCCGCATTTGGGATGCCCAAATCAGTGTGTGTTTTGCAATCAACGCTCGATTTCGGGCTGCCGATCCTTTTGCGAAGAGGACGTTGTACGGCAGATCGAAACGGTGCTTTCGGAAAACGGCGGTGATCGGGAAACCGAAATCGCGTTTTTCGGCGGCTCCTTTACGGGAATCGACAGGGAGCTCATGCTGCGACTTCTGAAGGTCGCACAGAGGTACGTTGACACGGGAGACGTGAGCGGTATCCGCATGTCCACCCGTCCCGACTACATCTCAAAGGAGATTCTTGATATCCTTTCCGCTTATACGGTAAACAATATCGAGCTGGGATTGCAGAGCATGGACGATCGTGTGCTTCTTGCCGCGCAGCGGGGGCATACGGCAAAGGACGCGGAGGAGGCTTGCCGTGCCATCATATCCCGCGGGATCCCTCTGACGGGGCAGATGATGATCGGCTTACCCGAGGCAACGCCCGAGAGTGAGGTGCGTACCGCACGGCGCTTGTGTGAGATGGGGGTCTCGTTTGCCCGTATTTATCCTACGGTCGTTTTTTACGGTACGCCACTGTGTGACATGGCAAGAACGGGTGCTTATACGCCGCTGTCCCTTGAGGACGCCGTTGAACGCAGTGCAAATGCATATGAGGTCTTCCTTGAAGCGGAGATCCCTTGTATTCGCATAGGCTTATGTGCTTCGGAGGAGCTGATCTCCCCGGAGCTTGTATACGCAGGTCCCAATCACCCCGCTCTCGGGGAATTGGTGATGAGCGAGGCATATTATCGCAAAATCGTTGCTTTTTTGACGTCTCATTCTCTTTTGGGGAAGGAGATCGTCCTTGAGGTTCCCGAGAGGGAGCTTTCACGTGCGGTCGGTCAGCACAGAGCCAACGTTAAACGCCTTCTTCTTGAAACGGGCACGCGCGTGCTTTGTGTGACGGGATCGGGGCATGCGGACCGAATCAACGCGTATTCTCCTTGAAAAGACCTTTACATTCAGAACCAGGAGGAATTTACTTTGTATCTGAAATCATTGGAAATGCAAGGCTTCAAGTCCTTTCCGGACAAGACGCGTCTCGTTTTTGAAAACGAGGCGGAGGTCACGCTGCTGAACGACGGTGTGGCGCACGGTGTGACCGTGATCGTCGGTCCCAACGGCTCCGGAAAATCCAACATTGCCGACGCGATGCGATGGGTATTGGGAGAGATCTCCTCGAAGAGTCTTCGCGGAAGTAAGATGGAGGACGTTATTTTCGGCGGCGCAGACAGTCGCCGTCCTATGGGATATGCCGAGGTTTCCGTTACGTTTGATAACAGAGGGGAGCTTTCAAAATTGGATTGCCCCTATGACGAGGTGACGGTCACACGTCGCTACTATCGCTCGGGTGACAGTGAGTATTTTATCAACCGCAAGGGTGTACGTCTGAAGGATATCTACGAGCTCTTTATGAACACGGGTGTCGGACGCGACGGTTATTCGATCATCGGTCAGGGTAAGATCGCGGAAATGGTATCCCGTAAGAGCGAGGAGCGCAGAAGCATCTTCGAGGATGCCTCGGGAATCGCAAAATACCGCTACAAGAAGAACGAAGCGGAGAGAAAGCTGAAGGATACCGAGGACAATATGACCCGTGCCAACGATATTTTTGCAGAGGTGTCGGCACAGGTAGGACCGCTTGAACGCGAGGCTGAAAAGGCAAAACGTGCCATTGAGCTGATGGACAACAAAAAGCGTGCGGACGTCAGTCTTTGGCTTTACGATACGGAAAAGCTGCGTGAGGAGCTTTCAAAGGCAGAGGAAGCGATGCAGCATGCAACCTACGATCTTCAGATTGCCGAGGACGGTATTTTAGCGCTTGAAGCACAGAATGCAAGGCTGTTTGAGGCGTCACAGGGAAGCAAAATGGAGTCCGAGGAGCTTTTGACGAAGATCCGTGAGCAGACGGAGCAGTGCCATACGCTGGAAAGTGAGCACCGCGTGGCGGAAAACACGATCGCGCATGCCAAGGAGCTGATCGCGGCGACTCAGGGCTCTGTGAGCGGAACGGAAAAGGCAATCCAGTCCGAAATGGAAGCTGCGTCCAAGCATGCCTTGCGGATCGGAGAATTGGAGGACGCCAAGGAAACGCTTCTGGAAAAGCAGGAAACGCTTTCCTCAGAGCAAGCGAGCCTTACGGAAAGGGCATCTGCTTTGGATGCTGCCGTGGCAAAGGCACTGGAGGATATCCGCCGTCTTGAAAACGAGGCTGTGGACGTCAAGGTGCGTATGTCGGTGCTTGAAAATGCGAAAAATACGGATACGGACAAGAATACGTCGGCACTGACCGAATTGGAGGAATATCGCAGAATATCGGATACTCTGGAGAAGCAGTGTGCAGACAAAGCGCGCACCGTGGCGACGTACGACGCGGAGCTTGCGGGGATCGACAGCTCTCTTTCTCAAAAGGAGGCTGAGATCGAAGAAGCACAGACTTTGCTTTCTCAGATAACGGAGCGCCTTAACAACGAGACTCTTCGCCGCGATTCCGTCGCGCAGAGGATCTCCACCTTCCGACAGATGGAGGAGCAGTTCGAGGGCTACTCGGGCGCTGTGCGCTTCGTGATGAAGCAGTACGCTGAGGGCAGGATCACCGACCGATACGGCACGCCCGCAGGCACCGTTTACGGTCCTCTTTCCAAGGTGATCTCGGTAGACGATAAATATCTGACTGCGATCGAGATCGCTCTCGGAACCAATCTCCAGAACATCGTCGTGGAGGATGAGGCGACGGCAAAGGCGGCAATGTACGCACTGAAAAAAGGTGAGGCAGGACGCGCGACCTTCTTCCCGTTGACTTCTATGCGCCCTGCAGCTCCCACAAAGGAGCAAAACGACGCAGCCGGATTTGAGGGGTATATCGGTGTTGCCGATACGCTTGTTACCTCCGACCCGAGGTTTGCAAACGTCCTTTCCTCCTTGCTTGGAAGAACCGTTGTGTTCGATAACATTGATCATGCAAACGTGATGGCTCGCGCGCTTCATTACCGTGTGCGCGTCGTAACGCTTGACGGTCAGCAGATCAACGCGGGAGGCTCCTTTACGGGAGGATCCGTGCGTACGGGCGGAGGGATCCTTTCCCGTGCGGGAGAGATCAAGCGTCTGGAGGCGGAGCTTACCGAAAAGGACGCGATGCTCGGAAAGCTGCACGAACAGGTCAAAAAGGCGCGCGAGCACATTGAGGAGCTTGAGGACGCGCAGATCGGAGAAGAAGATCGCCGCGAGATGATCGTGGTGCTCCGAAATTCGGAGAACGGCGCCTTGGAGCAGCTTCGCGCAAAGCTGGAGGCAAACAATACGCTTCTTGAAAAGCTTCGGGCGGATATGCGGGAATACGAGACGGCACGTGCAAAGTACGAGGAGGACATCGGAATGCTGGCGGCGGAGGAAAAGAATCTGCGCCACAGGATCCGTGAGCTTTCGGACTTCCGCACGGAGAAGCATTCGGATCACGGAGACGCGATCCTTCGTTTGGATGAGATCTCCCGCGCTCTGACAGAGCTTTATATCCGTATCAGTGAGACGGATAAGGACATCGAGACGGCTCAAACGCTGAAGAACAGCTCTGAGGAGCGTTTGGAGGGGCTTAACCGCGAGATGCTGATGCTGTCGGGGCGGATCAACACACAGACCGAGCAGATCCGTCTGACCTCGGAAGCAATGGAGGCAAACCGTACCGCCTTTGCCGCAGCTACCGCGCAATTGGAATTGCTCAATGAAAAGCGGAGTGCTGTGGAAAAGGATAACTTTGAGTTTGAAAGAAAGCTCAACGAGCTCAACGCAAAGCTTCGCGACCGCATGAATCAGAAGGAGCTCATCTTCCGTGAGCATACCAAGTGCGAAGCCAAGCTTGCGGGACTTCGCGATACGCAGGATAAGCTTGCTACCAAGCTTTGGGACGATTACGAATTGACCCGCAACGATGCCGTAGCTCTTGGCTACCCCTCGGTGACGAAGGAAAACCGCATGGAGATGATCGCATTGCAGACGGAATGCCGCAACAAGCTCCGTGTGATCGGACACGTTGACCTTGACGCTGTGAACAAGTATCAGGAGGTCAAGGCACGTTACGACTATATGAGCACGCAGATCAACGATCTGGAAAAGGCCAAGCGGGAGCTTCTGAGCATTATCGGTCAGCTTGAGGGTGAGATGAAGACCTCCTTCATCGATTCCTTCAACCGCATCAATGAGAATTTCGGCAAGGTGTTTGTCGAGCTGTTTGGCGGTGGTTCTGCAGAGCTTTCGCTTTCCGATCCCGAAAACGTGCTTGAAAGCGGAATCGAGATCAAGGCGGCGCCTCCCGGTAAGATCATCAAGAATCTGATGCAGCTTTCGGGCGGTGAGCAGGCATTCATCGGTGTGGCGCTCTTCTTCGCGATCATTCAGGTCAACCCCACTCCGTTCTGTATTCTGGACGAGATCGAGGCGGCACTGGATGAGGTCAACGTAGAGCGACTGGCTCAGTACATCAAGAGGTATGCGCACGGTACACAGTTTATTATGATCACGCACCGCAGAGGTACGATGGCGGCGGCAGATCGCTTGTACGGCGTGACGATGCCCGAGCACGGGATCTCCAAGATCCTGATGCTGGACATCAACGATATTTCCAAGAAGGAGGGAGAAGACTGGAATGGGATTTTTGGGTAAATTGTTCGGAAAAAAGTCCTCCGAGGAAGAAAAGGAAGCCGTGATCCCCGAAGCGGAGGAATCTGCTTCCGATGAAAGGGAAATGCCCGACGAGATTGGAGAGACCGAGGTGACCGAGGAGATCGAAGAAGCCGAGGTGATCGAGGTGATCGAAGAACCCGAGGTGATCGAAGAACCCGAGGTGATCGAAGAACCCGAAGAGGTTGAAGAGACCGAAGAGATTGAAGAAATCGAAGAGATTGAAGAAATCGAAGAGACCGAAGACGCCGGGGTGTCAGAGATCACAGAGGAGGATGCGGAGGTTTTTGAGGACGAGATCGCGGAGGAATCTGCGGAGGCGCGTCAGAAGGAGAAAAGATCCTTCTGGAGTCGGGTGAAGGCAGGACTTTCCAAAACGAAGAATGCTCTGTTCGGACAGATCGACGATCTTCTGAAAAATTTTGTCAAGGTCGATGAGGAGCTTCTTGAGGAGCTTGAAGAGATCCTGATCTGTGCCGACGTCGGTGTCAATGCCGCGGGTGAGATCATCGACGAGCTTCGCGAGGAGATCAAAGCAGGAAGACTTAAGGAAAAGGATCAGGTCATGGATGTACTCCGCTCGATCCTTGAGGGGATGATCGGAGAAGGCGAAGAATTAAAGCTGGAGACCGTTCCCTCCGTGATCCTTGTCATCGGTGTCAACGGCGTGGGGAAGACTACCTCCATTGGTAAGATCTCCCATCAGTTGCGCAAGCAAGGAAAACGTGTCGTGGTTGCGGCGGCGGATACCTTCCGCGCGGCGGCGATCGATCAGCTCGCCGTTTGGTGTGAGCGGGCAGGGGTGGAGCTTGTGCGCCAGAACGAGGGAAGCGATCCCGCGGCAGTGGTGTTCGATGCCTGCCATGCCGCAAAGAATAAGAAGGCAGACGTTTTGATCGTTGATACTGCGGGAAGACTTCACAATAAGACGAATCTTATGAATGAACTCGCAAAGATCAACCGAGTGATCGACCGTGAGCTCCCGGGCGCTTCCAGGGAAAATCTTTTGGTTCTGGATGCGACCACGGGACAGAACGCGATCCTCCAGGCGAAGGAATTCAAGAATGCTGCGGCGCTTACGGGGTTGATCTTAAATAAGATGGACGGCACCGCTAAGGGCGGCATCGTGATCTCGATACGTCGCGAATTGAATATTCCCGTTAAATTCATCGGAGTCGGAGAGAAGCTTGACGATATGCAGGCGTTTGATCAGCATGAGTTTGTCACCGCTCTGTTTGAATGAGGAGAAATGTATGAAGATCGTATTGGCTTCGCGTAATCAGAAAAAGATCGAAGAGCTTCGGACACTCCTTTCCGAGGAGTTCTCCGATATGGAAATTTTGTCCTTGGACGACGTGGGGATCCTTGAAGATATCGAGGAGAACGGTACGACGTTTGAGGAAAACGCGCTGATCAAGGCGCGTGTGGCAGCGAAGAGCGGCTACGTCGGCGTTGCCGATGATTCGGGACTTTCGGTGGATGCCTTGGCGGGTGAGCCCGGCGTCTATTCCGCACGCTATGCCGCAAGGTGTGACTTCGCAGGTGATCATGACGACGAGGGAAACAACCAATGTCTTCTGTACAATCTGCGCGACGTGGCGGACGAGGATCGCACGGGGGCATACGTATGTGCCGTCGCTTGCGTTCTTCCCGATGGCAGAGAATTTACCGTGCGCGGAGAGTCACGCGGACGCATTTTGCGTGAGTATCGCGGCACGGGAGGCTTTGGCTACGATCCGCTGTTCTATTTTGACGCATTCGGCAAGACCTTTGCCGAGGTCAGTGCCGCTGAGAAGCATTCCGTGTCTCATCGCGGTGCTGCAATCCGCAATTTTGCAAAAAAACTGAAGGAACTGATCTGATTTATGAAATTCAGCGAATTTTTCACAGCGCCCTTTATCCGTTCCTTTGCGATTCGGATCGGTATCTTTATCGGAATTTTGACCACACTGTTTTCGGGATGGAAGATGGGGATCCTCATCGGTGCTGTTTCCGTTCTTGTTATCTCGCTGATCCTTCCCGTGCTTTTCTATTTTGCCTTCTTGCCCTACGTGCGCATGAAGCAAAAATTTGCGCGTCCCTTCCTTTTTGACGAGCCTGTGCGCTTCACCGTGAAGAAGGGGACTGTCGGCGGCTTCTTTATCATTACGGAGAAAACGCTTGTCTTTCTCTCAAAGGAGTGTACCTCCCAGACACTGGAGCTCTCGCGCGACGAGGTGAAGTCGGTGTCCTTGGGGAAGGATCTGACGGTGGACATCTATTTGAACAATACACAATTTATCAGAGTGTTCTCGGGCGCTTGTGATGAGATCATGGAGATCCTGCGCACAAACGGCTGGAACACGGTGGAATGAAAGGATTTTTATGATTTCATCAAAGCAAAGAGCATATCTTCGCAGCATGGCAAACTCTCTGCCTGCGATCATGCAGATCGGTAAGGGCGGGCTTAACGAAAATATGCTGAAGACCTTTTCCGATGCGTTGGAGGCGCGTGAGCTGATCAAGCTTCACGTGCTGGAAAACAGCGGCGAGGAGCCGCGCGAGATTCTGAACGCTCTGGCAGAGGCGTTGGGAGCGGAGGCAGTGGCGGCAACGGGACGCAAGATCGTTCTCTACCGTGCATCCGAAAAGAATCCCGTCATTGAGCTTCCTCGGGCATGACACGCATCGGAATTTACGGCGGTACCTTTTCACCGCCACATAAGGGACACGTTGCCGCGGCGCGTGCGTTTATGGAGCAGATGTGGCTGGATTTTCTTTACGTGATCCCCAACGCTCTGCCTCCTCATAAGGAAATGGAATTTTCCGTTTCCTCAGAGCACCGTCTTGAGATGACGCGTCTGGCGTTTGCGGGGATGGACGGTGTCTACGTCAGCGACATGGAGATCCGTCGCGGCGGTAAAAGCTATACGGTGGATACGTTGCGGGAGCTCTCTGGAGAGGATCGCAGACTCTTTCTCCTGTGCGGCACCGATATGATGCTCTCGTTGGATGAGTGGCGGGAGCCGGATGAAATTTTTCGTCTGTCTTATCCTACGTACGTCCGTCGGGAAGCGGACCCCTTGCTTGATGCGCGCATCGTTCAAAAAATTGCTTTGTACCGTGAAAAATACGGAAAGGTCGTGCGCCGAATTCTGACGGATCCGATTGAAATATCCTCGGGAGAGATCAGACGCCGCCTTCGTACCGGTGAAGCTCTTGCGGATTGCGTTCCGCCCATGGTGGAAAAATACATTCATGACAATCATTTATACGTTTGAAGAGAGGGGAAGAGACGCATAATGAAAGAGATCACGGAAACCATGCTTGCATCTTTGCGTGAGCACGTGATGCGGGCGCTTTCGCCGCGACGCGCACACCATACGCTGGCGGTCGAGGAAATGACGGCACGGCTTTGTGCGCTTTTCTGCCCTGCGTACGTGCCGCAAATGCGGGCTGCGGCGCTTTTACATGATTTGACCAAGGAAAAAAGTCCCGCTGAGCAAGAGGCGCTTTGCGTATCCCTCGGACTTCCCGTCAGCGCGTCCGATCAATGCTCCCCAAAGCTATTTCACGCACGTACCGCGGCGGCACTGATCCCCGTGGAATTTCCCGACTTTGACGATCCCGTGATCGTCTCGGCGGTGCGTTGGCACACAACGGGACACGGAGGAATGACGCTGACCGAAAAGCTTTTGTATCTTGCGGATTACATCGATGAATCCCGCACCTTTGAAAATTGTGTTCTTCTGCGTCGCTATTTCTTTGGCGCATATCCTGATCGCTTGAGCGAAGAGGAGCGGCTGGAGCTTTTGCGCAGAACGCTGCTTATGTCCTATGATATGACGATCAAGGATCTGATGGCGGAGGGAAAGCCCATCGCGGCGGATACTGTGGCGGCGAGAAACGAGCTTATTCCAAAGCTTTCGAAGTGACGGGGGCGACCCTTACATATTTTTCCTTCGGGAATCTGTGAGGTGTCGGAATGAAACGCTTATGTCGCTCCTTTGTTCTGTTTTTGATTCTTTTTTCGGTAGTAACCTTTATGTTTTGGAATTATTCCGTGCCAACGGTCGCGGTCGACCGCGAAGCGGAGCACGAGGATAAGATCACACGCTTTCTTGTTTTGGGGTGCGATCATTCCAAGCGCTTGACGGACAGTATTTTGCTTGTTGCCGTGAATGAAACGCGCAAGGAGGCTCGCATTCTTCAGATCCCTCGCGATACCTACGCGGAGTACACCGAGGGGAGCTATAAAAAGCTCAACGGAGCGATGCAGACTCTGGGTCAGGAGGGCTTGAAGCGATTTTTGTCGGAGGCTCTCGGTGTAAGGATCGATTATTTTGTCACATTGAAGCTGGACTTCTTCAAGGCTCTCGTCAATGCCATTGGAGGGGTGGAGCTTGAGATTCCACATGATATGGAGTATTCGGATCCGGCGCAGGAGCTTAAGATCAGCTTGAAGGCGGGAAAAACACATCTTGACGGGGATATGGCGGAGCAATTTGTGCGCTACCGTTCCGGCTACGTCAATGCGGATCTCGGTCGGCTTGATGCACAGAAGCTTTTTCTCTCTGCTTTTGCAAAGCAATGCCAGACGCTCACCCTCTCACAGCTTTTGCGTGTTACGGTGCTTGCTCTCACGGGCGTGCAGACGGATATCGGCTTGCCTGCCGCGATCCGCACAGTGGGGATCCTTCGCGCGTGCGACACGGGGAATATCCCCATGGCGACGCTTGCGGGACAGCCTATACAGGGGCAGAGCGGAGCGTGGTATTACGTGATCAACCGTGCGGGAGCTTCCCGCATGATCGAAGAATACCTGATGTGCGGTAAGGGAAAAGCCTCGATCTCCTTTGATCCGCGCGGTGTTTTTGACCGTGTGGAAAACGAAAGCTTTCATAAGATCTACGAAGCAGAGAAGCTTCCCGTACAGACTTGAATTTGTAAGCAATTTAATTTTTCTATATATGGAAAGGATATTTTGGAATGGATGAAACAATGCGGCAATTGCCGTCTCTGAAGGGGGCAGCACCTCTGGAGCTTGCGCAAGCCATCTTTGACGTTCTGGATGCGAAGAAGGCACACAAGCTCAAGGTCCTGCGTGTCAACGACCAGACCGTGATCACCGATTACTTTGTGATCTGCACGGGTAACTCAAGCACGCAGGTAAAGTCGTTGGGCGGAGAATTGGAATATAAGCTCGGTCTGCGCGGTGTGGATCCCGTGCATTTCGAGGGACGCGACAGCGACGGATGGATCGTGCTGGACTACGGCACGGTCATCGTCCACATCTTCAATCGCGAGCTTCGCGATTTCTATCAGCTGGAAAAGCTCTACGGTGACGCAGAGGAAATACATTTTGTCGGTATTGACGACGGAAATGAGCAAACAGGGGAGGACTGAAACATGAAATACGATTTTAAGCAAATTGAGCCGAAATGGCAAAAGAAGTGGGAGGAAGCAAACGCGTTTTGTGCCAAGGATCACAGTGAGAAGCCCAAGTACTATACCTTGGTCGAGTTCCCGTATCCCAGCGGCGCGGGAATGCACGTAGGACATATCAAGGCATACTCCGGTCTTGAGGTGGTTTCCCGTAAGAGAAGAATGCAGGGCTATAACGTTCTTTTCCCGATCGGCTTTGACGCATACGGACTTCCCACCGAAAACTACGCGATCAAGACGGGACTTCATCCCAGAGTGGTGACCGACCGCAACATCGAAAAGTTTACATCACAGCTCAAGCGTGTCGGCTTCTCCTTCGACTGGTCCCGCGTTGTGGATACCACAGAGGAGGACTATTACCGCTGGACGCAGTGGATCTTCCTTAAAATGTTTGAAAAGGGCCTGGTGTTCCGTGATACGGCGCTTGTCAACTACTGCCCGAGCTGTAAGGTCGTTCTTTCCAACGAGGACTCTCAGGGCGGCAAGTGCGATATCTGCCACAGTGACATCGTTCAGAAGTCCAAG
>SVSZ01000119.1 GCA_015064025.1 Oscillospiraceae bacterium | reverse complement strand
AAGTGTCGTGAGCGCGGCTAAAAAACACACATAAAAATGAAATCCGCAAGGATTTCTTCCTTAAATAGCCACTCTACAAGCGATTCTCGCCCGTAGGGTGGCATTATGGTAATGTAAGAAGTCTGCGCTTCTTGTTTTCTTATTCCGTGTGTTTTTGTTCTGCGCTAAATGACTCACCCCATATCATATCATTTACATTTCGCAGCTCAATACCACGGAGTCCAAGGACTGTTTCCGTTCACCGTCTCACCCCAAGCCTTAGGGAAGCCGCCGGAGTAGTGCCAGTAATTCCCCTGTCCCGAGGGCTGAAGCCGTCTGTAATAACAGCGGGTCGCATCCTTCAAAGAGGCGTTTCCGACACCGACGTCGATAAGATTCCATTCCTTCACCGTCTCACCGCAATAGTAGACCTCGGAAAGCGCGCCGCATCCGTTGAACGCATTCTCACCGATGCTCTCGATCCATGCGGGGATCACAATACGGGAAAGAGACCTGCAATCCTTTAACGCGTTTGCCTCGATGCTCACAAGTCGGCTGTTGGCAACAAAGACAACGCTTTCAAGAGCATAGCATCCCTCAAACGCACCGACACCGACCGTTTTGATCGCGGCGGGGATCCGCACGTTTTCAAGAGCCGTACAGTCCGCAAACGCACCGTCTCCGATCGCCGTAGCATAGCTTGGGATCACGTAGGAGGTCTTCGTTTTGTCCTTGACCCCCGTCACGGTACAGGTAAGAGGGGCAGATACAAAGTCAAAGTCGGAAAGCTCCTCCCATATCTTCCATCTCGCCTCTACGGTATCCGAGGAGGCACCGAGTGTATAGGTGTAAACAGCCCCCGTTGCAAGACATTCGCTCCCCGCAAACCAACCAAGGAAATCATACCCCATGTTCGTCGTAGCGGAAAGCGTTACGTCGGCACCGTAGGTATAGCTCCCTCCACCGCTGACCTCTCCCGCACCCGTATGACTTTTGATCACGCTGACCGTATAGGTGTTGATCTGCCATTTTGCCGTCAGATGAACGTCATCCGCCACCTGCCATGTCAGAGTTTGGGGATATTGTGCTGTGTCATCATACCAATAAAGGAAGGTGTAACCGTCAAGCGTGGGTGTGGGAAGCGTGTACGCCTCACCAAAGGTCACCTCCATCGGATCTTGCACGCTGCCACCTCTTGGATCAAAGGTCACGGTAAAGCGCTGTGCCTGCCAGTGTGCGGTAAAGGTCAAGGGTCCCGTTGTTCCCACTGTAACGGACAGATTCTTTGTCGGTACCGTGACGCCCTCACAGGTCCAACCGATAAAATCGTATCCCGTTCTTTGGGCATCCGTAAGAGAAAAGGCATCCTCTGTCGTGTAGCGTTCTCTGTTTTCATGCGTACCGCCGTCAAGCACGTAGGTAATGGGATAAGAGGTCTTTTCCCACTTTGCCGCAAGGGTGACGCTCTTCGCCGTCTGCCAAGCTCCGCTTTGCGGATACTGTACCGTATCATCATACCAATAAAGGAAGGTGTAACCGTCAAGCGTGGGTGTGGGCAGCGTGTACGCCTCACCAAAGGTCACCTCCATCGGATCTTGCGCACTGCCTCCTTTGGGATCAAAGGTCACGGTAAAGCGCTGTGCCTCCCAAAGTGCCTTCACGGTCAGATCCTCTGTCACAGGGCAGGTAAGATCATGATCCCATCCAAGGAAGGTATACCCCACTCTCTCGGTCGTGGGCGCAGTGGCAAGAGCCCCCTCCTCGATCCTTTGCGGCTGTACCGCTGTACCGCCGTCGGTATCAAAGGTCACAGAGTACATGGGAGCACGCCGAAGCGTTACCGTATATGTATTGACAAGCGTTCCGCCGAGATATTCCAGCACGTAGAGAACGTTGTCCCCCTCAGAGAGAGACACGCGCTTTGTCTGCACGACCTGTGTACCGAGGGCATCCCTCGCAACCGTGTAGGAAGCATCTCCCATCACACGGATCTCGTTTTGAAAGGAAAACAGCGTTCTGGAATTCGGGAAGCTTCCCCGAACCAACGATCCGTCCACCGTCAGCGTGGAAAAGCTGATCGAGCCTGCAAGCGGCTCGGGCTCGGGGGATGTGTCCTCCGTTCCGTTCCCCTCTGTTCCGTTTCCGTCCGCAACAGATCCCTCTGTTCCGCTTCCGTCCGTGGGCACGTCCTCATCCTCGTCCCTCTGTGAGTTGCTCTCCGTCAAGCTTTCCTCCTCGGGATCCTCCTCACCGTCCGAAGGTGTCCACGTAGGGCCTCCTTCGGCGCCGTTGCTTCCGTCGGGCGTTTCTTCGTTCGTCTGCGGCGTACGGCTTTCCTCTGCGGGAGTCTCACCGCATCCTGTAAGGAACATACTTAACGCCAGGACAAGGGCAGATAGGATCAGCCCATATTTTCTCAAAATTTTCATAAAGTAACCTCTTTGATCTTCCGATTGCCCGACACACGTCAAAGCGTGGCAGGCTCAGTCTCCTTTTCATAGCTTGAAATATGAAGCGCTCCCGGCAGGAACACCGCATTTTTCGGTACGGCAAAGCGCACCGCACGGGGTGCCACCTCCACAGTAAAGTGATCGTTTTCGATCAATTCCCCGTCAAAGGAATAAATAAAGCCCTCGGGTGCCTCGATCTCAAGGCTTTTAGCGCGTCTGTAGACGATATATTTTTCAAATTTTTTGTCCTCCAGATGAAGCCCCGCACCATAGCTTTTGATCAGCTTCATGAAGGTCACGCGGGAAACGGGACGCACAAGGCAAACCTCAAGCAGTCCGTCGTTGCAAAGTGAGCGCGGTGCACAGCGGAAGGAGCCGCCGACGTACTGACCGTTGGCAATCGTACAAAGAAGGAGCTCGCCGTCGGGATTGAGAAGCTCGCCGTCCGCCGTAACGGAGCATTTGTTCTTCATCGCCTTGAACAGTGCCACCACAACGCCCGTGGTATAGGCGTTGGAGCCGCCGATGATCTTTTTTCTTCTCACGTCGCGCATGGTGGTCGCCACCGCAGAATCAAAGCCGAAGTGCGTGGCATTGATTGCATATCTGTCTCCCACGCGCATCAGATCAATGTATTCCTCGGGAGCTTCAAGAAGCGCGTCGATGTTGCGGAA
Organism: Oscillospiraceae bacterium; assembly: GCA_015064025.1. Classification (GTDB taxonomy): domain Bacteria; phylum Bacillota; class Clostridia; order Oscillospirales; family CAG-272; genus UMGS1865. The sequence continues at coordinate 1,671 of SVSZ01000119.1, read as the reverse complement.
CACCTTTTTTCCGCCGAAATATTTCACGAAATCATTGCCCGAGCCGCAAGGATAACAGCCCATGGAGGCATTTTCAAAGCCGACCACGCCGTTTGCGACCTCGTTGAGCGTCCCGTCGCCTCCGCATGCGTAGAAGCGAACACGCTCCGAGGGATGTTCGCTGCAACGGCGGCGGATGTATTCGGTTGCGTCACACGGGCCCTCGGTTGCATAGATCTCGCAATCCTCACGTCCTTCAAGCAGTGACTTGAGAGCTTGAACGGAATCCTCCTTGCCCGCGGCGGGGTTGATGATAAAAACGTGCTTCATAATACGTCCTCCATGTATCGTTCAGTCAAAGATACTTCGTGTAAGCGCCAAAGGCAGACGGGATCGCGTAATGCTCCGATATCGCGCTGTTCTCCGCAAGGAAATAGCGCCCGTCCCCCCGTAAGCCGTCAAAATCCGAGGAAAGTGTGACATCATAGGCGATCATGTGCCACTCAATGTGCGAAAAAATATGCTTTGCATCCTCGATACGGCGCACGCGCAGGGGCTCAGCCCCCAGTGCTCGCACAAAGGCGATCACGCCGTCCGTATCCAGATGACCTTCCACGTTCGGCAGCTCGTAAAGTCCTGCCAGGAGTCCCTTCGGGGGGCGCTTGGAAAGGAGCGTGCGCGCACCGTCCCGAACAAGGAGCACCGTTCGCGCCTCGACCCTGCGCGGCTTCTTCGCCCGTCGCACGGGAAGCTCACCCGTAAGCCCTGTCCTGTGTGCCTCGCATACGTCCGCGAGCGGACAGCGCTCACACTGTGCCTCGGTGTTGGGGCCGCACAGAGTGGCACCCAATTCAATAAGGCTTTGCGTAAAGTCACCTGCGGCGGCAGGAATCACGGGAAGCAGCTCCTCGCGAAATCGTTTTTTCGTTTTCTCGTCCAATATATCTGCCCCCGACGCACAAAGGCGCGAGAGCACGCGCAATACGTTTCCGTCCACGGCGGGAACACGCACGTCATACGCGATCGACGCGATCGCCCCGGCGGTATAGTCCCCCACGCCCGCAAGCGCGCGCAATTCCTCATAGGTGCGCGGCATCTCGCCGCCGTATTGCTCCGTCACCGCCACGGCGGCACGGTGCAGATTTTTGGCACGGCTGTAGTAGCCCAACCCCTCCCAAAGCTTGAAGAGCGCCGCCTCGTCAAGCGAGGCAAGAGCCGCAGGCGTGGGAGCCGCGGCGAGGAAGCGTGCGTAATAGGGCTTGACCGCCTCCACTCTCGTCTGCTGGAGCATGATCTCCGAGATCCAGATGCGGTACGGGTCGCGCGTCTCGCGCCACGGAAGCGCGCGGCGGTGTTCCCTGTACCATGCAAGAAGCGCCTCCACCGCATGTGGCGTGAGCACCTCGGATACTCTTTTGTTTTCTATCTCTTTTTTCATTTTCATTTGTAAGCGTCAAGTGATAAGACGACCGTGTTTATTTGTATAGTATTCCGTTCATACAGAATAAGTATAACATAAGAGCGTCGAAAAATCAAGGAAAAACAAGAAATCGATAAATTTTCATTGTAGTGTTACAATAGATGTGAGACCAAAATTGAAAAAAGAATAGAAAAAGTGATTGAGTTCTGTTAAAATAAAGTCACCACAACCAAATCTAACAGAAAGGACTCAATCACTTCATGAAACATTAT
>SVSZ01000118.1 GCA_015064025.1 Oscillospiraceae bacterium | reverse complement strand
AATCTTGCAAAGCAAGATTTCATCGCGAAGCGATTTCATCCACCGCAGGTGGATTTCTTCCGCCAACGGCGGATTTAGTTGAAAAAAGCACACATTGTCTTGGTAGACAAATGTGTGCTTTTTTCTGGCAGGGGCGGAGGATTTTCTTTTTTTCGGTACAGGCAGCGTGCGGGCGACTTTTTCCTTTTCGCTATGCAATCAATCGCGGAAACGCCTTAGGAGGAGAAAAATGGCAACATGATTGAATCGAAAAAAGGAAGGGCATATCAGACAGTCAGTTCGGTAACGTTTTCCCCACTTGCAAGCTGCGAAGTGTATCCCCGATAGCAGATCTTGATATCTGTTCCCTCAGGCACAACCGTCTTTAGTCGGATACGTGTATTGCTGATCTTCTCCCATTTCACCGACAGCGTACCGCACGCAAAATCATAACTCGCAAACGCATAAGAAATTGACTCCGGCACGGTTGGCGTTATGACGGCACTGTTTATATTCGACAGCGTCGGATTAACCCTGATACCTGCCAGTTTTGAAATAAAGAGATGTAAAATATCTCCGTAGAAGTGGTGGTTCTCCGACTCATTAACCCCGTTTGGTATAAGTGATTCAAAAAGGGCTGTACCTCCAAGCTTTATCATATTTCCGTAAGAAGGGGCATCCTCTCTTGTTATCATTTTCAAAGCGAGTTCGGAATCGCCATGCTCAAAAAGAACGTGAAAGATATGACGAAGTCCGATCATACCACAGTACACGTGTCCCGACTTTTCCTCTATCATATGAACAAGACTTGCATACGCCTCTGCCTTCTCCTCATCTGTAAAAAGTCCAAAGCGGAGTGCCAACGCCTGCGAGGTTTGACAATTACCAACGGCAATTCTGCTTTGCAAGTCAATAAGATGCTCACGGATGGCTTTGCGCATTTCACTCCCAAGCCGGCGTGCGTATGCGCTCGCTTCGCTACGTCCTATGACATCAAGCATAAGCGCGCTCTTCTCTGCTAAATCAAGCACCTGGACGGAATCGGTAAACTCAAGGGGGGAGGCAATCGGCTCTCCATCTTCTCGTGGCTGGCACCAATCTCCAAGACCGCAGGCAATAAGTCCCCGCGCATCCCTGCGGGATGCGATGTAGCGAAGATACTTTTCTATCATATCGGCATTTTCGGATATAACGTCTGTTCTACCGTCGTATCTATATATGTAATAAGGAATATTTATAATGGCGGCATCCCATGCGGGGCCCGAGCCCCAATCATATCCCCATGTAGCAGTAGGGATGATTCCCGGCAGCTTCCCTTCCTCTGTCTGTGCATATTTTGCGTTATCAAGCCAGACCGAAAGAGGCTCGGCACAGTGAAAGGCAAGGAGAAGCTGATGTGCACTGACGGAAGCATCACCCGTCCAGCCGTTCTTCTCTCTATGAGGACAGTCTGTTGGAAAATGGTGAAAATTGGACATATCGGAACGCAAGGTCATCTCGTAGAGCTTATTGATCGTAGCATTTGAGCATTCAAAATGTGAGCGTCTCGGCAATTTGGTATTAAATACTTCATAGGTCAAAAGTTCGTCGGTAGCCTGCTCGGGAGTTATCCCCTCGACGAAAGCATATCTAAAGCCGTGGTAGGTAAAGCTTGGAAAAAATATCTCCTCCTCTCCCCCTTTAAGATAATAGACATCACGCTGAAAAAATTCAACGAGTTTTGGCGTATCCGGTTTAACGGTGATTGTTGAGCCAATGTGAAAGAAACCGTTACGAAGATTTTCACCGTGTCTTACTGTAATTTTTTGCCCGCGCTCCCCCTTGATCTTGAGACGGCAGACTCCCGCAGTGTTCACTCCGAAATCGTAGAGCCATCCGTCTGAAATATAGCACTCCTTCATAGGAAGACCATCCTTATAATGCAGACAATAAAAATCGCTTTGTCGCTCTATCCTGCAAGGCTTTAACTCTTCGCGAATTGTTATCGGCTCAGCACGCGATGGAACGATCTTACCCCTTGGTGCATTGGCAAGGGTGGCAAACGCCCATGACGTGTCATCAAAGTCAGGGGTGGAAAATCCCACCTTTTCCTTTCTTGCATCGTAGATAACACCAAGTCTATACATGTCAAAAAGGATTGGCGACTCTGCAACTCTAAAGGTCTCGTCGGAAGTAATGTGCACTTCACCATTATCTGTCGTAATTGTCAATGTCATAGCGAGCTTTGGTGAAGAGCGGAAGGGAGCTCTCGAAAATTCCCACGAGGATATATCCTGATTGGCAAATCCGTTGCCGAGTATGATCGCCACGGAATTTTTGCCCTTGTGCAAATGTTCTGAAGCATCATAGCTGTCAAGGTACATAAGATGATCGGGATTACTTATATAAGGAGCCAAAAGTCCTTTGGTTACATTCCGTCCATTCAGATACAGATCGTAGAAGCCTGTGACAGTTATATCAAGCCTTGCCGAGAGGACGTTTCCTGACAGTTCAAAAGTCTTTCTAAATATAGGTGCCGCTATATGCTCTTCAAGCGTGCAGTATTTATTCGTTGCTTTAATAAATTGCATATTTCCCCCTATGCTTGATTTTTTGAAGTTTTCCAAAATGGCATTTATATTTTATCATACCTAATCTAAAAAATCAACGTTCACTTTATAATTTTAGAAAACTTGAAAATAACAAATTAAAAGCACGCCATATCACACGAGTTCAACTACATTCAAAAGTTTCCCGTATGATGTTGGCATCGCCCAATGATGACGGCTTCGCCCTAATGATGTGTGCCTTGCGGCACATGATGGCAAACATCGTATCATTGAGACACACGTTCAAGCTCATAGAAAAGCTCCCCGAAATATCTTTTAAATGTGTCCCTTGCGATATTCGCCCGGTGTGACACCGTAGTATTTTTTAAAATTAGCGAAAAAATGAGAAAGATTAGAGTACCCGATCTCTGAAGCGATTTTTTGTATGCTCATATCCGTATTCTGTAAAAGATTGCGCGCATAGCGGAATTTGCGCCCTTGCAGATATTCGTAGGGCGTCATTTGGAAATGTTCGCGAAACAAACGGTTAAGGTGTGCCGGCGAATAATTCAACGCCTTTCGCAAATCCGTTGCGGAATAGCCGATAAACTCTCTTCTTTCCGTGACGGAAAGAAGCTTTTTCATAAACGGCGTCAAATGCTCGTGAACGTTCAGATGAATACGGTTCAATTCCTGCAGAAGCAATAAAACGGCAGAGCACAGCAATACGTTTTTCTGCTCCACCTGCTCTGAGCTCAGCAGATTGCATTGATGTAAAAGCTTTTCCACCTCCGCAAGCAACGTGTCCGAAATCTGAAAAGAGTGCAAACCGCGCCAAAGACGTTCTTTAAGGTCGGGAGAGATCGCCTCCAAAACATGAAGAAAATAAGCTTCCCGAACAGAAATATTGATATACCGAATCGATGCGGAAGCCTTCAGCAAGCAGTGAGCGTCCCCTGTAGTCACAAGGCTTACGGTCTTCTCCTCACAAAGCTCGGCTTCCCTGCCCTCCACGCAGTGTTTGACCGTGCCCTCTGTCACAATACAAAATTCCCAGTAATCGATATGCCTGTGCACGGTCGGATAATCAAAGGTGTTGATTGCATACGCATAATTATAATTCGTATCGTTTCCATATTTTAAATACTCACCGCCGCTGTCATTGAATAAAATCTCTAACATCGCAATTCTCCCCTCGTGTTTTTTTCATTATAAAGCCGAAAGAGTATTTTGTCAATGCTTCTGATTGCAAAAATGAGAAAAACAGGCATAAATATGATGGATATTGGCATTGAAAATGAGAAAAATCGGTGTTATAATTCAATTATTCGCAAGGCGAAATACGGAAATAAGGAGCACCGCTTGCTATGAAATTGCACAAATATGAGCACAATCCGATTTTAAAGCCGAATCCCTCAAACGTATGGGAGGAAAAATGCGTTCTGAATCCTGCCGCCATTTACGATGAAGAGAACGAACGCTTTGTCATGCTTTATCGCGCTGCGGGAAATGACGTGCGCCATCAGATCAAATTAGGTCTCGCAACCAGCAAGGACGGTATTCATTTCGAGCGTCAGAGCACTGAACCGGCATTTGAAGGCACGCACGAGGAGGCAGACGGCGGCTGCGTGGAGGATCCCCGTTTGATGAAGATCGGGGATATGTATTATTTGACGTACGCGGCAAGGGCATATGCCCCCGGACGGTATTGGCTGATGGAAAACCTTACCGTTGCTCCCACGTACATGGATGAAACAGACGTCAGCGGCGAGGAAATGCCCGCGTTTGCCAAAGACAATATCACCGTTACGTATCTTGCCGCAACAAAGGATTTTAAAGTATACAAAAAATTCGGGCGCATTACCGAGGCAACCGTAGATGACCGTGACGTTTACCTGTTCCCCGAAAAGGTTGGAGGGAGGTACGTGATGATCTCGCGCCCGAAGTTCAAGAATGCAGATGTCAAAATGCCATCCATCTGGATCTCATTCGGTGACGATCTGATCGAATACGACAAACCCACGCTCCTTATGACGGGAGAACAGTGGTGGGAAACGCAGCGCATTGGCGGCGGCACCCCTCCCATCAAAACGGAATACGGCTGGTTCATGCTCTACCACGGTGTGGACGACAAGGGGATCTACCGTGTGGGAGCGGTGCTTTTGGATCTGAACGATCCGAGAAAGATCATAGCACGCACAAAGGATTATTTAATGGAGCCTGAGCATGATTACGAGACCTGCGGGATCTATGAGGGCTGCGTATTCCCGACGGGCACCGTGGTCAAGGACGGAACG
>SVSZ01000009.1 GCA_015064025.1 Oscillospiraceae bacterium | reverse complement strand
CACCGTCAAGTCCTACCTCCTCCGAAACGGTAAAGAGGCACTCAATACAAGCATGCTCCTTCAATGCACCGTCAAGGATCGCAAGCATGATCGCAACGGCGATCCCGTCGTCGCCTCCAAGCGTTGTTCCTTGTGCTCCGAGCAGATCTCCCTTTATAAAAAGCTTTAAGGGATCCGTCATAAAATCGTGCACCACGTCACCGTTCTTCTCACATACCATATCCGTATGTCCCTGAAGAAGGATCGGGGGATGATCCTCAAAACCCGACGAAGCACCCATTTTGATCAGAACGTTGTGAACGCTATCACGGTAACATTCAAGACCGCGTTCACGTGCAAACGCCTCCAGATAATCGGCGATCCGTTCCTCGTGATAAGAAGGATGCGGAATGGCACAGATCTCCTCAAAATAACGAAAGAGCGACTTCGGCTCTCTTCCCTCAATGATGTATTCCATGTACAATCTCCTTCCAAACATTTATGACGTGAGGCGGCCTTACAGCCGCCTCACGGTGATATGTAAGATACTCAATCACATCCTGCTTCGTTTGTCACGGGACAGATTGATCGCTCCCTCATGCAAAAGCTCCAGATGATCCAAAGATTTGCCCGTTCCGATCGCAACGCAGGAAACCGCATCCTTCGCAACGCGTGTTTTGATCCCCGTCACGCGCGAAATCAGCTTGTCGAAGCCGTAAAGGAGACTCCCGCCGCCCGTCATGACAATACCGTTGCGTAAAATATCGCCCAGCAGCTCGGGTGGCGTATTCTCAATGACCCAACAAACCGAATCAAGGATCGCCGTCACGGGCTCTGCCAATGCCTCGATCATTTCCTTGGAGCTGATGGTGATCACCTTGGGAAGCCCTTGATGAATGCACCGCCCCTTCACCTCGACACAAGCTGTTTCGGAATGGTCATAGACCGCGCCGATCTGCTTCTTTACCGCCTCGGCAGTGCGCTCCCCGATCAATACGTTGTACTTGCGGCGAACGTAGCGGATGATTGCCTCGTCAAACTTATCTCCCGCGATCTTTGTTGAACGGGACACAACGACCCCCCCCAGTGACAGCACGGCAACGTCGGTCGTTCCGCCTCCGATATCCACCACCATGTTTCCGACGGGTGCGTAGATATCCAGCCCCGCACCGATGGCGGCGGCAACGGGCTCCTCGATCAGATACGTTTTTTGCGCCCCCGCCTCACGTGCGGCATCAAGCACCGCCTTTTCCTCCACCTCGGTAATGCCCGAAGGAATACAGATCATCACCCGCGGCGGAAAAAACATGTTTCCGCAAGCACGGCGGATAAAGTACTGGATCATCTTCAAAGTCACCTCATACTGACTGATCACACCGTCACGCAGAGGTCGGACAGCTGCAATGTTCCCCGGTGTCCTTCCCAGCATCTGCTGCGCCTCGATCCCCACCTTAAGGATCCTGTCGGTATTGGTGTCGATCGCAACGACAGAGGGCTCCTGTAAGACGATGCCCTTTCCCTGTACGTAAACAAGAACCGTCGCGGTTCCAAGGTCGATCCCGATGCTGCGACTCAGCTGAGCCCCGCCAAAAAGCCCCTTGACACGGGAGACAAGTCCCTTGCGCTCTACGGGCGCTTTCTTCTTTGCGGACACATTTTTTCGCACCTTAACGGCATTGACAGCCTCCGGCTTTTTCTTCATCGGATCAACCTCCCTTCCAAAAACGGTTCTCTCACTCTCATTATACATGATTCTTGTTGTAAAATCAATGTTTTTTTACAAAATTGCAATAAAATCAAGCCGATCCCATCAAATCTCGGCACGCACGCACAGATCTCTATTGACGTGGTCGGATGCAATACAGATACACCAGACCCGACGCGCACCCATTTTGCGCAAAAGGCGAACACATCTTGCCATGGAAGCCCCCGTCGTAACGACGTCATCCACCAAAAAGACGGACTTTCCCTCGCAAAAGCATTCGTCCCCCATCGGCAAAAACGATTCCCGTGCATTCTTTTCACGCTCTATCGGAGTCAGTGTCTTCTGCGCTTGATTGCTTTTGGGATCACGCTTGATCAATGCTCTTGTCGGCATCCCCAGATCCTCGCCGAGACAGCGCGCCAGCTCCTTTGACTGATCCGTTCCATGCTCAAGATAAGCACGGCGACTGCGCGGCACATAGGTAATGACACAATCCTTAACGTCGATCCCCTCCGCACCCACCAGCATAGAAAGAACAGGGAGCAGCTGAGCCGATAAAAAGCGAGGTGTTTTGGAATCGTTGTTCCGTTTGATATGATAGATCAAACGGTTCGACGCATGCGTTTCGTCTCCGGGAACGTAATAAACAAGCTTGCAAAGCGCCCGACATTTAGAGCGCTTCAAAAGCTCGGGCATGCAAAGGCATTCCCGAACGGGTGCCCCGCAAACACCGCACTCCGCGTCTGTTGCCTCCTCCCACTGCAGAAGGCACGGCTTGCAAAAAGCCTCTGCCGCGCGCGGCGTCGCTGACGGCACGCGCCATGGAAGCAGTGCACGGCAGGCAGAGCATTTCGGAGGGTAGATCAGATCCCTCGCGCCGCATATCAATCGTTTGAATCCCGAAGCCATCTCAAAAGACCCGTATAGCGCATGGACTGACGGTTGTTCTGCACCATCATCCCCGCTACCTCCTCCCGTCCGACCAGAATCACCATGCTCTGTGCACGGGTAACGGCTGTATAGAAAAGATTTCGCGAATACAGCATGGGCGGTGCACTCCCCAGAGGAATGATCACGATCGGATACTCGCTTCCCTGGCTCTTGTGAACCGTTACGGCATATGCGGGCTCCAATTCATCCAGCATATTGAATTCATAGAGCACACGACGATCGTCAAACAGGATCTCCACGTGCTCAGCTCCAAGGTCGATGCGCTCGATCTTTCCGATATCCCCATTGAAAACACCGTTTCCGTAGGAGCCGTCCTCGCGTTCCCATTCAACGTCATAGTTGTTACGCATTTGCATCACGCGGTCACCCTCGCGAAAAACGATTTCACGGAATCTGTATTCCTTCTTTCCCTTCACGGGAGGATTGAGCGCTTCCTGCAGAACCACGTTCAAATGCTCCGTTCCCGCCTCGCCCTTTCTTGAGGGAGAGATGACCTGCGTTCCCTTCTGCGCCATCTCCCCATAGGTTTTCGGGAGACGTACGGCGCAAAGCTGTGCCACGGTCGCGGCGATCTCACTGTCAGTTCTGCGCGGTAGGAAAAAGAAATCGTTATCCTTAACGTCAAGTCGCGGCATCTCGCCTCTGTTGATGGCATGCGCGTTGATGATGATCATGCTTTCCTGCGCCTGGCGGAAAATCTCATCCAGGCGCACTGTGGCAAAGCGACCGCACTCAAGCAGATCGTGCAGTACGTTTCCCGCGCCTACCGAGGGAAGCTGATCCGAGTCACCGATCAGAATCATTCTCGCCCCCGGCTTGACCGCACGCAGAAGTGCGCTCATCAGATGGTTGTCGATCATGGATGCCTCGTCGACGATGATAACGTGCTCCTCCAAAAGATTGGTTTCATCCCTTTGAAAGCGAGCATTCTCCCCGTCAGCACCGCCGTACTCCAAAAGCCTGTGCACCGTCTTTGCTTCGCACAAGGTGGACTCCGAAAGCCGTTTGGCAGCTCTTCCCGTGGGAGCACAGAGCGCTATGCGAAAGCCCATGTCCGAAAAAATGTGAAGCAGTGCCCGCACAACCGTCGTTTTTCCCGTTCCCGGACCGCCCGTCAGTAGCATCACACCGTTTTCCAAGGCGTCAAAGATCGCTTGGCGCTGAAGAGCGGCGTATTGCATTCCGCTCTCACTCTCCTCTCGCCTGATGAAAGCGTCGATATTGGAAACGTCCATCACGGGACAGACACGGTCAAGCAAAAGGAGCTTTTTAGCAATGTATTTTTCGTTCTCGTACATCTGCCGCTCATAAAGGTGAGACACACCGTCAAAATGAACCTCATAAATTTTTTGCTCCCGTAAAAGCTGTATCACGGCCTCGTTCACAGCCTCGGGCGATGCCCCCAAAAGCTTTGCGGCGGCAAGAGTCAGCTTTTCGCGAGGGATACACACGTGTCCGTTCTGCTGCGCATTGGCACCGAGCATATAACGTACACCGCCCGCAAGACGGTGGATGGAGTCCGGTGCCGTCCCCAGATGCATTGCCAGTCGGTCCGCACGTTCAAAGCCGATGCCCTCGATCTCCTCGCAAAGTGCGTACGGATTGTTTTTTGCGATGTCTACAGCACCGCCTCCCCATTTCTTATAAATACGGACCGTCATTGCCGCACCGAAGAATTCACGGAAGAAGAGCATCGCGGAGCGGATCCCCGCCTTGTTTCTGAAATCCTCCGACATCTCGTGCGCACGCTTCGATGTGATCCCGGGGATATCTGCAAGCCATTCGGGATGATGCTCGATCACGTCAAAGCTTTCGTCTCCAAACTTATCCACGATCCGCTGTGCCGTTTTGGGTCCGATCCCCTTCACCGTCCCAGAGGAAAGGTAGCGAAGAATCGATGCACGGTCGGCGGGAAGCTGCTTTTCGAACTGCTCGACCTTGAATTGTCTTCCGTACTTGGGATTATGCACCCATTTTCCGTAAACGGTAACAACGTCACCCTCGCCGATGTAAGGAAGGGTTCCGGTGATCGTCACAAGCTCATCGTTCTCCGTACCGAGATCACAGATCGCAAATCCGTTTTCCTCGTTCGAAAAAATAACGTGCTCAATACTTCCCGAAAGCTTTATATGCCCTGCGTCATCTATGGGCTCTTTCATGAAATTTTCATCACGCTCCACGCTCTCACTCCCTTCTCCGCTCTCAAAACGGTTGATCGCAAAACAAGCATTAATATCAGTATATACTATAAAGAGAACAAAGTCAAGAAAAAATCCGTCCCGCTCTCAAGATTTCTGTCTTGAAGGATCCGAGGCAAGGACAAAAAGAACGCACTCCTGTCGAGAGACAAAAGTGCGTTTTTTGTTGGTGCCGGTGGTCGGGGTCGAACCGACACGGTATCGCTACCACTGGATTTTGAGTCCAGCACGTCTGCCAATTCCATCACACCGGCGTACAACGGCTATTATTATAGCATGTTTTTTTGAAAAAATCAATACTTTTTCAAAAAAACTTTCAAGATTTTTTATATGTTTTCGCAAAAATACGACAAACCACTTGCAAAGGTGAAAAAACTGTGCTATACTATAAAAAATCAAATATATCTTATCGAGAGTAACGTAGTGACAGGCACGATGATGTTACAGCAACCTGCAGCCGTAAGGTGCTAAATCCTGTTAGATGAGAGCCGAATGCTCCGTCAATGCGGAGTTTTTTTATTGCCGAAAAGATATGCTTTGAAACAATCAGATACAGGAGTACGAAAATGAACAGAAAATTATTTACCAGTGAATCCGTAACCGAGGGGCATCCCGATAAAATCAGCGATAAGATCTCGGATGCAATTCTTGATGAAATGCTTCGTCAGGATCCCATGTCCCGCGTCGCTTGCGAAACCTTCTGCACCACGGGGCTTGTATGCGTTATGGGAGAGGTCACGACCAAGGCACAGGTCGATATACAGAAGATCGTACGTGAAACTGTGCGCGAGATCGGGTACGACCGCGCAAAGTATGGCTTTGACTGTGACAGCTGTGCGGTCATCACCTCTTTGCACGCACAGTCTCCCGATATTGCATTGGGTGTTGACAAATCCTTGGAGGCAAAGGAGGGAAAAAGCGATGAGTTCGACATCGGTGCGGGCGACCAAGGGCTTATGTTCGGCTATGCCTGCAATGAAACACCCGAATTGATGCCTCTTCCCATCTCCTTGTCTCACCGTCTTGCCAAGAGATTGACCGAGGTACGCAAAAACGGTACACTTCCCTATCTCCGTCCCGACGGAAAAACGCAGGTGACCGTAGAATACGACGAGGCGGGGCATCCCGTGCGCGTGGACACCGTTGTCATTTCCTCACAGCACAGCGCTTCCGTTTCTACCGAACAGATCAGAGAGGATCTGATCCGCGAGGTGATCAAGCCGATCGTTCCCGCAAACATGATGAACGAAGAAACCAAGATCTACATCAATCCCACAGGAAGATTCGTCATCGGCGGTCCCGCAGGCGACACGGGTCTTACGGGACGCAAGATCATTGTGGATACCTACGGCGGCTACGCTCGCCACGGTGGCGGTGCATTCTCCGGTAAGGATCCGACAAAGGTGGACCGTTCCGCCTGCTATGCAGCAAGATACGTTGCAAAGAACGTTGTCAAAGCAGGACTTGCCGACAAGTGCGAGGTACAGGTTGCATACGCGATCGGTGTGGCAAAGCCTGTCTCCGTTATGATCGACACCTTTGGCACGGCACGCGTGGATGAGAAGAAAATCGAGGAAAAGGTTCTTGAGTTGGTGGATCTGAGATCTGCGGCAATCATTAAGAGATTCGATCTGCGCCGTCCGATCTACTGCCAGATCGCGGCATACGGGCATATGGGACGCGAGGATCTCGATATTCCGTGGGAGGCTTGCGATATTGCAGACGAGCTTGCAAAGCTCCTTGACAAATAAAAAATATGCGGCGGTCTTGAACCATGCTTCAGGACCGCCGCGTATTTTTTACCATTTTCAATTTCATTTATTGCAGTCAGGAAAAGCGCAGATACATTGGATCGCAATACTTCATGGGCATTTCCACTCGGATGCCGTCCGACGTCTGCGTATACGGAAGTGCCTGCCATGAGCCATCCTTTGCAAGGAATGAAAGAGACGCAAACGTATTCCAGCAAGGTGGCAAATGAAGCAAAGGAGACGTCACCGTGCCGTCACAAAGATTGGTCATGGTCAGAAGCCCGAAAAATCCGCTTTCCTTCGGATCCTTCGCCTCGTTCATCACAACGGACACAAAGGGGGATTCCTTAACAAAAACAAATTCATCTGCACATTCGGAAAGCACGTCCCCAAAAAGGCGCTGTCTGCGGTAGTTGAAAAGAGATTGCGAAGCATTTCCGTCGAGCGTCTCTCCCATAACCGTTACGGTGCCACCGAGGGAATTTTTGTACCGCGTCATCGCAACGGAAACAAATTTTTTCTCAAAAGTATATAGCTCGCTGATCACCTCGCAGGTGGGATCGCTCACCCGCATTTCAAGGAGGCATCCGTTTTTTCCAACCGCATACATATGTGCCGACGGCATATGTTTCCCGCACCCCTCGGTACAAAACCGCTCGGTGATCAGCTCGCGGGCGCCAAGATCAAAGCCGAGCCGTCCGTCCGCTATGTCCCGTGCGCCGACCGACACACCAAGATACTTTTCAAAGCCACGTTCGCAAAGCACACGTGCCGCGTCACCGTCAAGGAAAAGTGCTTTTTTCGAAAGCGCCGCCGTGACCTCCTCGTCGCTTGCGTATTTTGCCTGTCTGACGTCCCAGAACACAGCATTTGAAGCAAGTGTCGTATAAGGAAGCCCGAAGGCACTGACGCATCTTGTCCAAAGCGGCTGCTCAGTAGAGCAGGTGTCATCTGCGGTATTCCAGAACGGGTCATAGCAGATCTGCACTCCCTTCTGCACGCATTGCCGAGCAAGCGCTCCGATCACCTCAAAGCGCGCTCGCTCCTCCTTGAACATCCGTCCGTAGATCTCCTCCTCGTTGGGATCGTCCAAAAGTTGCTGTGTCTGGAAGGTGGAACCGTGAAAGCCGTAGGAATACACCGTAGCCATCATCGCGCGCATCTGCTCTGCAGATGTAAAAAACGCAGTATGGGGGAATGTATCCGACTCGTGATAAAAGCGAAAATTTTCACCGATGTGCTGCTTGCAATAGATCGGATGATAAAGCACATGGGGGATGCTTTTTGTCTCGCCGCCACAATAGAAACATCCGTACAGGCGTGAAAACGGCACGTGCCGCTCCCCTGCCATCGCGCGCGAAACCGCCTCGGTACAGTCGCCGTCCCAATCCGCACCGCCCGATTGCATGTATCCCATCGGGATCTCGGGAGCGACGGAATCGATCGCGTGCCGCATGGCGGCGGCAAACTCCACAAGGGTATCCTTCATCAAAGCCCGCCAACGGCGCAGAAGGGCATATGATGCCGCATCTCTTTGCGCAAAGCTTTTGACAAGCTCCTCACGGGTGTACGCACGTCCCTCGCGGCGAGCAAACGCTTCAAGATGATATTTGCAGAAGCATCCCTCGGAGAAGGTGGCAGCGCGAAGTGAACAGTCATCCTCGGTTATGATAAAATCGGGGTGCGCAATTTCCGCGAAAGCGGCAATATCCCCACAAAAGCGCTCCTCAAATGCAGGATCTGCGGGACAGGAGGCAATCTGGGATTCACTCCCGTCGGAGCGCACCGTACGGACAAATTCCTCGGAGGGTCCCGACTTCAACGTTGCAGTGATCCACCAGCCAAGCGTCAACCCCTGCGGCGCGAGCTCTGTCTTGACGCTTGCAAAAAGCTTGGCGCGGTCAATAAAATGCTCTCTCGGCGGGTAATGTGTGCTTCTCCATCCTCCCGCCGGGGCGGCGAGCGCAAATTTTGTAAATCCGTATTTTTGATTCTGCTCCCTTATACACTTCACGACCTCCTCACAGGTGGGCCAATCCAACTCGATGGAAATCGGAATAATGATATCCAAAGGCTCGTCTGTCTTCCCGTACATTGCGAACTCCTTTCATCCGTTGATATACCCATTATAACACCGCATCCCCCGAAATACTTGAAATAACGATCGTTTATTCTGAACAAACGATACATTTTCATGCATTTCAGGGGATGCGCCTATTTATTTACGGGTTGCTCGCACCTTGTTGGCAACACGGGTACCGATCGCGCGGATCCCCATTGCCAGAAGCAGCATCACATAAGCCGCCAGAGTAAAGCCGATGATATAGATCACAAGAGAGAGAGGGTATGGAACCAAGGGTTGGATCAAAGAATACACGGGCAGATGAGGATCCTCATGAGGGCTGATGTAGAACATGTTGAAATAATATTCCTCACAAAGTCCCGAGACGTAACCGATCTCATTGAGAACGATCGCGACAAGGATCGCCGCCGCAAACACAGGAAGTGCTTTGAGGATCGTTTTGTGCTCCGCCTTGACGTGCCCCGAATAGTAGAGGTAAATGCCAATAGAGATCATGGAGCCGTGACATACCATGGTCTGGATATTGATGCCGATCGCTTCGATAAAAACGGAGCTCGGGTAAAGCATAACGGCGGCACCCGCAAATACGGCATACGTAGCAAGGAACGCACAAAGAGAATCGTGCACACGTCCCCTTTTGATGATTCCCGCCAAAAGACCTACGTACATGGGCATGGAGCAGAATTGCCAAGGGAAGCTACTCCAATAAAAATCAAAGGTGACGGCACCGTCCGTATAATCGAAGGAGAAATTGAAGAATTTGTAGATCTCAAGCACCATGACTGTGATCGCAACGGCGAGAACCGTACGGCGTACACGGTCGGGATCAACGCCCTTATGAAGCGCGCACAAAAGGATCCCGAAGGCAATCGAGATCACGAGCCAGAGAATATGAAACCAACCGTACATGGTCGGCGTAGTCATTGATGTATCAAGAAATTCAATGATGCTTCCCAAAAAGGACATACACGTTTCCTCCTCAAAATTTCATAAAAATGTCGTTTTAAAATGCGTCTATGAGCGGTAAAGTGCCGTTTGCTTGGGGGAATATCCCATGGTTTTCTTGTAAAGCCTGAAGAACACGGAATAGTCACTGAAGCAGTACTTGGCGCAAGCGTCCCCTGAGGACATTCCCTCTATCATATCGTTATGCGCCGCATAGATCTTTTTTTGCATGATGTACTGCTTGAGACCTATGTGCATGGATTGAGAAAATACGTTCTGAAGGTAGGATTTTGAAAGCATAAGCTCGTGTGCCAGAAATTCTGCGTCCAAAGGTCGCTCAAGATTCTCCGTGATCAGGCGGATGAGCGTATCCACAAGCGGAGGTCGCTCCTGCTCCACGATCATCGAGCGCTCAAGCCGATAGCTGCAATAGATCAACAGCTCGCGAAGCAGCGCCTTTGCGCACACCGAAAAATCCTGTGCGGAATAGGTTTCATGGTAAAGATCCAAGCGCTTGAAAAAGCGGCAGAATTCCTTATCCTCGGCAATGTTGAGGATCACAGGCTTTGAAAAAAGCTTTTCCCGGTGCTCAGCAGAAACCACCCCGCCGTCAAAATCGATCACGTAGTTTTCGTACGGCAAGGGAGAAATGGGAATGAGGTAATGATACGTCGCACGGGGGATCAAGAGAAGATCGTAGGGCTTCGGCTGATACAAAAGTCCGTCGATATTGTAATTCGCATCTCCACTGATAAAAAGCAAGACCTCACAGCAGTTGTGCATATGCCGCCCGTAGGAATCCGGATTCGGCTCATCGACACGTTTATGAGAAATCTCATAAAGAGGGCTGTTCCCCTTCATCTCGAACAAAAATATCACCCCTTCTTCACAGAATCGTCGCAACCCATTCCGTCATTTATCACAGTTTACCACAAAAAAGTGAAAAATGCAATATAAAAAGTAAAAAATGCTATTTCATTTTTTATTTTAATATGATATACTAAAAATGCATAGGCAGAAGTGCCTACTTTTGGATATTTTTGTGAAAATACACAAGGAGGGTTTTACCATGAAAAAAATGAGAGTTGCCATCATCGGTCAGGGACGCAGCGGTCGTGACATTCACGGCGCATTCTTCCTCTCCGAAAACAATGACATTTGTGAAGTCGTCGCAATCGTGGACGAGCTCGCAGACCGCAGAGAAAGAGGCATGAAGGAGTTTGGCTGTGAGGGCTATGCCGATTACAGAGAGCTCTTCGATAGAAAGGATATTGACCTCATCGTCAACGCATCCTACTCTCACATGCATTATGCGATCGCGAAGGATTGCCTTGAGCACGGCTACAACGTCCTCAACGAGAAACCCTTTGCAAAGACCTATTACGAGGCAATGGATCTGATCAACACCGCAAAGAAGAACGGTGTCACCGTAACTGCTTTCCATCAGTCCCTCTACGCACCTCCCGTGCTCAAGCTCAAGGAGGTCCTCGCAACAGGTAAGATTGGCGACGTCCTTCAGATCAGCATGAACTATTCCGGATTTTCCCGCCGTTGGGACTGGCAGACCCTGCAGTCCTTCTGCGCAGGCGGCGTTTATAACACCACCCCCCACGCGATCGGTGTCGGTCTCGATCTGATCGATTGGGATCCCGCCGCAAAGGTACAGTACAGCTATCTCGGCATGACCGAGTTCAACAGCGGCGACGCAAACGACTTCGCGAAGATCCTCATCACCGCCCCCGGCAAGCCCCTCATTGACATCGAATGCAACAACAATGACGGCTTTAAGGGCGAGCCCTTCAAAATTTTCGGAACCAAGGGAACCATCGCAACGGGTCCCTTCGCCAACACTGTCAAGGTCAAGTACATTATTCCCGAGGAGCTTGAGGCACGTCCCGTCGTGATCGGCGCACTCCGCAAGCCCGAGAACGGCTATCCCGCATACTGCTCCGAGAAGCTCAACTTCCACGAGGAAGAGCTCGCGGCAGAGGGAGACGTATTCAGCACCGGCTCCTCCATGTACTATCACATGATCTACGATTCCATCATGCTTGGAAAGCCTCTGGACGTTACCCCCGAAAAGGCAACCAAGGTCATCGAGATCATCGAGGCTGTACACGCACAGAATCCTCTGCCGGTAAAGTATTGATCAAAGATTTTCATACAAGGGAGAGGATCTTATGAGACTGGGAATCAGCAATTACAGCTTTTCAAAATATGTGAAAGCTACGGGATGCTCGATGGAAGACATCTGCGATCTGACAAAAAAAATCGGCTTTGACTTCATCGATTTCACGCAAGACTCAGTCAAGGGCTATGACGATCCCGTCGCCCGTGCACGTGAATTGCGCGCTTACTGCGAAGGAATCGGACTTCCGATCGGAGCATACACCGTCGGTGCCAACTTAACAGCCGGTCAGTGGAGCGAAGAGGCACAGAGCAAGTGGATCAAAGAACTGAAGGGACAGGTTGACGTGGCAGAGGCGTACGGTGTCACCATAATGCGTCATGACGTCGGCTTCTCCATTCCCGAGGGAAAGACATGGGAGGATTCCGTCCCCTACGTCGCTCCCATCATCCGCGAGGTCACACTCTACGCAAAAGAAAAGGGCATCAGAACCTGCTCGGAAAATCACGGAATGGTCTTCCAGGAGCCGGAACGCATGGAAGCGGTATTCAATGCCGTCGGTGACAGCAACTATGGCTGGCTGGTCGATATTGGAAACTTCTACTGCGCAGACGTCGATCCGCTGATGGCGATCGACCGCGCGATGCCCTACGTCATGCACGTGCACGTCAAGGACTTTCTCTATTTCAAAAAGGGCGAAAAGGAGATCCTTCCCGAGGGGCTCTTCTTCAACCGTTTTGGCAACGGTCTGCGCGGCACGATTTTGGGACACGGCGTTGTTCCCGTGATCGAAGCACTCCAAAAGCTTCGTCGGGCAGGCTACGAGGAAGGCTTCACCCTTGAGTTCGAGGGAGCTGAGGATTGTCTCAACGCAATCGAAGCGTCCTTCAAGTATATGAAAAAGATTTCCGAGCTGCCTGTTGTAAAGGCTTGATCGAAGGCTATTCCACCGAAGGAGACCATCATGAAAAAATTGAGAGTTGCTATCATCGGTCAGGGGCGAAGCGGTCGTGACATCCACGGCGCGTATTTTCTCTCCCCCGACAACGACCGCTTTGAGGTCGTTGCCGTAGTCGATGCGATCGCAGATCGCCGCGAGCGCGGCAAGAAGGATTTCGGATGTGACGCTTACGAGGACTACCGAGAACTGTTTAACAGAAAGGACATTGACCTCATCGTCAACGCATCCTTCTCGCAGCAGCACTACGAGATCGCAAAGGACTGTCTTGAGCACGGCTACAACGTACTCAACGAAAAGCCCTTTGCAAAAACCTATTACGAATCAATGGATCTGATCAACACTGCCAAGAAGCACGGCGTGCTGATCACCGCATTCCATCAATCTCTCTATAGCCCCGCCGTCAACGTCATCCGTGAGCTCCTCCCCACGGGAAAGCTTGGTAACATCAAGCAGATCAACCTGTGCTGGAGCGGCTTCTCCCGCCGTTGGGACTGGCAGACTCTGCAGAACCATTGCGCGGGCGGCGTGTATAACACAGCTCCCCACCCCATCGGGATGGCTTTGGATTTTCTTGGCTGGGATCCCGACGCAAAGGTCGTCTACTCTCACCTCGACAGAGCTTTGACCAGCGGAGATGCAAACGATATGGCAAAGATCATCATCACCGCACCCGGCAAACCGATCGTCGATATCGAGGTCAACTCTGCCGACGCATACCCTGCAAGACAATTCAAGATTCTCGGCGACCGCGGTACACTCTCGAGCAATGAAAGCGGTGAGATCGAGATGAAGTACATCGTCGACAGCGAGCTTGAGCCACGTCCCGTAACCGAGGAGCCCTTGCGCAAGCCCGAGACCGGATACCCGATGTACTGCTCCGAAACGCTTCCTTTCCATGAGGAGACTGTTACAGCCATCGGAAGCAGATTCTCCACCGCATGCGACATCTACTATAAAAAGCTGTACGATACGCTGGTCAACGGTGCCCCTCTGTACGTCACCGCAGAAAAGGCAGCAAAGGTTATTGAGATCATCGAGGCGGTACACGCACAGAATCCTCTGTCCGTGAAGTACTGAAATAGAATCAACAAAATCTAAGGAGGTTTCCCTTATGAAAAAACTAAGAGTCGCTATCATCGGTCAGGGACGCAGCGGACGTAACATTCACGGCGCATATTTTCTCTCCGAGCAAAACACAATCGTCGAGGTCGTTGCCGCCGTCGATGCCATCGCAGACCGTCGCGAGCGTGCGAAGGTCGACTTCGGATGTGACGTGTACGAAGACTACAGAGAGCTGTTTGGAAGAAAGGACATCGATCTGATCGTCAACGCGTCCTTCTCTCAACAACACTACTCCATCGCAAAGGATTGTCTTGAGCACGGCTACAACGTACTCAACGAAAAACCCTTCGCAAAAACCTATTATGAAGCAATGGATCTGATCAAGACCGCGGAGAAGCACGGTGTGCTGGTAACTGCCTTCCACCAGTCCATTTACGGTCCCACGATCTTCAAGATCAAGGAGATTCTTGAAAGCGGAAAGCTTGGCAACATCAAGCAGATCAACATGTGCTGGAGCGGATTTTCCCGCCGTTGGGACTGGCAGACACTGCAAAACCACTGTGCGGGCGGTGTTTACAACACAGCCCCTCACCCGATCGGTATTGCGCTTGATCTTCTCGGCTGGGATCCCGACGCAAAGGTGGCATATTCCCATCTTGATACGGCGCTTACCAGCGGAGATGCGAACGATATGGCAAAGATCATCATCACCGCACCCGGCAAGCCTATCGTCGATATCGAGGTCAATTCCGCCGATGCTTACCCCGCTAAGAACATCAAGATCCTCGGCGACCGCGGGTCTCTGATCTGTGGCACCACAGGGGACGTCAATATCAAATATATTGTCGACGAGGAGCTGGAAGCCCGCCCCGTAACGGAGGAGCCCCTCCGCAAGCCCGAAACGGGTTATCCGATGTACTGCTCCGAGAACCTTCCCTTCCATGAAGAGACCTTCAATACGACAGGAGATGGCTTCACGACCGCAAGCGACATTTACTATAAGCGCCTGTACGACACACTCGTAAACGGTGCCCCCCTCTATATCACCGCAGAAAAAGCCGCAAAAGCAATTGAGATCATTGAAGCGGTACATGCAGAGAATCCTCTGCCCCTCAAGTATTAAAAAGGAGATATTACTATGTTTAAGGTTGCAATTCTCGGCTGCGAAAATTCACATGCAAACAGCTTTTTAAACCAGCTCAAAAACGGCAGACACCCCGACATGACCGTCATCGGCGTTTACTCCGATGAAGAGGAGTCCTGCAAGAAGCTCAACGCCGAATTCGGCGTTCACATCATGGAAAGCTATGATGAGCTCGTAGGCAAGGTAGACGGTATCATGATCACTGCGCGTCACGGCGACAATCACTACAAGTACGCAAAGCCCTATCTTGCATCGGGCATTCCGATGTTCATCGACAAGCCCATCACCTGTGACGGCGCTGAGGCGGTCGAATTCATGAGAGAAGCCAAGAAGTACGGCGTTCGTCTTTGCGGCGGCTCCTCCTGCAAGTATCTTCCCGGTGTCACACAGATGGCAAAAGAGATCGCGGAAGGGATGTACGGCACCGTTCGTGGCGGAAACGTCGCCGCCCCCCTGTCTATCGACCCCGCCTACGGTGGATTTTACTTCTATTCCCAGCACCTCGTACAAATGATGACAACGATCTTCGGCAACGACGTGGAAGAGGTTGCGGCGATCTCCTGTGATAAAGAGGTGGCATTCGTAGCAAAATATAAGGACTATCCCATCACAGGCTCTTACACAAGCGAGGGCTGGTATTACCATGCAACCGTATTCGGCGGCAAGGGGCTGAAGGCTGATAAATTTGCATTCACCCCTTACCCCTTTGAATGTGAGTTGGACGATATGTACGCCCTTCTTACGGGCGCTCCCATGAAGGAGACCTATGACGAATTCATCCGTCCTGTATTCATCCTCAATGCACTGGACGCTTCCATGAAGTCAGGCAAGAGCGAAAAGGTCGTTGCGACACCCGTATAAGCGCAACAAAAATACGGAGACTGCCGACACTCGGCGGTCTCCGCAATTATGAGAGAAATATACAGTTTGAAAGGATACAGAAATGCTGAAAGAGGTTATTAAGGATAAATTATCCGTTAAGATTTACGAAAATCGCGCAGAAGCGGGCAAGGATGCGGCACGCAAGGGCGCTGAGGCGATCCGCGAGCTTCAAAAGACACAGGAGTGGGTCAATATTATTTTTGCCGCAGCTCCCTCGCAGAACGACACGTTGGCTGCGCTCTTCAAGGAAGAGGGAATCGACTGGACCCGTTGCCGTGCGTTCCATATGGATGAATACGTAGGCTTCCCCAAGGAAAAGGAGCAGAGCTTCGGCTACTATCTTTACGAGCACGTATTCGGAAAGCTTCCCTTTGGTGAAGTACACTACGTAAACGGTGCAAATCCCGATCCCGAGGCAGAGTGCGAAAGATACGGTGAGCTTCTCACAAAATATCCGACCGATATCGTATTCCTTGGCATCGGTGAAAATGCACACATTGCTTTCAACGATCCTTGGGTTGCGGACTTCAACGATCCCAAAAAGGTAAAGCTCGTGCCTCTTGATGAGACCTGCCGCAACCAGCAGGTACACGACGGTTGCTTCCCGACCATCGATGACGTTCCTACACATGCGTTCACGCTTACCATTCCCTCTCTTACCGCCGCAAAGGTCATGATCTGTACCGTTCCCGCGGCTACCAAGGCAGAGGCAGTGTACAATACCGTAAACGCCAAGATCAGCGCAGACGTTCCCGCAACCATCATGCGTCTGCACAACAACGCAACCATGTATTGCGATCCCGATAGCGGCGCCAAACTGTTATGATGACACAAATTATCAATGGACGCGTGATCCGCGGCGGACAGATCGTAGAGGAGAACGTATATTTTGAGGATGGCATGATCATCTCCAAGGCAGACGCTTACCGCCGCGGCACTCCCGATCGCATCATTGATGCCAAGGGGAATTACGTCAGCGCCGGCTTCATCGATCTGCACGTGCACGGTGGCGGCGGCTATGATTTTCTTGACGGAACCGAGGAAGCCTTCCGCGGCATTGCGGAATTCCACGGAAAGCACGGCACGACCGCTCTTTGTCCCACCGCAACCTCCGGTCCCCTTGAGGATATGATTAAAATGTTCAACTCCTACAAGGCAGTCAAGGAAAACGGCTGCAACGGTGCGGATTTTGTAGGTATGCACATGGAGGGACCCTATTTCGCGCTTTCGCAAATGGGTGCTCAGGATCCGAAGTTCATCCGTGATCCCGATCCTGCCGAGTATGAGCGCATTTTGGAGGCGACCGACGACATCGTTCGCTGGAGCATCGCCCCCGAGAGAGATACCGACTATGTTTTTGCATCCAAGCTCTCCGAGAGAGGTATCTGGCTCAGCGCGGCGCACACCGACGTCAATTGCCGCGAGATGCAGGATGCTAAGCGTCACGGCTACACCCACATGACACACTTCTATTCCTGCATGAAGAGTGTTGAGAGAGTCAACGGCATCCGCATTGCAGGCGCAATTGAGGCAGCATATCTTGACGATGATATTACAGTTGAGATCATTGCCGACGGCATGCATCTGCCTCCCGAGCTTCTGCAAATGGTCTACAAGATCAAAGGTCCCGACCGCACGGCACTCATCACCGATGCAATGCGTGCGGCAGGTGCCGCCAACGGCACAAAGAGCATCCTCGGCAGTTTGGAAAACGGTATGGAGGTCTACATCGAGCGCGACGTTGCCTGGGTTCCCGGTGGGCAAGCGTTTGCGGGAAGCATCGCCACGACCGACCGTTTGGTACGCACCGTCGTTGGTGCAGGCATTCCTTTGGTCGATGCCGTTAAGATGGCGAGTGAGACCCCTGCAAAGCTTCTCGGCTGCACCTTCAAGGGAACGCTTGATACAGGCAAGGACGCCGATATCGTTATTTTTGACGAGGACATCAGAATGCAAAACGTGTTCGTGAAGGGGCGCGAAATCAGTCTGTAAAACAATAAAGCAATCAAAGGAAGCACCGACGTGTCGGTGCTTCCTTTGATTATTTTTCCGTATGAGATCGCATCAAATGCCGCTTGCATCTCGGAAATTGCCGCCTTATGATCCTTGACAAAACGGGGATCAGTTCGCCGCCAGACGCTCCGCATTTCCATGCATCACAAGCTCGAAAACGTCGTTCGGCAGAGAAAGCTTATTGATCAGCTCCTGATGCTGATTATCAAAATAATCTCTTGCATAAAGGAAGCGGTCGGGGAAACGGCAAATCAAGCGATAGGTATACTCAAGATCGCGTGACAGAGCCCTACAGCCGGAGCCGGCAGAAATGTCGCAATAGAGATTTTTGTGTTTGGTAAGAAGCTCCTCCACCCTACCGCCGGGAAGAACGGGGCCACTTGGATAACTGATGGTCTCTGCCTGATCATCTCCCGAAATATGTGCCCAGAAGCCGGGTGCATGTCCGAGAAAAGCAGTATCCTTACAAAGAGAGAGAAGATTGTCAAGGTGATCGATGCTACCGCCGTACCACCAATTTCTGCGCGGATAATTCCCCTTTGCGCGTGTTGCCTCGGGATAGTCAAAATGAAGGGTGACCGGCAGACGCGCCTCTCCGCAGAAGCGGAACAGATCCACCGCATCGGGATCGTCATAAAGCATGCGGAATTTAACCTCGCCACACACCTTTACGTCGTAAAGATCAACTGCAGCGCGCAAGGCATCGATGGCGTCGGGGCGGTGAGGATTGGGAGCGTATCCGAGGATAAAGCGATCGGGGGCGCGCCGCTTGTATTCCAGGCAACGGGAGAATGGGATGGGTACACAGTTTTCTCCCATAAAAACGGGACCCGGAAGCACGTACGTGAAATCGGGCGAATAGTCGCCGTAAGGAGTCTCCCAAGAGAGAAGCCAGGTCTTATCAATATGGTAGGTGTCCATATTTTTTATGAAGGCATCAAAATCATGCTTATGCCAATCGGGATGGTTATGTGCATCGATGATCATATATTACCCTTCCTTTCTGTCTTTTTGAAATTGAGAATAAAAGCATCCTTACTTTATATATTCTATCGTAAAAAACGTATTACATCAAGGGATGATGTTTTCAAAAAAAAGGACGTTCTTGCTTTTTCCCATGCGTGTTTTGCCTCTGCACCGTGACCGTTGTCCGGCATGAGCTGAGGTAGCACATGAGGAGGCAGGGTCAAAAGCTTTTCAAAAAGCGACTGTCCCTGCCCCCTCTATAATTTTCAGAGCAATCCCAAGATCGCCCCAAAGCCGCAATACATCAAAACTGTCATGATCGCCGTTGCGATAAGTACACCGCCGACAGCCGCAAGAAACGACCTCTTCGGTTCAAGACCCAACACCGAGGCAATCAAGGTACCTGTCCAAGCGCCCGTTCCGGGGAGTGGAACCGCCACGAATATCATCACTCCAAGATAGGAATACTTCTCGATCGTTCCCTTATGCTTCTCTATTTTACGGTCAAGCCATCCCGCGATCCTTGCAAAGAATTTGACGGAGCTGTTCCGCATCCACTTGAGAATCGCACGAATGAAAAGTAGGATAAAGGGCACGGGCAGAAGATTTCCCGCAACGCTGAACAGCACAGTCTGCCACCAAGGCAGCCCCAAGACAAATCCGAGAGGCACAGCACCTCGGCACTCGATGATGGGGAGCATAGAGCAGAAAAGCACGCACAGCTCACGCCCCACCGTCTCGAGGAAGAACGTTTCAATTGCTTCA
Source organism: Oscillospiraceae bacterium (assembly GCA_015064025.1). Taxonomy (GTDB): domain Bacteria; phylum Bacillota; class Clostridia; order Oscillospirales; family CAG-272; genus UMGS1865. The sequence goes on along the minus strand of SVSZ01000009.1, from coordinate 18,281 downwards.
ACCATTGCAGTACCGAAAAGAATTACAGAGCGGCAACAAGCTCTTCGGTATCCTTTGCGATCATCAATTCCTCATTGGTGGGAATGACAAACACTCTTACCTTGGAATCGGGCGTAGAGATATCTACCTCTGCAGCACCGCGCATTGCCTTTTGATTGAGCTCCTCGTCGATCTTCACACCCATAAACTCCAGATTCTTCGCAACTCTTGAGCGATAGTGAGGATTGTTCTCACCGATACCGCCGGCAAAGGTGATGGCATCTACACCACCCATTGCTGCCGCATAGGAACCGATGTACTTGGTAAGCTGATGAACGACCATGTTCTCAACGAGCTGGCAACGTGCATCGCCTGCCTTTGCAGCTTGCTCGATGTCGCGGTTGTCGCTGGTCTTCTGGGTAATGCCAAGCATACCCGATTTCTTGTTCATAATGGTGTCGATCTGATCGGGAGTAAGGTTCTCCTTCTTCATAAGGAGAGGAACGATCGCGGGGTCGATGGAGCCGCAACGGGTACCCATCATGATGCCCTCCAAAGGCGTCAGACCCATGGTAGTATCGTAGCACTTGCCATCCTTGACAGCCGCGATGGAGGAGCCGTTTCCAAGGTGGCAGGTAACGACCTTGAGACCCTCTGCATTTGCGGGATCCTTGCCAAGCAGCGCTGCTGCACGCATGCTGACGTAGCGATGGCTGGTACCGTGGAAGCCGTAACGGCGGATGCGGTACTTTTCATAGTACTCGTAGGGAAGCGCATAAAGATATGCATAATCGGGCATGGTCTGATGGAAGCCCGTGTCAAATACAGCGACCTGGGGAACACCGGGCATGGTCTTCTCGCATGCACGGATACCCGTGAGGTTGTGGGGGTTATGGAGAGGACCCAGCTCGCAGCACTCTTCAATTGCTGCGATCACGTCCTCGTTGATAATAACGGAGCCGGAGAATTTCTCGCCGCCGTGGAGCACGCGATGACCGACTGCGGAAATTTCGGACAGAGATGCGATGACGCCGTTTTCCTTGGAGGTCAGCGTATCCAGCACGAGCTTGACTGCATCTGCGTGATCCTTCATAAAGATATCGAGCTTATAATCCTCGCGACCTTCTACCTTCTGCTTGAAGTTGCCACCCTCAATTCCGATACGGTCAGCCTGTCCCTTTGCCAAAAGTGTTTCGTTCTCCATATCGATCAGCTGATACTTGATCGAGGAGCTACCCGCGTTGATAACCAGAATTTTCATGTGATTTTTCCTCCTCTTTCCCACCGGTTCTAAGTGGGAGATAATGTTAAGATAGTCCACCGTATGCGGACATTTTCTTTCATCTTATATTATAAAACAAAAAGCGGCTCAATGCAAGAGGTATTTGAAAAAATCTTTCCCTTGCGCTCGTTTTTTTGGTTCAAATTCTTTTTTGAAGTCCTCCATCTTTTATTTTCGTCCCAACCTATTTCAATTTCGCCACTTTTGGAGAAAATCTATTGAAAAGGAATCCGAAAATCTGTATAATGAAATCGAAATAAAATGAAAGGACTGTAGATATGAACACAACAGAAATCAAGTACCGCGAACCCGCGATCTGCTTTGGCACAGGAGGCTGGAGAGGCATCATCGGCGATGATTTCATCAAAGCCAACATTCTTCGTGTTGCACGCGCCGTCAGCCGTTTGGCTGAGGAAGAGAACAAGGCAGACAAGCCGATCGTCATCGGATATGACCGCCGTTTTCTTTCCGAAACGGCATCCAGATGGATCGCCGAGGCATTGACTGCATACGGCTTCAAGGTCATTCTCATCGCGCGCAGCACCCCGACACCCTTGATCATGTTTTTGGTCCAGCATATGAACCTTCACTACGGTCTTGAGGTCACGGCAAGCCATAACCCCGCATCCTACAACGGAATCAAGCTGATCGTGGATGAGGGCAGAGACGCACCGTTGGAAACGACCGCACGCATGGAAGCATTGATCGAAAAGGAGCTTGATATTCCCGTTTCTCTCAAGCCGTTGGCACAGGCAGAGGCGGAAGGTCTTGTTTCCTATCTGCATGCCCCCTTCAACGATTTTATCGATCATATTCTTGAAAAGCTCAATTGTGACGTCATCAAGAACCGCTCTCTGCGCATCCTCTTTGACCCGATGCACGGCTCGGGCACCTATCCCCTTCTCGTCATTCTCCAGACGCTACGTTGCACGGTTGATATCATCAATGACAATAAGGACGCATATTTCGGCGGCGGCATTCCCGCACCTACGGAAAGCAGACTCAAGGATCTGCGCAATCGCGTGGTAGACGGCGGCTATGACCTCGGCATCGCCTTTGACGGTGACGGTGACCGCTTGGGTGTTGTGGATGAAAACGGGCGGTACGTTGACGCAAATGAGATCCTGTGTCTTCTGTACTACTATCTCCGCGCCCATAAGGGATGGACGGGTCCCGTCGTCCGCAACCTGGCAACCACGCATATGCTGGATAAGATCGCAGCTTCCTTTTCGGAGGAATGCCACGAGGTTCCGATCGGATTCAAGTATATCTCCTCCGCCATCGATCGCTATGATGCAATTCTCGGCGGCGAATCCTCGGGGGGACTGACCGTGCGCGGACACATCCACGGAAAGGATTCCATTTACGCCGCTTCCCTCTTCATTGAAATGGTATGTGCAATAGGCTCCCCTACCAAGCTGATCTCCGAGCTGGAGGCACGCTTCGGTCACTTTGAAATGGTGGAAGCCAATCTTGCCTTTCCGGCTGAAAGAAAAGCAGAGATACAGAAGGCTCTGATGGTAGACAAGCTCCTTCCCGATTTTGGAAACGCAACCGTCACCCGTGTCAACTATGAGGACGGCTGTAAGGTTTATTTTGATGACGACTCCTTCGTCATCTGCCGTTTCTCCGGCACCGAACCGCTCCTTCGCATCTTCGCGGAAGCGGAAAACAGTGCGCGTGCCGAAAGCTACATTGCCCCCTTCAGAACGCTTTTGAATATTTGAATAGTACAACCAACAGCCCTGCGGCAAGCCTGCCGCAGGGCTGTTGGTTTGTGTTTTAAGGTCAAAGCTCAATATTGTCAAAAATGTCGTCGCCCGTAGGGTCGGAAACGGTTAAAACGTCCTCGCTTGCAAGGAAGAAAAGATCAATTCTTGGTTCTTTGTATTTCTTCATATCTTCCATCCTCCCTTCAACGAGCCTTCATCACGATCTCCCAAAGCAGCGGCAACATGTGATCTGCCATCACAGCCATACCGGTATCCTTGAGGTGATAAGAATCGGTGGAGTATTCGGTTCTCCACGCGCTGTCCAGCATATCGACACCGGACACCTTCGGGTCACCCGCATCGATCAGCGCAATGCGATCGTTGCTTGCATATCTCTCCTCATACAGCGTGATCACACTCTCGGAGAATTCGATTGAGGTCAGAGTATCGTCAGTTCTCGTCTGCGGATTCAGCCTCCACGTGGTGAGGAAAACGATCGTTGCATTTTCATACTCCTCAAGCAATCTCTCCGTGATGCAGTTCCAAGCGCCGAGGAAGGTGCCGGGATCGTGAGAATCCACGGTTCCCAAGGGAGCGGAGATTGCCGTACCGTAGTCGTTACAGCCGCCCTCCAGTATGATCAATTCAACGTCTCCCTTGTTATCCGTGCACACGCCCGTCTTGAAGAAGGGATTGGTACCGGAGGGAGTAGCGGTAGAATTCCAACGGAAATCGTTCTTTTCGTTGAACATCCAATCGTACATGGAGTTCTTGTTGCCATATTGGTACACATTGTTACGCTCGGTCAAGGAAACGGTCATGCTGCCGATACCGAGGTTGGTCAGGTTCCATTCGTTATCCACACCCAGCTTGTTGACCCACTGCGTTGCCTGATCATAACCGATCGTACCGCCGAAGAGGCTGTCACCGAATGCCAGTACGTTAAGTCCCTTCATATCGTTTGCGATTGTTGCGTCCATAGTGTTACCTTCCGCATACGTATCAAGAATGGATTTTTCAAATTCAGTCCAGGTTTGGGTCTTGTCGTTCAGTGCCAAAGTCGCAATCTCCTGCACGTTTGCAGTATGATACTTGAGGGAAGAATTCTCGTCGGAAGAATAGAAATAGTACTCCTGTCCGCCCCAGAGAGTGATCTTGATATAACCGATCGCCGAGAAGGGACGGTTGACGTTACCGGATCTCAGGTTGACGATCGAGCCGACAAAGTGCGTGGTGCTATCATCGTTGTCAAAGGCGTAGTAGTGACCGTAATTGGCTTCCACTTCAAGATACTGTCTTCCGGCTATCTTAAGCGAATCCACAGTAAAGTCAATGTCGCTGACGTAAGACGTGGGAACGATCAGCGTACCGAACGTCACATCCTTATAATCCTCACCCTCAAGAGCGAACAGCGCATCGAATGCTTCCATGTCTACGATCTCGGTCGCAAAGCGAAGTCCCGCTTGGCCTTTCAGACGAATGGAGGACTTATCAACGGTGGAAATGATACCGTCGTACGCAATTTCATTGGGATCAAAGTAAGACACCTCGTATTCAATATCCTTTGTCAGATACAAATACTCATTTGCAACCTTCTCTCCTTTGACCTCCACGTACATCAGAACACCGCCGTCCTCGTTGACAGGATCAAGCACGGTGATATCCTTTTCGGTCGCGGAAGCAATGGAAATGTTGTCGATATCAATATAGTTGACGTTGGAATAGGTTTCGTCAGCTTCCCCAAGCTTATTGAACGCCTCATCCTTCTTATTGACCTTTGCCGCAAAGAGACAGTTGCTCGTAAAGACGATATTGGAAGGATTCGTATAATAATACCAACCGTTGGAGGTAGCATGCATCTTTTCACTGACGCCATAGAGGTAACCGTTGACGTACAGGCACGAGGAGGAATCCTCCAGATTCATGACAAACTGAATGGTATTCCACTCATCCAGATTCAAGCCCTTAGCGCCTGTCTTTTTCAGGCTGTCGGAGGAATTGCCTGTCAATTCACCCGTTGCCAGATTGATGTCAAACAGCTTGAGAAAGATACCCGTTACACCCTTTTCATCCTCTGCAAGATCAGAATATTCATACTTCCGAGGCTCTACCGACTTTTGCGAACCGTTCTCGACCAGTGCGTCAAACTTGTAGCCGTTGATCTGGATCTCAATCGTACCCGTGGCAGCGTTCGCTTCGGCATGCGGGCGGTAATCCACGGTGAATACCGCATACTTACCGGTATCGGTGGAGATCGTGGCATGCTTCATCGTTACGGTCTTGTCGTAGTTGGTATAACCACCGGTGGATATCGTATTATCGCCGGTTCCGTCGTAGAGAAGCGGCACGCGGAGGAATTGGTTTGCACCCTCTCCCACGGTTTCGGATAGCACCTTGTTATAGGCGGTGTTGGTGGAAGAATTCGAGGAAGACAGCGCAGATCCCGCCGTACCGCTTTCAAAGCCTTCCTCTGCCTCGATGGGAGGGAAAACGATGGGAGGCATCGTATCCGAGGTGATCAGATTCAAATTATCAAGGTCAACGTAGTTGACGTTGGAATACGTAGCATCCGCATCGGAAGCCTTGGTATACGCTGCGGTAACGGTGTTGTCCTTGTCTACCTTTGCGACAATCAGGCTGTTCACTGAAGCCTCAATATTCTTTATATTGTTCACCCTAACCCAATCGTTGGCGCTGTAATACATGCCTTGCATCCCTTCTCCGTATCCGTACGTCACACCGTTAACATAAATACGGTAGGAAGGATTTTCAAGATCGAGAACGAACTTCACACGCGTCCACTCGTTCGCAGTCAAGCCCTCGGCACCTGTCTTGGTCATGCTCGAGTTGTGTCCCGTGATATCACCCGTTTGAAGATTGATGCTGAAGAGCGCCAGATAACTTCCGTTATACTGCGTTCCGGATGCGTCTTCGAACTTAAGAGAGGCAAGCTGCAATTGAACGACCGCTTTCTGCGCCGATGCATTGCGTCGGAAATCCGCCTCATAGATCATGTAGCGTCCGTTGTCTTTGTTAAACATGCTATGCTTCAAGTAAAACGACTTGTCGCGGTTCGTGGTGCCGGACGTCGGGCTGTCGCCACCGTAAAGGAAGGGCACGCGGACAAATTTGTTGTCCTTGCCATCCACAGTCTCGGAAAGCACCATATTGTAAGGAGGTGCCGCCGCAAAGCCGTTACTTGTTGTTAAGGTCTGCTGATCCGAATACCCTTCAAAGTCATTCTCCGCCGTGACGGGAGGAAGAACGATCACAGGCGCTTCATTGGTAGAACTAAAAGTTACGTTATCCACGTCAATATAGTTAACGTTGGAATAGGTCTCATTTGCCTCTCCAACCTTATTATAGCAGGTATTTCCCGTGTTGTCCTTCTTGTTGACCTTGGAAATGATAAGATTATTTGCCGGAATCTTGAGATTGGATACGTTGGTGCACTTACTCCAGCCGGAGGCGGTGACGGACTCCATCGCGTCGTCATAGCCGTAAAGGATTCCGTTGACGTAGAGATAGTAGGAGGTGTCCCTCAGGTTCAGAACGTAGCGAATCGTATTCCACTCGTTTTCCTTCAAACCCGCGGCGCCCGTCTTTGTCATGCTCGAATCATGACCCACAAGGGAACCGTCCTTGAGGTTGATGGTGAAGAGGGAGAGATAGATGCCGGACTTATTGTGAACGGTGTTGGTGACCGCGGTTCCCGCGATCGCTGCACCTTTGGAAAGCTCCATATCAAAATTGAATGTGTAGAGCTGGGTTTCAATGGTGCCGTTGGTGCAGTTCGCCTCCGCATTGTGGCGGTAATCGATCTCGAACACGGCATACTCACCGTTTTCCTTGGTCATCTGGGGATGTGCCAAAGTCAGGGTTTTATCGTAGTTTGTGTACCCCGCAGTGCCGATGACGTTGGAGCCCGTGCCGTCGTAAAGAAGCGGCACACGCACAAACTTGTTGGAGCTGCCCGTGAGGTTCTCCGACAAAACCTTGTTATAAGCGACGATGTTTCCGCTGTCCGAGAGATTGTAGCCCTCTGTCTTCGTGATCTTATCCACCGTATAGGATTCAAAATCATCGGTCACCTCGATGGCGGGCGCCGGAGTGAAGGCATCTAGGATACTGCCATCATAAATGCAGACGTCATCAATCATCAGAGAACCCGCAAGAGACGCGGCGGACGTATTGCGACGGTTGATCTGAATCAGGTTCCACTTAGTGGCGCCGATATCAAAAGGAATGGGAAGCTCAAAGAGATCTCCGCTGTTGTTGATGGCACTGAATGCATAAACGCCGTCCAGATAAACATCATACCAACGATCATAAAAATCCAATGCCACGCTGATCGTGTGCCACTCGCCCGTCTTAAAGGTGACGGCAGAGCCTGCGGCGATCTGCGCATTCTCATGCTGCTGAAGGGTGACGGAAGTGCCGGTTGCCTTCATACCGAAAAATTCAACGTACTTTCCGCCGCTCGTATAAGCACGGCTTGCAAAAATGCCCTTGGAGCCCTCTTCAAACCAAATCTTATACTGGAAAACCGCCTTGTTCGCGGTGGTCGCACTGATCAAGGGGTTCCTTACGACCGCAGCCTTTGCCACGTTGTTGTAACCGGTTCTTGCGTCCACCATATCAGGGGTATAGACGTAGTAGGTTCCCGCATCGCAGGTCGCCGCCACACCCGTATCCAGCGTGCCGCTGATGGCATGGGTGGCAGTGCCGTCACTGAAATTACCCGAGACGGTGTTGGTTGCCGCCTCATACGAGTAATCGGTGATCTCATAAATATTGCTGTCACTGCCCCACGCATAGTACGGCGCGGTTCTGGAGGCTGCCGCCACGCCCTTGATATCGATCTTGAGCGCCTTGTCCGACGGATTGAGCGCGCTCTTCGATACGATCTCGGCGCTCACGGGCCACGAGTTCATATTGCTCCACGTACCCGCGTCAAAGTTCTCTCCCTCCCAGAGGATGTCCGTCTCCTCAGCCGTGACCGCAATCGCGATCAGCGGCAGGAGCATCACAAGGGAAAGAATGAATGAAACGATTCTTCTTGTTTTTTTCATGATAGCGTTCTCCTTCATTAGTTATAATCATTTGTAAACTATTGGAAGTGGCTATAGTATACCATATTATTTTTTGTGTGTCCATTGCATTTTTTACTCTTTTTATTGCATTTTCTAACTTTTTATATGTCAATTGTATACAATTCACAGTACCCCCCCCCCCGAATTTTGTGTATCATGCACATATTTTTGATGAGGCAGCGTAAAAAAAGGGGTCTGTCTCAAATCGTCGATTTGAGACAGACCCCTTTTTATCGTCTTAAATTACTGAAGCTCAGCAAAGTACTTAATGGTGCGAACCATCTGGCTGGTGTAGGAGTTCTCGTTATCGTACCAAGAAACAACCTGTACCTGGTAGGTATCGTCATCGATCTTTGCAACCATGGTCTGGGTTGCATCGAAGAGAGAACCGTAGGTGATACCGATCACGTCGGAAGAAACGATCTCATCGGTGTTGTAGCCGAAGGAAGCAGAAGAAGCTGCCTTCATAGCTGCGTTGATACCCTCAACAGTAACGTCCTTGCCCTTTACAACAGCGACAAGAATGGTGGTGGAACCGGTGCAGGTAGGAACTCTCTGTGCAGAGCCGATCAGCTTGCCATTGAGCTCGGGAATTACAAGACCGATTGCCTTTGCAGCACCCGTAGAGTTGGGAACGATGTTCTGAGCACCTGCGCGTGCACGGCGGAGGTCACCCTTTCTGTGAGGACCGTCAAGGATCATCTGGTCACCGGTGTAAGCATGAACAGTGGTCATGATACCGGACTGGATGGGAGCGTAGTCGTTGAGCGCCTTAGCCATGGGAGCGAGGCAGTTGGTGGTGCAGGATGCAGCAGAGATGATCTGATCCTCGGTGGTAAGAGTATTCTCGTTTACAGAGAAAACGATGGTCTTCAGATCCTTGCCTGCGGGAGCGGAAATAACGCACTTCTTAGCACCTGCGTTGATATGAGCCATGGACTTCTCCTTGGAGCAGTAGAAGCCGGTGCACTCCAGAACAACGTCGATCTTCAGCTTCTTCCAGGGAAGGTTTGCAGCATCCTTCTCAGCATAGATCTTGATGGTCTTGCCGTCAACAGTGATGGTGCCTTCCTCGTCGTTTGCGCTGACCTCATGGTTGTATCTGCCCTGTGCAGAGTCATACTTGAGAAGGTGAGCGAGCATAGAGGGCTTGGTAAGGTCGTTGATCGCAACTACCTGATAACCCTTCGCGCCGAACATCTGGCGGAATGCAAGACGGCCGATACGACCGAAACCGTTAATCGCAACTTTTACGTTTGCCATTGGAAAAATCCTCCGTTTAATGTAATTTTTTGTTTTCTCGGCTTGTCCCGTATTGGAAAGCCTTTCCATACAGTTTATATTTTACCGCATTTTTTTCAATTATGCAAGTGATTTGATGAAATTTTGTCAATTTTGTAGGATTGAATAGATATTCACCGCACAAGAAGAACCCTTGTGTGCATTTTGCGAACATTTAACATTCAAAAAGGAAAAGCGTATGAATCCTTCGTCTTACGGCGTCATCCAAGACTGCCTTTTGTCAGATGTCACAGTATGACAAAACCGCCTCAAATGCACGACCTTCGCATTTGAGGCAGTTTTGTTTTTATTTCTCGGGATCCATATACTTCCAATATGAAACAATGTAATTGATCCCCGACCAAAGGGTGAAAACAAGCATCAATACGGTAGTTACAAGGGAAAGCGGCAGATACTCCTTCAAAAAGTGAAGCGCGGGAATATTCCAATAGAAGATACGCTCTGCGATACAGGAAATAACACAGGCGATCTGCGTACAGGTCTTAATCTTACCGAGCATATTCGCGGCAACGACGATCCCACTTGAACCCGATACTACCAAGCGGATGGAGGTCACCGCCAGCTCACGGAAGATTACGATGATCACCGCCCAAATGAAGACGTTGCAGAAGAGCTCATTACGTGGAGCATCTGCCATAGTCTTGTAGAGAATGACCATCATAGCGCCGATGACCATGAATTTATCCGCTAAAGGGTCGAGAAATTTTCCGAAGTCGGTCACAAGTCCCCTTTTGCGGGCGATCTTTCCGTCCAGCATATCGGTATAAGAGGCAACCGAGAAGAGCACGAGTCCTGCAATATTCGCCCAAAGCGCGTCGGAGAGGATCATGATCACAACAAAAACAGGGACCATACACAGGCGCAGAACCGAAAGCTTATTCGGCAAATTCATTTTCATGTTTTTCCTACCTCCATCAATTCTTCGTCACAATATTTCCGTAAAGATCGTAATCTACCACGTCGCGAACCTTGACTCTGATCATAGAGCCGGGAGAAATGCGCTCTGCACTGCGGAAATATACCTTGCCATCGATCTCAGGCGCATCAGCGGTGCTTCTTCCGAAGTGTATCTCGGCAACGGGATCGTAATCCTCACAGATGACGTCGACCACCTGTCCGATCTTCTCGCGGTTAAGCTCCTCGTTGATCTCCATTTGCATACGCATCAGAACATCCATACGGTCCGCTTTGACCTGCTCATCGATCTGATCGGGAAGGTCGTATGCAGGCGTCCCCTCCTCACGGGAATACGTAAACACGCCCGCATGGTCGAAGCGCGCTTCCTTGATAAACTCGCAAAGCTCGCAGAAATCCTCCTCCGTCTCCCCGGGGAAGCCGACAATGAAGGTGGTACGGATCACGATTCCCGGGATCTCGTCACGAAGCTTCTTTACAACGGCACGCACCGTAGTACTGTCTCCGTGGCGGTTCATAGCAGAAAGCATATGATCGCTGACGTGCTGAAGCGGAAGATCAATGTACTTGAGGATCCTCGGATTGTCGCGCATCTCGGCAACCAGCTCATCCGTGATCTTATCCGGGTAGCAATAGAGCAAACGGACCCAGGGGATGTCCGTTTCCTCGGTGATACGGTGTAAAAGCTCTGCAAGCGCATATTTACCGTACAGGTCAAGTCCGTAGCGCGTAACGTCCTGTGCCACCACCACAAGCTCACGCACGCCAAGCGTCTCAAGCCACCGGGCTTCCTCCACAAGCTCCTCCATGGGGCGACTGCGGAAGCGCCCTCTGATGGAAGGGATCGCGCAGTAGGAGCAACGGTTGTCGCATCCCTCCGCAATCTTGATATAAGCGGTATGATCGGGGGTCGTTACGACACGGTCGCCGCCCAAGCGTACCGTGTTACAGTCCTCATGCGAGAAATATTTCTTCTTTGACCCCTTTTTCTTCCCCGTTGTCACAGCCTCGATCGCCTCGACGATGTTGTGAATGCTGCCCACACCAAGGACGGCATCCACCTCGGGAAGCTCGGAAAAGATCTCCTCCCCGTATCGCTCCGCCAGGCACCCCGTGACAATGATGGCGCGAAGGTGACGGTGCTTTTTGAGCCATGCGACGTCGAGAATGTTATCGATCGCCTCCTTCTTCGCACTCTCAATAAACGCACAGGTGTTGACGATGATCACATCTGCTTCGATATCCTCGGGCGTGATCTCGTATCCCGCCTGCAGGATCTCATGCAGCATTACCTCGGTATCCAACTGATTTTTCGGACACCCGAGAGAAACAAAACCGATTTTCATATGTAAAATTCCTTTTGTACGTATTGTTTTGCGTTTTTTAGCAAACCGTAAAATTCGTCCAGGCAAGGCGCCCTGCAGAATCCTTTACCTGCACACGCAAAAAGCGTTCGTTCTCCCGAGGAACGTAATGCGCGCACTCCAAGCCGTTGCCCGTAAAGACGCGCGGCGACCACGTGAGATTGGAGAAAAATACGATTTCTGACACGGAAGAGCACTTGACGGTATAGCCGTCTCCATCCCGAAAAAGATGCACCTCGGGTCCTTGCGTGGCGTAAAACGCACCGCTTCGGATCGCCTCAAGAAGTGCGCGTGGGGAATTGTCCTCCGCCTCTGCCATGATGTAGGAGGCACATGCTTCACCCGCCTCATAGTAGTGGGTATCATCTGCTGCGATCAAAGGATAAAAGCGACCGCAACAGCCCAGCATATCAACGATCAGTGAGGAATCGGCACGCCTGGAGTGATGAACTCCCGACACGGAATTATAGATCTCCGTAGCATCCACGTGGCGAAGAGCAAGAATCTTTTCAGGCGTATTAAGAGACCACGCGGGGTGCGCAAGTATCGCGATTCCTCCCGCCGCACGGATACGGTCGATGATCTCCTGCACGTTCATGCTTTTCGATACGGAGGGTGCGCGGGACATTCCCACACCGACAACGTGATATACGCCCTCGCCGGAGCCGTCGTTTCCTCCGACGTTGTACTCCCCACCCGACAGGATCGTCATTCCGTCGAAATCTCCGCCGTCACCGAAAAACCAATGGTCCGTCAACGCAATGGCGTCGTAGCCCTGTGCCAGATAATATTGCGCCGCTTCCACGGCTGTCAGATCCCCGTCGGAGAACGAGGTGTGCATATGTAAATTGATCTTAAAGCGTTTTCTACCGAATAAATCGATCTGCATGCATTCGTCTCCTTCTCTTATTCCTTCATCCATTTTAGCACAACCGCAACATTTTTACAAGAGCTTTGTATAAAAAAGCGAAGCTACAGACAAAAAATATCCTGCAAAGGTGCACAAAAAAGGCAAATCCTCTTGCAATTTCCTTTAAAAAATGATATGATGATGATGGAAATAAAATTCTAAACTGACGAAGAAAGAGGTAATACCGATGAAACTGAGCGTTCTTGCCAATCTTTACGGACAGAAGACCCTCGAAGAGACACTGGGGATCCTTACGTCTTTGGGCGTACATACCGTGGAGCTGGGTGCCGGCGGATATCCCGGCAAGGCACACTGCAATCCCGAGGAGCTTCTTGCCGACGAAGGAAAATACAATGCCTTCATCGCAACACTGAAAAAATACGACGTGACCGTATGCGCTCTTGCAACACACGGAAACGCCCTGCACCCCGATCCCGCGATCGCGCAGCAGTTTGACAAGGATTTTCGCAACGCCGTTCTTCTGGCTGAAAAGATGGGTGTTGACACCGTGATCACCTTCTCCGGCTGTCCCGGTGACTGCGAGACTGCAAAATACCCCAACTGGGTCACCTGCCCCTGGCCCGAGGACTTCCTTGCGATCCTTGACTGGCAGTGGAACGAAAGGCTCATCCCCTACTGGAAGGAAGCAGGCGCGTTCGCGGTGGCACACAACGTTCCTCACATCGCGTTTGAAATGCATCCCGGCTTCTGCGTCTACAACCCCGAAACGTTGCTTCGTCTGCGCGCCGCTGTCGGCGACGTGATCGGTGCCAACTTCGATCCCTCGCATCTGATCTGGCAGGGTATGGATCCCGTTGCGGCGATCCGCGAGCTGGCAGGTGCGATCTATCACGTCCATGCAAAGGACACAAAGATCGATCACTACAACACCGCAAAGAACGGCGTGCTTGACACCAAGCACTACGGGGACGAGTTACACCGCGCGTGGATCTTCCGTACGGTTGGCTACGGCAACAACGAGACCTACTGGCGTGACCTTGTTTCCAACCTCCGTCTATGCGGCTATGACCGTGTGCTCTCCATCGAACACGAGGATAGCTTGATGACCATTGACGAGGGACTGCGCAAGGCAGTGTCCTTCCTCTCCCCCATCATCATTGCAGAGGAAAAGCCCACCACCATGGCTTGGGCATAAGTTCAAGATACATAATAAGGCACGTCAGACCGCACTCGGTCTGACGTGCCTTATTATATGCTTTTTATTCTGTCGGTTCAAAGAACGCACGCAAAAATTCATGCATGGGTCCCTCAAAGCAGGCTTCTGCCAAAAACTCTGTTCCCCTCTGATCTCCCCAGCTGTAATAAATGATGGTTCTTCCGAGAAATTCACAAAGCTCCATGTCGCTGTTGTTGACATTGAGAGCATCCTTTATTCTCTGCCTATCGGCGGGGCTGAGGAAGGGAGAGGCGATCTTGCGATCCTCTTCATCATACATCAGAACCGGATTGACGGGACTGTATTCCCAGTGGATCAGATCCTTCGAGCGCGCAATGCTGTTGGCATACCGCGCCTCGGGATAAGCCTCCAGATATCCGACGTAGTAATAAGGATCTCCGTCAAACGCGTAAAGCGAAGGACTTCCCGCGTAGCGTTCCTTTTGGAATACACACTCCGACGGCATCAGCTCCCAATCGGTCAGATTCCTTGATTGGAGGAAACGGAAGGTAAAGGGACGTCCGCACTCCTCGGCAGGAGCACTGATCTCAATGAGCATCGTATAAACGTCACCCATTTTCGCAATGTTCATATTGTAGATCTTCCAGCCGGGCATCTCCAGCTCCGCGTATTTTTCCCATGAAACAAGATCTGTCGAACGGAAAAAGACCAAGCTGTCACTTCCCCAGTCTCGACTGCCGCCCGTAACCACGTACATTACATCTCCTTCGGCATAAGGGAATCCGAAGGTATGCCCTTCGGCAAAGATCGGAGTCGCCTGGTTGGTGCGCACGTGCACAAAACGCAGACAGGGATCATCCGCAAGCTCGCTCCAGTGCCCGATCGCGTTTGCATTCTCCGCGGCAAAGCTTTTTCTCCTGACAACCTCAAAACGGTAAAGCTCACCCTTGTAAACCAAGGGTGTCGTTTCCACAATGTTGTTGCAAAATATCGTTCCGAGCTTTCTGATATGCGGTTTTTTCGGGAAAGCCTTTTTCGCTTCTTTCTTCATACGCTTCACGCTCCTATCACTGTATTTGGTAACAGTTTTATTTTAGCACACGAAAAAAAGATTGTCAAGTCGTTCTTTGTTTCAAAATCCCACCTTTTTCTCGCACGATCCTTCCTTTCTTTGCAAATTACGAAATTATTTCGTTCACAAACGGAAAGGAAACTTCCCAAAACCGATTGACAAGCCCGTGTTTTAGTGCTAAAATGTAAGGTGGAGAAGAATTGAGCCCGTTTTCTTCAAAAAAGGAACCTCGGGCTTGCAACAAACAAAGAAAGGAAACATGCGAATGGCTACAGTAGTTATCATGCCCCGTCAGGGACAAAGCGTAGAGAGCTGTATCATCACAGCCTTCAACAAAAAGGTGGGAGACACCGTGGAAAAGGGCGACGTCCTTTTCTCCTACGAAACGGACAAATCCTCTTTCGATGAGCCCGCACCCGAGTCGGGCAAGCTCCTCGCGGTATTTTGCGAGGAGGGGGACGACGTTCCCTGTCTTGAAAACGTTTGTGTGATCGGAAAGGACGGAGAGGACATTTCCGAATTTATGCCGAAGAGCGACGCTCCCGCAGAGGCACCCGCCGAAAAGGTCGAGACAACCCCTGCCGCAGCGGTCGTTGACGCTCCCGCCGCAACCGCGACTGCACCGGCTGTCGGTGAGCATACCGCCATCTCTCCCCGTGCACGTATCCTTGCGGAGAAAACGCATGCGGATCTCCTCAAGGCGATCCCCACAGGTCCCAACGGACGCATCATTGAAAGAGACGTTCAGAGACTGATCGATCTGGGGCTTACCGTTTCCCCCGCAGCACGCGCGGAATATACCGCCGCCACAGAGGGCAGCGGCATCAACGGCAAGGTCGTACTCGGCGATCTCAATCGCACCGAAGCCGCACCCGCTCCCGCAGAGGCACCCGTAGCACCCGCCTGCGAGTACGTGGACGAAAAGCTTCCCAATATCCGCCGTGTCATTGCCAAGTCCATGCATGCATCTCTTTCCACCATGGCACAGCTGACCCTGAATGCATCCTTTGACGCAACCAAGCTCCTTGCCCTCCGCGCTTCTCTCAAGAGTGGCGCCGAAAAGATGGGGCTTGCCAACATTACCCTCAACGACATGGTTCTGTTCGCGGTCTCTCGCGTGCTTCTGAACCACCGCTCGCTCAACGCGCACTACCTTGACGATACGATGCGCTTCTTCAACACGGTCAACCTCGGCGTTGCCGTGGATACCGACAGAGGCTTGCTTGTTCCCACCGTTTTCGGTGCTGAAAAGATGTCCCTTGACGAGCTTTCCCGCGCGGCAAAATCCGTTATTACGGGCGCGCAGAGCGGCACGATCAATCCCGATCTGCTCAAGGGCGGTACGTTCACCGTGACCAACCTCGGCTCCCTCGGCATTGAGAGCTTTACTCCCGTCATCAATCCTCCTCAAACGGGCATCCTCGGAGTCGATACCATCACGCGCCGTATCAAGGAGGTCAACGGCGAGGACGTTACCTATCCCGCAATGGGACTTTCCCTTACCTTCGACCACAGAGCGCTCGACGGAGCTCCTGCCGCAAAATTCCTCAAGGAGCTTTGCTTCGCGCTTGAAAACTTTGATCTGCTTCTCGCAAAATAAGGAGGGAACACGCAATGTATGATCTGATCATTCTCGGCGGCGGTCCCGCAGGCTACAATGCCGCAGAACGTGCAGGCCACGCAGGACTCAAGACGCTCGTCATCGAGGAGCGCGCACTCGGAGGTGTGTGCCTCAACGAGGGATGCATTCCCACAAAAACGCTTCTCTACTCCGCAAAAATTTATGACTATGCCAAGCACGGTGAGGACTACGGTGTAAAATTCGGCTCTGCCACCATCGACCACGCGTTTGTCGTAGGACGCAAGAATAAGGTGGTAAAGCAACTGGTATCGGGTGTCGGCGCGAAGCTCAAAAAGGCAAAGGTGGAGGTCGTAAACGCCACCGCCGCCATCAAGGAGCGCTCCTCTGAGGGCTTTGTCGTCACCGCAGGCGACAAGGAGTACACAGGCAAACAGCTTCTCATCTGCACAGGCTCCTCCCCCGCACTTCCTCCCATCGACGGACTTGCCGATTCTCTCAAATCGGGGTTTGCACTGACCAATCGCGAGGTGCTTGATCTTGAAAAGCTTCCCGCCTCCATCGTCATCGTCGGTGGCGGTGTCATCGGCCTTGAGATGGCTTCCTATTTCAACTCCGTCGGCACCAAGGTCTACGTTGTGGAAATGATGGATCACATCGCAGGTGCCGTTGACCGCGAGATCTCCAAGCTTCTTCAGAAGGAGTACGCCGCACGCGGTGTGGAATTCATCCTCGGTGCCAAGGTCACCTCGGTCAAGGACGGCGCCGTTTCCTATGAAAAGGACGGGAAGAGCGTCTCTCTCCCCTGCGATTACGCACTGGTGTCCATCGGACGCCGTCCGCGCACCGCGGGACTTGGATGTGAGAATCTCGGACTGAAGCTTGAGCGCGGTGCAATTGTCACAGATGAATACGGCAAGACCAACGTTCCCGGTGTATGGGCTGCAGGCGACGTCAACGGAAAATCCATGCTCGCACACACGGCATACCGCGAGGGCGAGGTCTGCATCAACAACATCCTCGGCAAAAAGGATCGCATCAACTACAATTCCATCCCCTCCGTCATCTACACCAACCCCGAGGTTGCCTCGGTCGGTGAGACAAGTGAGAGCATCAAGGAAAAGGGGCTTGACGCCTCGGTCGAAACCGTAACGCTGAAGTACAGTGGCAGATACATCGCCGAAAACGAGCACGGTAACGGCATCGTCAAGATCATCACCGATAACAAGCATCACAACATCATAGGACTCCATATGATCGGAAGCTACGCCTCCGAGATCATCTACGGTGCCGCTATGATGGTAGAGACCGAGATGCGCGTTGCCGACATTCAGAAGCTGGTGTTCCCGCATCCCACGGTCTGCGAGGTCATCAGAGAAGCCATGTTCATGGACTGATCACAAAAATCATTGAAAAGGAGATATAAACATGCCAAAGAGTCAATACGTCGATCCCGCAAAGGCATTTGAGGCGGGGTACATCCATTTTGAAGACATTCCCGTATGTCAGTATAACAAGACCCTCAAGGAAGAGCTCAAGATCTATTCCAAAGAGGATATGATGCGCATTTACCGCGACATGGCGATCATTCGTGAGTTTGAGACCATGCTTAATGAGGTAAAGGTAAAGAGCGAGTACAACGGCGTTGCCTACAACAACCCCGGTCCCGCACACCTCTCCATCGGTCAGGAGGCTTCTGCCGTGGGCGAGGCTTACTGTCTTGACATCAACGACTTCTCCTTCGGCTCTCACCGCAGCCACGGCGAGATCCTCGCAAAGGGACTTTCCTCCATCCACAAGCTGGATGACAAGGAGCTCTACGACATTATGAAGGAGTTCCTCGATGGCTCCGTTCTTTCCGTTGTTGAAAAGCACATGAATGCAGGCGGCAACGTCAAGGAGCTTGCAATCAACTTCCTTCTTTACGGAGCGCTC
>SVSZ01000008.1 GCA_015064025.1 Oscillospiraceae bacterium | reverse complement strand
GGTAGCATACGATCCACAAATACTTCATCAAGTGCAGGAGGCTCAAATTCATCATCTTCTAAAATTACGACAGGAAATTCAGTTGGAATTAATGGATCGTATGCTACCGAAAGTACGAAGAATGCGAGTGTTGGTTTGAATGTGGGAACTTCTGAGAATGTAAATTTTGGTTATACAGACTCGTTTAGTGCCGAAATAAATCCAGAAATCAATGTAACACCACCGCAAGCAACAGGAGGTATTGGTGGATCACTTGGTGGATCACTTGGTGGATCAACGGAAAATTCCGGATCTATAGACATTGGAACTTCGACCGATACTAACTTAAAATATGAATCAAATGATAGGGAAGCTGCTCAAATTGCAGGTTCTCGTACTCAAAGTTTTGGTACAGAGCAAAGTAGCAATTCTTCTGCATATTGGGATACATCGAGTAGTTCGAATGCAAATTGGAATACCACAGATGGATATGAAGCAAGCTGGGAAGCCAGCAATGATTCCTCAGTTTCCAATTTGATTTCTGAATTAATATCTCAAAAATATGGATACACAAGTACTGAATCTCGCAGTGAAAATAGTAGTTCTACTGTTACAAAAGGCGGAGAACAAGTTCTCACGGATGAATATGAGGCCACAGTAGAGTATTCCGTGGAATCTATTTCCACAATAACGCGAGGCGTAGAACGTACATATGCCGAAAATGGGTATTATAGATTGGTGCTTGCTGGCACGGTACATGTGTTTGCTATCGTGGGGTATGATATTGCGACAAGTTCATATTTTACATACTCTTATAGTGTTTTAGATAAAGGCACATATACATATATGGATTATTCTAAAGATGACCCTACGTTCAAGGATTGTGAAAATGGAATTATTCCCTTTGAAATTCCTTATTATGTTCACGAATTTGTCTCCGAAATCACTGCAAGATCCGAAGGCTTGGTTGTTGATACAACTACAGGATATATTACCGAATATAATTGTCCGTTTACTTTTATTCCCGAGTCTGACACTCGTGCCAATGTTGTGATTCCAGAATATGTGTCGATTGATAATGGTGATGGCACATATTCTGCTGTTAGAGTTCGTGGTATAGCAGCCGATGTATTTAGCGGGAATTGCGATATTACAGGTATAGTCCTTCCCAAATATATTTCCGAAATCCCCGATAATGCGTTTGAGGGATGTACAAATTTGAAGACCGTTATAGGTTATGGAATTAAAACGATTGGAGCAAATGCATTCAAGGGATGCGAAAGCCTTACCACCTTTGTAGTTGACGAATATATTACTGATTTGGGCACAAACGCATTTGAGGGCTGTCCCGAAATTCGTGCGATGGCGGCAAAAGCAGACGTTGCAAATGCGGTTCTGAACTCCGGTGCAAAGAAGATTACACTTGATCTTACAAAACTCTCGGAGTCTTTTGATAACCGCAAAATCACAGTTTCCGATTCTACTGAATATCTTGCATTGTTCGGTGGTGGAAAGACGTTCACCAATCTTCAGATTGAATCCAATGCAACAGAAACATTTATCAGCAATATTACATTTGTGGGAAATACCGATACCCCCATCAAACTGAGTTCTAACGCAATTACGCTTGGTCGCGTAACTGTGGAAAACGCTCCCGGCTTTGCACTTATTATAGAGTCTGCAAATGCCGAAGTAAGGCTTTTGGGTAATATCAATTTGACCTCTAAGAGTACAAATGCTGTCATTAGCAAAAATGTAACATTAAGCAAAGCGGATTCCGGTGTAGCGGGTTATATGAACGTTACAGGAAAGTATTTGGTTTGCGGTACAATCACTAATGAAGGAATGTTGACGACTTCAAACGGCATTGAATATATTGATGAAGATACCTTTAACAGTATGCTGACATCAAGCACAGTTACTTTCAATGCGAACGGCGGAAGCGTGTCGGACTCCTCCAAGACTGTATATTACGGACAGTATTATGGTGCTTTGCCTATTCCTACCCGCGCAAACTATACCTTCGCAGGATGGTATACAGAAGCTGAGGGAGGAACACAGCTTAATGCGGATTCGATTGTAACCGCACTTGTAAATCAGACCTTGTATGCGCACTGGACTCCCAATACGTTTACTGTTTACTTTGATGCAAATGGTGGTAGCGTTTCGCCCTCTTCTAAAGCACTAACTTTTGGTAATAGTCTTGGATCATTGCCAACACCTACAAGAGCAAACTATACCTTTACAGGATGGCATGATGCAAACGGCAATTGTGTATATGATTCTACCGTTCCCGGCTCCGCTACAAACTTTACCGTATATGCATACTGGACGCCGAACACCTTTACTTTATACTACAATGCCAATGGAGGGTGGGTATCTACATCCAGTAAAACATTGACTTTTGGAGACAGTTTGGGGTCACTTCCTACTCCTACAAAAGATTACTGCAACTTCGCGGGTTGGCATGATGCAAACGGGAATCCCGTATATGATTCTACTGTCCCAAGTTCCGCAACCGATCTTACGATTTATGCATATTGGGTAGATAAGGACATCGTATATTGGGCAAGTGCGTCCGATGTTCCTACGGATGCACAGATCGTAGACAGAAAGTATACGTATACGCAAACCTACTACACAACTTCCGCTTCTTCATGGTTGGATGGATGGACGCACTATAATACCACATCTGTGTGGAGTGATTACGGTGCATGGAGCGGATGGTCTGCTTCGCCCGCGTATGGTAGTGATTCAAGATTGGTAGAGACTAGGTATATAGAACCCGTATATAAAACAGTTTGGCACTATTCGCGTTGTATTAGTGCAACTACGGGAGGCAGTTCTACATACTCATTAGGATATTATGGTGAAAAGAATAATCAATATATTACCTTGGATTATCAGTTAGAGGTTACGGGTTCCAATAGCGGACACTTAAGATATGGTCCATATGTAGGGGAATATGGAACGTACTATAAAAACTATTGGTGGAACGAACAATCTGAACAAGTTTTGGTAAGCGAAGGATATACTGAATATCGTTATTGCGATCGTTATTTAATCTATACCTACTATTTCTACAGAACGGAAAATCTTGAAACAACAAGCTATCCGTCCGGAAATGATATTTCGAACGTTCAAGAGTGGGTATGCTACAGACCTAAATAATCATAATCGAGAGGCTACTGACATTTGTCGGTCGCCTCTCCGAAGAGAAGATACAAAAAGGATGCAACCCAGATGAGTTGCATCCTTTTTGTGTACCTATTGCTTTCAATCAAAAAGCTTGTTGACGATCAGTCCCGTGACTGCGGTCAAGGCGACGGTCAAGCCGCAAGCGATCGCGAGAGAGCGCGCGGAGAAGCTTTTTACGTCGGAGAGCTCGAATTCGTCGATCGGTTCTTCATCGTCTGCCTTGCGGTATACCTCAAGGCGGTAGGAACGGATCTGCTTGAAGTGAGGATTATAGTCGCAATCCTTCAAGTCTCCGATGATGCGCCCTGCAGTTCCGCAGCAGCGTGCCTTGACTTCGTTACACTTACGAAGCATTTTTTCCTTCTTCGTTTCGGTGGAAGCCTCGGCGTCACAGCTCTCAGCCTCACAGCACTCGCAAGAGGGTTCGGAAGACTCTTCGCAAATATCTTCACAAAGCTCTTCGGAAGCGTTCAGAATTTCGTTTTCCATGTTTGTTTCCTCCGTTTCATTATAGATAGAATATGCCAAACAGGGGAGCTTTATTCAATGGGGTCACTCAGGTTAACGGTTACGATGAAGCCCTCGCGGTTATCTCCCGAAACCGTGTAGGAGAAGTTGCTCGGAACGTTGAGCGTCGTGACAGGATCATCGGAAAGGGGAACGTAATAGATAGAATAATCGTTCCCGTCAGCTCCCGTCAATTGGAGATGGTCGCCGTCGAATTCGTGATCCTCGGCGAGCATTTCCACGTACTCCTCGAGGCAAAGATCATTCTCCTTGATATAGGTTGCGTGAGCGATGCCTACGTAGCGGAAGCATTCCTCGTAATCATACGTTGTTTCGGGCTTGCCGACTCCCGTAAGGGTTGCCTTTTCGGAGGGATAGCGGACGATGAAGCCGTACTTGTGACAATTCTTGGTGATCCAGGATGCGGCGTCATTGTTTGTAAATGCCTCTGTGAAGGCAATGCAATAGCCGGAGTTGTGATCCGAATAGCCCGGATTGCTGTCGCTCTTCGAGCGGTATGCGGTGTCTACAAGAAGCGTATCGTCCTCAGTCACCTCATAGTACTTTTCCATCATGCTGTTAAAGGCTTCCAATGCCGTTTCGTTGAAGAGATAATCCTTGGTTGCAGAGGAGAAGCCGTAGATGTCCGCATCGGAGGATTCCAGCTCGTCCCTCATATCTACCAATACAGAGGTTGCATTGGAAGGGAAGGAGTATTTGTTGTCCTTATTGATCAACATCAAGGGACCGCGTTCAAGCCCGTCCTCCTCTTGGGTGAATGCCTGATAGGTCACGTCGGAAGGATTGTGGCTTCCGGGACCGTTTGAGGCGACCGCGTCTACGATAGAGCAGACCAAAAGGATGAGGGAGGTGAGGACGATCAGAGTGATAGCCGCGCAGATGGCGAGCAAGACAAAGCGTCTTTTCTGTTCACGCTTTGTGCGCTTTTCGCACTGACTCTGCCGAATCGTATTAAAGCTGCGCGGAGGAGTTGCCTTTTTTCCCATGCTGCGTGTCTCCTTTCATATAGTGAAGACCGATCAGCCTTCGATCGCATCCTTGATGGAGAAGTCCATACGGCCCTTCTTATCAAGTCCGATATATTTTACCTTTACAACGTCGCCAAGCTTGAGAACGTCCTCAACCTTGTCGATTCTGCGGGGCGCGATCTTGGAAATGTGAACCATGCCTTCCTTACCGGGAGCATATTCCACGAAGCAACCGAATTCCTTGATGCCCGTAACGGTGCCCGTGTATACAGCGCCAACCTCGGGCTCGAATACGATCGCGTCGATGCAAGCCTTTGCGGCATCTGCCTGCTCTGCGTTGATCGCAGCAATGCGAATGGTGCCGTCGTCTTCGATATCGACCTTAGCACCCGTATCGGCAACGATCTTCTGAATGACGGAGCCGCCCTTACCGATGACCTCGCGGATCTTGTCGGGATCGATCTTCATGGTGGTCATCTTGGGAGCATACTTGGAAACCTCGGCACGAGGCGCGGGAATTGCCTTGAGAATGACCTCGTCGATGATATAATCACGGCCGGCATGCGTCATTTCGAATGCCTTCTTGATGATCTCGGGGGTCAGACCGTCGATCTTAAGGTCCATCTGAATGGAGGTGATACCCTTGTGAGTACCCGCAACCTTGAAGTCCATGTCGCCGTAGAAGTCCTCAAGACCCTGAATGTCGATCATGGTATCCCAAGAGCCGTCCTCAGCGGTGATCAGACCGCAGGAGATACCCGCAACGGGAGCCTTGATCGGAACACCTGCATCCATGAGCGCCAGCGTTGAACCGCAAACGGAGCCCTGAGAGGTAGAACCGTTGGAGGAAACAACGTCGGAAACCAGACGGATCGCGTAGGGGAATTCCTCCTCGGAGGGAAGCACGGGGATGAGAGAACGCTCTGCAAGCGCGCCGTGACCGATCTCGCGGCGTCCGGGGCTTCTGACAGGCTTTGCTTCACCCGTGGAGAAGCCGGGCATGTTATAGTGGTGCATATATCTCTTGGAGGTCTCGCTGTCGATACCGTCCAGCATCTGCGCCTCGGAAAGAGTGCCGAGAGTTGCAACGGTAAGAACCTGAGTCTGACCTCTGGTAAAGAGTCCGGAGCCGTGGGTGCGGGGAAGAACGCCAACCTCGCTGCCCAAGGGTCTGATCTGGTCCATGCTACGTCCGTCAACGCGCTTCTTGTCAACAAGGAGCCAACGGCGTACGATCTTCTTCTGGATCTTGTAGATCAATTCCTCCATCTGTGTGGGGAGATCGGGATACTTTTCGGTGAACTTCTCAAGAACGGCGTCCTTGATCGGAACCATCTTTGCGTCTCTTACGTTCTTATCGTCGGTGTCAAGTGCCTCCATAACGTCCTTTTCGCAGAATGCGAAGATCTCGTCAAACATGTCGTGATCCAGCTCGCAGGAGGGGTAGTCGAACTTCTTCTTACCGATTTCGTCAACAATGCCGTTAATGAAGCCGAGAAGATCCTTGATCTCCTCATGTGCCTTCATGATCGCCTCATACATGGTATCGTCGTCAACCTCGTTAGCTCCCGCCTCGATCATAACGACCTTCTTCATGGAAGCTGCAACGGTGAGCTGGAGATCGCTCTTCTTCTGCTCCTCAGCGGTGGGGTTGAGGACGATCTTGCCGTCGACCAAGCCCATGAAAGCGCCGCCGATGGGGCCGTTCCACGGAATGTCGGAGATTGCAAGAGCAGTGGAAGCACCGATCATTGCGGTGATCTCGGGAGAACAGTCGGGATCAACGGACATAACAACGAGCGTGAGCGCCACGTCGTTTCTCAGATCCTTCGGGAAAAGGGGACGGATGGGGCGGTCGATGACACGGGAGGTGAGCACTGCCTTCTCACTCGGCTTTCCTTCGCGCTTGAGATATCCGCCGGGGATCTTACCTGCCGCATACATTCTCTCGTCAAAGTCAACGGAGAGGGGAAGGAAGTCGATTCCGTCACGGGGCTTTTCGGATGCGGTTGCGCAGCAGAGCACTGCAGTGTCGCCGTAGCGGCAGAGAACAGAGCCGTTTGCCAGTCCTGCCATCTTACCTGTTTCGATGACCAAAGGTCTGCCTGCATAGGTGTACTTGAACACCTTGTAGTTCTTGAAGTTCATCGGTTCACTTTTGGTGATGTTCATTTTTTTGTTCCTCCGTAATTTTTTTATTTTTTCCTACGGAGGTTTAGCACTTAACCACGGATCGGAAACCTCCGATCTCCGGTGCATGGTTAATTGCTAATCCGCCCGTAAGATGAGTTTTGATGCTTGTGAGAGAAGAAAACAAACAGGGAGTGAGGGCAGTGACAATTTGCCGCTGCTCTTCACTCCCATGATTGTTTTACTTTCTCAATCCGAGCTTGCTGACGATCGCGCGGTAACGCTCGATATCAGTCTTCTGCAGATAGTTCAGAAGGTTTCTTCTGTGACCGATCATCTTCTGAAGACCGCGGCGGCTGTGGAAGTCCTTCTTGTTGGACTTGAGGTGCTCGGTCAGGTTGTTGATGCGGTTGGAAAGGATCGCGATCTGAACCTCGGGAGAACCCGTGTCTCCCTCGTGAGTTGCGTACTGCTCAATAAGAGCGAGCTTTTCGTCTTTCTGCATGGTTTTTTTCACCTTTCTTTTTATTTGGCGTTTCACTCAGCAATCGGTGGGTGAATAGCTGACAGAGCAGCCTTATGTCCGAAAACCGAGTTCACGTCATACAACGATATTATACCACATTTTATTTTATTTGTAAAGTCCTTTTTTGACTTTTTTATCATTAAATAATAAAAAGTTTTTGTTCTTTTTGAACAAAACAAAATGGGGCACTTAATATAGCTTATACTTGAGTCTCAAATTATCTGCGATCATCGCGATAAACTCGCTATTGGTCGGCTTGCCTCTGTTGTTTTGAATGGTGTAGCCGAAATAGGAGTTGAGCGTATCCACGTCGCCTCTGTCCCATGCCACCTCGATCGCGTGGCGGATGGCACGCTCAACGCGGCTGGTGGTCGTCGCGTATTTCTTTGCGACGGAGGGGTAGAGGACCTTGGTGACAGAATTGATGATGTCGGAATCCTTGATGGTCAGAAGGATCGCCGTGCGCAGATACTGATACCCCTTGATGTGCGCGGGAACACCGATCTGGTGAATGATCTGCGTGACCTGAGATTCGATATCGGGACCTTTTTCCACGTCTTGCATGGCGGTGGCGGGAATCGCGCTGCGGCGATGCGTCGCGATGCTTTGAATGTGTTCGGCAAGGCTTGTGATATTCACCGGCTTGGGTAAGCACAATTCAGCGCCCGCCTCGCTCGCTTGAATGAAGATGCTCTGATTTGAAACGCCGGAAACGATAATGAAAGAGGGCATTTTATCATGACCCCAATCGGTGTTTTTCGCCTGTCGCAAAACACCGATCCCGTCGAGCTTTGAGAGCCATACGTCAAGGATCACGATGTCGGGATGCGAGGCAGACATTTTCATAAGCGCCTCTTCGCCGTTTGACGCCTCCTCTACACTGTGAAAGCCTGCGTGGAGCAACCCTTCGCGGATCTGTAAACGGCTGGCGGAGCTTTCGTCTGCAATGAGTATTTTGGTTGTGTATTCCATAAAGCACATATCCTCCAATATGGTAGCATTTTTCTTTGCAGGAATATTTTACCATATTTTGGAAGTTTTTGCAAGTCTAATGAGGAAGAAATAATCCCCAAAGTTTTGGAATAAAAACTGGTAAAAATTGCCAAATTGGTGAAATTTAAGGAGATTGGGAATCATTTCAAGGGCTGTGTCGCGAAGATAAAAACAAAAGATCCCAACGTGCGACAGGGCTCGTCGGGATCTGATTTTTTCTATACATGAAAAGGCTTTTTTTGACGCATGAAAGCGTTTAATGGGAGTGCTTGCAGGGCTCGTTGAAGAAGTTTGTCAGATCGACCTCGTACCTGCCCGACGCATTTTTAGAAAATCCGATCGCGCGGATCAGAGTCTCGTTGTCATAGCTTGCGTCAAAGAAAGCACGGTGCACGCCGCAAAGATCGATGAAGTTAAGCGCGGCGCGTCCCATGACGAACATCGGCTCAAATTCATACGCATCGGGAGCGTGTGCATAGTCAACGATACGTCCTCCCTCCGAGTCCATTGTAAACTGGCAAATGCCCCGTAATTCACCGTCAACCGTTGCGCGGTAAGCAAGGAGCTCCTTGTGATACGTGATCCCGCAGCGTGCGCAGAGCGCTTCCTGCTCTTCCTTACTTTGAATCGGTAATACTTCCAGCATAATGATTCATCCTTTCCTTGTGGGATTTTTCAGATATTCCACCTCAGTCTCGGTCAACTCCCGCCATTTTCCCGTGGGAAGCTCGCCGAGCGTCAAGTCTCCGATGGCAACGCGGCGTAAGAGCTTTACGCGAAGCCCGACAGCCTCACACATGCGGCGTATCTGGCGGTTTCTCCCCTCGTAAAGATGCATCTCGAGCGTGTCGGGCGAGAGCTGTCTTACCGTTACGGGTTGAAGCACGTAGCCGTCAAGCGTCATGGGGGAGGCAAGCGCCGCAAGCTGCAAATCCGTCGGGAGCGAGGATAGTGTTACGTGATATATTTTCGGGATCTCATGGCGCGGATGCGTCAGAAGATTGGTCAGTTCTCCGTCATCGGTCAGAAGGAGCATCCCCTCCGAATCCATGTCAAGGCGCCCCACGGGATAGATGCGTGTACCCACGCCGCGTACAAGATCGATTACCGTCCGCCGTCCTTTTTCATCCTTGACGGTGGTGACGTATCCGCGCGGTTTGTTGAGCAGGATATAGCGATGAGGGGCTTGTGCACGTGGCAGAATGCGCTTTCCTTTGTATTCCACAACGTCTGTTTCGGGGTCTACGGAGTCACCGACACGGGCAACCTCGCCGTTGACTCTGACGTTTCCCTTGGCGATCTCATCCTCTGCCGCTCTGCGGGAGAGAACACCGCAATCCGAGAAGAATTTTTGCAGGCGCATAGCGTCTCCTTAGCTTTTTGAAGGGCACTCAGTTGGAAAAAAGACCTGTGAGCCATGCCCAAAATTTGTTTTTGTGTGCTTTTTTGGATACGGTATAAAGTGCCGTAAGGGGACATTCCCCAACCGTTTCCTTTCGTCCGTCTCCGTCTGTGTCGGAAAGAAAGACCGCTTTTCCGTACGTTTCTCCCTCCGAGATCTGCGCGTATTCAAAGCGTCGGCACTCAATACGGGTTTCGATCTCTGTGGCACTCTTCGGCAGTGTTGCGGTCACGGTCTCGCGGTTTCCGAGCATGACGTAAGCATCTGTGCCTCCGACAACGGGGAGCGGGTAGAGAAGCTCATCTGACTTGCAAAGCGTTACGGATCGAAAAAGGGAAAAGCCGTGATCCAGCATGCGGGTGTGATCGTCCCAATCGCTTGACGCGTTGATCGTTACCGCGATCAGACGCACACCGTCCCGCTCGGCGGCAGAGACAAGACATCTTCCGCTGCGCTGTGTATAGCCTGTTTTCACACCGATGCAGCCCTCGTAGAGGCGAAGGAGCTTGTTATGGTTGACAAGAAGGCGCACGCCCTCCTCGCCTGCGTGTGGAATCGTCGTTTTCCTTGTGGAAACGATGGTGCAAAAAAGCTCGTTCGAGAGTGCCTCGCGGGCGATGATCGCAAGCTCGTGTGCGGTGGTATAGTGCTCCTCGTGGTCAAGCCCGTGTGGGTTTGTAAAATGGGTGTCGGTCAGTCCCAGTGCTTTTGCACGCTCGTTCATCAAGGCTGCGAATTCCTCCACGCTTCCCGCAACCGCGATGGCGATCGCGACGGCGGCATCATTGGCGGATTCCAGAAGCAGAGCATAGAGCAATTGCGCGAGGGTGAGCTGCTCGCCCTCGATGAGGTACACGGAGGATCCCTCCGTGCCCACTGCCGCACCGTCCACTGTAACGAGAGTGTCGGGGGACATCTCCTCAAGCGCGACCAGTGCCGTCATGATCTTTGTCGTGCTTGCCATGGGGAGTGCGCGATTTGCTTCCTTTTCATATATGACCTTCCCACTCTCCGCCTCGATCAGGATCGCGCTTTGCGCAGATACGGAAAGGGAAGAGGTGGCGTCTGTTGCATGCGTTGTAGGGCACAGGGACGGAAGCAGTAGGCAAAGACAGAGAAGAAAGAGGATCGACTTTTTGATTTTTGACATAATAATACCCTCCGGGAAAAGCACATTCTTACAAATGTATATTTTCCCGGAGTGGGGTTTATGCCGTTTTCGACAAAGGGAGAATTATTTTGCGATTTCCTTTTCAGCGTCCTTTGCAAGGCGCTCTGCTTCCTCGGTAAGATCTACGGATTCCTCCTCCTCATCCTTTGCGAAGAAGTCCTTCACGCGATTGATCATGGAGGGAGCGCTGCTGATCAGATCTGCAAGCTTATCCAAAGGACCGGGACCCTCGGAGACCATAGGGATCAGATCGACCTCACCCGTGGGGGACACGGTCAGAAATCCGATGGGGGAGACAGTAATGCCTGTTCCACCGCCACCGCCAAAGCTCTTTGCTCTGTCGGGGGATTTGGAGGGAAGGTCAAGACCTCCCGACGCAAAGCCCATGGAGACCTTGGAGATCGGGATGATAACAACGCCGGAGGGGGTGATGATCTGCTTTCCGACGATCGTGTCGGCATCAATGATCGTACGTACCTGCTCTAAAGAATTGCGGATTAACTCCTTGATAGAAGATTCGTTTTCCATAATTTTGATTCCTTTCATGTATGTGTGTTAATTTGTTTTCGGATTCAGTGCGGCTTCTTCGGCTTTTTTGCGCTCACGCAGAACCGCTTTTTTCTGTGCCTTGCTTCTCTCGCGAAGGAAGGCGAGTGCCATGCTGACACCGATGGAGATCAGCTTTCTGATCTTGATCTTGCAAACGATGTCAACGTCCACCGTCGTTTTGGAGGCGGTGTAATCGGGATAAACGGTCATATCCCCGTAGCTTCTTTTGAGATGGGTGAACTTAGATTCGATGAAATTGAGAAGGTAGGATGCACTTTGTACGACAATACCGTACGTAAGTGCCGTTTTCGCGGCATCGCCCGTGCCGATCGCAATGTGCATTCGGCGAAAATGAAGCTTGACGTTTCCCTTGGTGACTCTGTAAAGCTTTTTCAGAAGAGCAAGGATCATGTCAAGGTTTTCCTTGACGTTGGGCTTGGGTCCCTTCGGCTTTTGTGCCTCCTCAGCTTTCTGTTGCTTTTTCAAGGCCTTCAAAGCCTTTTTCTTTTTTGCCTTCAGGCGCTTTTGCTCCGCCTTCCTGGCAGCCTTCTCCGCTGCCTTTTCCTGCTTTTTCAGCTCTCTTGCGAGTACCTTTTCCGGGTTTCTGCATTTTTCAAGACGCCGTGGCTTCTTTTCCTTTTTCTCCTTGTCGGAGACCACGGTGACGTTGATACCGCAGGTGCCCACCTGTACCTTTACCTTTTCGCGGTAGACGATGCGGACTCTGACAGAGCCTAAAAGGATCACGAGGATCGGGAGCGCGATGATGGCAAGGATGATCCAAAGCACGATCAATTCGTATCTCCCTCCTTTTCGCCGTCTGTATCGGTTGCCGATTCAACGCCCGCTTCGAGGATGACGTTCGTCTCCTCGGTGTCCACGGGCTCTGTGTATTCACGGGGCTCGACGTCCTCGGGGATCTCAGCTTCCAGCTGTTCTGCCTCGGGAGAGGGCTCCGTCTGTGCCGCAGCTACGCTGAGTGCTTCCGTTTCTGGAAGCTCCTCAAGGCTGTTAAGACCGAATACGCGCAGAAATTTATCGGTCGTGACGTACTGCATCGGTCGCCCCGGTGCGTCCAGACGTCCTGCCGCCTCGATCAGCCCCTTATCAAGCAGGGAGTTGACGGCGTAGGAGCTATCAACGCCTCTGACAAGATCGATGTAAGAGCGCGTGACGGGCTGACTGCTGTATGCGACCACCGCAAGCACCTCCATGGAGGATGCGGATAGGTTTCCGCCGCGGCGAATGCCCAGTGCCTCGCGCACGTAGGGGGCGTAGCGCTCCTTTGTGGTGAGCTGGCAGGTGGTAGGGTAGAGAAGGAGCTGAATGCCGTGATGTGTGCCCTCCTCCGAGAAGTGCGCCGCCATATCACGCACCATGGTTTTGATATCCTTGACGGTAAGTCCCAGCACCTCGGCAAGCTTTTCATAGCGCATCGGGTATCCCGCGGCATAGAGGATCGCCTCGATTGCCTGTGAGATCTCCTCGGCGCTTGTCAGGGGCTCGAGATAGGGAGTCTTGGTATCTTTCTTTTCTTCCATATCGGATAACGGTTCCTTTCTGTAAGGATCTGTGAATCAGGTTTCGTCGGGAAGTGTTTTTGCGTGCTCTGCCATAGAACGGATGATCTCGTTCATGTCAAGACCGATGTCGTCAAGAATGTCCTCGTCCTCAAGAGAGAGCTGATCGTCAAGCATGGCGGCAAGCTTCTCCTCGGCTTCAAGGTCGCTGTCGTCCTCGGGGATGATGTCTTCAAGGATCAGCTGATCCTTTTCCGCCGCCTCTCTGGCAAGCCGTCTCTCCTCGGCGCGACGGGCGCGCGCCTCCTCGCGAAGCCTCTTCTTCTCGGCAAGCTTCTGTTCGCGGATGATGCGACGCTGTTCCCTGTGCATCTCCGCCTTGGAGGAAAGGGGAATGATCTCTCCGTCGTAATTGGGACGCTCCTTTTGCTCGTCGCCCTCCGCGGGGGGCTCGTCGTTGACAACGAAGCGCGTTCCGACGCCGTGAATAACGGTATAGGAATCGGGGGCCTCCGAAATGAGGATCCTTCTGACCTTGATCAATTCAAGAATTCCGAGGAAGATCGCGATCATGTCGGGAAGAGAGACCGCATCCCGCAAAAGCTCCTCCATGGAGGGATTTGCACGGGATTCCATGTGCTGAAGGATCCCGACGATCTTGACGTCAACGGGGACGATGGGCTTTGCCACCAAAGGTGCGAATACCTGACGCTCGGCGCGCGGTCTGCTTTCGTTTGCCGCGATGATACGGCGTACCGCAAGACAAAGGGAGGTGACCTGCTGATCCGCAACGTAGGTCGTGTCAACCGAGATCTCGTCCGTATCCTTGACCATGCGTCCGCTGTAGAGCGTGTAGAGCGGAGCCATTTTCGCTACCGCCTGCTTTGCCTGCTGATAACGCAGAAGCGCTTCGGCAAGGTCCGCTCTCGGGTCCTTTTCACCGTCCTCCTCCTTGGGAAGGAGAAGCTTGCTCTTGATCAGCATCAATTCGCTCGCCATGACGATGAATTCGCCGGCGATCTCCATGTCCATGTCCTTTGCCGCATTGATATAGGCAAGGTATTGGTCACAGATGAGCGAGATGGGAATGTCCAAAATATTCACTTTGTTTTTTTGGATCAGAGTGAGAAGAAGGTCAAGAGGACCTTCAAACTGATCCAAACGGTAAGTGACTGCTTCCATTAAGAGAGATATCCTTTCTGATATCGTCGTTTTTGTTGCCTGTTAAGCTGCGAGAACCGACCAGAAGGCGTTTGCTATGGGGGTGGAGATCAGCTCGGTCAGCTCGTATGCGATCCAGGAAAAGGGAGAAAATGAGAAAAATCTTGAGAGAAGAAACAGAGAGATCAGAAGTCCGAACATGATCTGTCTCTCATAGCGCATCACGGCAAAATACGCACGGGGCGGGAGAAAGACAAAGGCGATGCGCGAGCCGTCAAACGGCGGTACGGGAATGAGGTTGAACGCCATAAAAAGGAAATTGTAGACCGCTAAAAGAAAGAAGAGCGTCATCGTGATCTGCACGCAGTTGATCGCAAAGTCGTTGTTCGACGTGTACACGAGGTAGACGTACCATGCCTGCAGTAAGCCGTAGCCTGCGGCACCGAAGAGCCCCAAAAGAAGGTTGGAGGCGGGACCTGCGGCTGCGGTGAGCGCCATGCCGCGCTTCGGATTACGGAAATTGCGTGTGTTGATCGGCACGGGCTTTGCCCAGCCGTAGCCGACAAGCAGCATGAAGAGAAATCCCACGGGATCAAGGTGCTTGACGGGGTTGAGGGTCAGACGCCCGAGGTTATAGGCGGTCGGGTCACCGCATTTGTAGGCGACGTAGCCGTGCGCGGTCTCGTGCACGGTGAGCGCCAGAATGATAACGGGGAGCGAGAGCAAAAGCTCGATCAGGATGTCCCGAAGGTCGCCGCCCTGCAAAATTGAAAACAGCATGTATACTTTACACTCACTTTCAAACGGTTCAATTGAGCCCCGTGAAGCGATGGATCTGATTCCAGAGCTCTGTTTTGCCCTCTGCTTTGAGAGCGGAATAGAAAATGATCGGAGTGTCTGCGGGAATGTCGGGGTGATTTCTCAGAAGTGCCTCGGATTTCTTGCGTTCGGTCGCGTTGAGCTTATCCGCCTTTGTGGCGACGACCAAAAAGGGAATTTGGGCTTCTCGCAGAAAGGCGAGCATCATTTCGTCGTCTGCGGTGGGACCGATGCGGCTGTCCACGAGCTGAATAACCAGCTTGAGAAGATCAAGGTTTGGATTTTTTGTAAAATATCCGTCTGTCAGCGCCGACCACTGCTCCTTGTCCGCGGGTGGGCGCTTCGCAAAGCCGTAGCCCGGAAGATCGACGAGAAACAGCTTTTTGTCTACGTCATAGAAATTGATGGTGATGGTCTTTCCGGGAGAGGCGCTGACGCGTGCCAGTGACTTGCGCCCCAGAAGCGAGTTGATCAAGGAGCTTTTACCGACGTTCGAGCGCCCCGAAAACGCGATCTGCACCATGGGGTCTGTGGGGAATTGTTTTGGCAGTCCCGCGCTGATCCGCAGACTGACCGCATTCAGGTTGAGTGCCATCGAAGCGGCTCCTTTCAATGATTTTCCGTGTCCGAGAAACGGATCTGATTGGAATGTCCCGTTCCCAAGGGGATAAACTTGGAGGCGGCACGCGTATCCTCGACTTCCTTGACGCCTTGTGGCGCTTTTGCGGTGAGAAGAGCGCGTGAGAGTACCTCCGAAAGCTTTTTGCAGGGGATGAATTCAAGGTTTTCCCGTGCCAGGGGATCGATCTTTTCGAGATCGCGCAGATTGTCGGCGGGGATGAGAACGGTCTTTACACCCGCATTATATGCCGCCATTGTTTTTTCCTTGAGTCCTCCGATGGGGAGAACGTTTCCGCGCAGGCTGATCTCACCCGTCATGGCAACGTCGCGGCGTACGGGAATGCCCGAAAGCGCACTGATGAGGGCTGTGACCATCGTTACCCCGGCAGAGGGACCGTCCTTGGGGACCGCGCCCTCGGGGAAGTGAATGTGAAGATCCTTCGTTTTGTAAAAGTCCGCGGGAATGCCGTAAAGGCTTGCCACCGAGCGGACAAAGCTGACGGCAAGGCTTGCGGATTCCTTCATGACGTCGCCGAGCGACCCTGTCGTTTCGATCTTTCCGCTGCCGTCAAGGACCGCGACCTCCACCTTGAGCAGGCTTCCGCCAAGCTCTGTGTAGGCAAGACCGTTGACACAGCCGACCTCGTCCTCCGGATCGATGACCTCGGGAAGAAGCTTGCGCTCTCCGAGATAGGTCTTAACATCATTTTTGCCGATGCTGACGGATTTTAATTCCTCCGCAAGCATCTTTTTTCCTGCCTTGCGGCAAAGGGATGCGATGGATCTTTCCAGATTTCTTACACCCGCCTCGCGTGTGTAAAAGTCAATGATCTCCGAAAGCGCGGCGTCGGTGATCCTCAGCATGCGCTTGTTCATGCCGTGACGCTTCAATTGCTTCGGTATGAGGTGATCCTTGGCGATCTCAAGCTTCTCGCGCTTGGTATAGATGGAAAGCTCGATGATCTCCATTCTGTCAAGCAGGGGACGCGGGACCGTGTCAAGGGAGTTTGCGGTGGCGATGAACATGCAGTCCGAAAGGTCGAAGGGAAGCTCCACGAAGTGATCGCGGAAGCTCTTGTTCTGTTCTCCGTCCAATACCTCGAGAAGTGCCGAGGTGGGGTCGCCGTGCGAATCTCTTGAAAGCTTGTCGATCTCGTCGAGCAGAATGAGCGGATTGCACACGCCCGCCTGCGTGATCGCGTTGATGATACGTCCGGGCATGGCACCGATATAGGTCTTTCTGTGTCCGCGGATGTCTGCTTCATCCCGTACACCGCCCAGAGAAATGCGCACGTACTTGCGGTTCATTGCCTCTGCAATAGAGGAGGCAATTGAGGTCTTGCCCACGCCGGGAGGGCCGACAAGACACAGAATCTGATTGTTGAGGTTGGGATTTAACTGCTTTGCCGCGATGTATTCGACGATGCGCTCCTTGACGTCGGTCAGTCCGTTGTGGTCTCTGTCAAGGATCCTTTGCACCGCAGAGAAGCTGACGCGGTCGTGCGTCGTTTTTCCCCACGGGATGGAGAGGCAAACGTCGAGATAGTTGGCAAGCACCGTGGATTCCGCAGAGCCGAAGGGCGTTTTTGCAAGACGGTCGTTTTCCTTTTTCAGCTTTGCTTCAACGTCGGCGGGGAGCTTTGCGGCTTTGATGCGCTCGGCAAATTCGGCGACCTCGTCACCCTCGCCAAGCTCCTCCTGGATCACCTTGATCTGCTCACGCAGGTAATACTCGCGCTGATTGCGGTTCATACGCGCGGAGACACGGCGACGGATATGTGCCTCCTCCTCCATGACGACAGCCTCCTCTTCGAGAATTTCCAGAAGAAGCTCCGCGCGCTTGAGGGGGTCAAGACACTCAAGGATCGCTTGCTTGTCTACGGGACGGGTAAGCACGTTTGCCGCGATAAAGTCGGCAAGAGCACCGGGGTCGCTGATGTGACGCAGGGCGTTCATCAGATCCTCGGTGTTAGCGGGAAGCAGGCGGAGATTGTTTTCCACCGTTGAAAGCATTTCATGAACGGCGGCTTCTCCGCGCACGCCTCCGTGATCGGGAAGCGAGATGTGCTTACAGATCAGATCCGCCTCCACGTAAGCGCCCGTGTGCTTGTATCTGACAACGGTCGCACGGACAAGACCCTCCGCGATGA
The DNA here is from genome assembly GCA_015064025.1 of Oscillospiraceae bacterium. GTDB lineage: Bacteria > Bacillota > Clostridia > Oscillospirales > CAG-272 > UMGS1865. Next base: position 20,137 of record SVSZ01000008.1, on the reverse strand, counting down.
TGCGGGTGGATCCCTCGGGGGTGCGGAGCATCTGCTTGATGCGGACAACGGTTCCGAAGGTGTAGAAGGGGTATTCCTCCTCCTCGGCGCCGTCGTCGAATTCTTTATATGAGGTCAAAAACAGGAAGGAGGAGCCTTGTGCGGCTGCCTTTGCCGCAGCTGCGGCGGCATCCTCTCCCGCTTCAAAATTGACTGTGATCAACGGAAACGCAACGGTTCCCCGCAAGGGGATCACGGGAAGCGTTACGGATTCTGCTTTTTCGATGTATGAGGGCATTATGGGTTCCTTTCAATTGTGCGGGAAAAACGCTCCCGCAGGTCTGCTTTTTCAAAAAATACTATAATTCATTTTATTATAGCATAAAGTTTCGCGAATTTCCATACCTTTTTGAAAAAAAGTCCTTCTTTTAAAAATCTTTTTTTGTGTCCGATGCACGGAGGAAGAAAAAAGCGAAAAAAAGAAGCTTTCCCACTTTACTTGAACTGATTTTTGTGTTATACTGATAAGAGAATGAAAAAACGGTCGAAAGGGGGAACGGTGTCATGCAGGATCGCCGATTTATACTCAAAAGCGAATATACGCCCACAGGAGATCAGCCTGCGGCGATCGCACAGCTTTCCGACGGTATTCTGCGCGGCGAGAAAATGCAGACGCTCCTCGGTGTAACGGGCTCCGGAAAAACCTTTACCATGGCAAACGTCATTGCTCGCACCAACCGTCCAACTCTGATCCTTGAACCGAACAAGACGCTTGCGTCGCAGGTCTGCTCGGAAATGAGGGAGTTCTTTCCCGATGCTGCGGTGGAATATTTCGTTTCCTATTACGATTATTACCAGCCCGAGGCATATATTCCGGGAAAGGACATGTACATTGAAAAGGATGCCCTGATCAACGACGAAATCGACCGCCTTCGCCACAGCGCGACAAGCGCGCTGTTCGAAAGGCGCGACGTCATCATCGTGGCGTCGGTCTCCTGCATCTACTCTCTCGGTGACCCGCAGGAGTACCAAGGTCTTGTACTTGCGGTGCGTCCGGGAATGCCGATCGGGCGGGACATCTTCATCCGCAAGCTCATTGCCAACAGCTATACAAGAAACGATATGTCACTTATGCGCGACTCTTTCCGTGTCAACGGGGACACCGTTGAGGTCATTCCCGCAAACATGAATGAAAGTGCCTTGCGCATTGAGTTTTTCGGGGATGAGATCGACCGTGTTTCGGAGATCAACATCGTTACCGGAGAGCTTAAAAAGCTGCTTACCTACGCCGCGATCTATCCCGCGACGCACTATGCCGTATCGGATGAAAAAAGGGAGGCGGCGCTTGAGGAAATCGAGCGTGAGATGGAGGCGCGCGTCGCCTTCTTCGAGGCAGAGAAGAAGCTGATTGAGGCACAGCGCATTCGCGAGCGCGTCAGGTACGATCTGGAGATGCTTCGCGAGATCGGCTTTTGCTCGGGTGTGGAGAACTATTCGCGCGTTCTTGCGGGACGTGAGCCCGGCGCAACGCCTTTTACGCTGCTGGATTATTTTCCCGAGGACTACGTTATGTTCATCGACGAGTCGCACGTCACGGTGCCGCAGGTGCGCGGCATGAGCGGGGGCGACACGGCGAGAAAGAAAAATCTGGTGGACTACGGCTTCCGTTTGCCCTCCGCGTACGATAACCGTCCGCTTTTCTTTGAGGAGTTTGAGGCGAGCATCAGACAGGCGATCTTTGTCAGCGCCACGCCGGGGGATTATGAACACGAGCACAGCTCCTCCGTTGTGGAGCAGATCATCCGTCCCACGGGGCTTCTGGATCCCGAGGTGGAGGTGCGCCCGATCGAGGGGCAGGTGGACGACCTGATGGGGGAGATCCGTCTTCGCTCCGAGAAAGGCGAGCGCGTGCTGGTCACGACGCTGACGAAAAAGATGGCGGAGGATCTGACAGAGTATTTCGAAAACAACGGTATCAAGGTGCGCTATATCCATTTCAACGTGGAAACGATGGAGCGTATGGAGATCATCAGAGACCTTCGCCTCGGTGTGTTCGACGTGCTGGTCGGCATCAATCTTTTGCGCGAGGGTCTGGATATCCCCGAGGTGTCGCTTGTCGCGATCCTTGATGCGGACAAGGAGGGCTTTTTGCGCGCGGAGCGGTCGCTTGTGCAGACGATCGGACGCGCGGCGCGAAACGCCGGGGGAAAGGTCATCATGTACGCCGACAGCATCACGCGCTCAATGCAGGGAGCGATCCTTGAAACGAACCGCCGCCGCGCGATCCAGGATGCCTACAACAAGGAGCACGGGATCGTACCGCGCACCGTTGTCAAGGGTGTGCGTGACGTCATTGAGATCGCGGCGTCCGACGAGAAGGGAAAGAGAAAGAAGAGCGACGCGAAGAGCCGCAAGCTCTCTCCCAACGAGAAGGAAAAGCTGATCGCCGAAATGACAGCGGAGATGAAAAGAGCCGCGCAGAAGCTTGAGTTTGAGAAGGCTGCGTATCTGCGCGACGAGATCAAAAAGCTGCGCGAGGGAAAGATCGATGCTCCGCGGCACACGAAATAAGGCATTGATCGGACAAACGGTCCGCATGCAATAAAGAACAGGAGTTTTTATGCCGAATCAGATCAGCATCCGCGGTGTTCGGGTGCACAATCTCAAAAATATTGACGTGGAGATCCCACGGGACAAGCTCGTTATTCTGACAGGCCTTTCGGGGTCGGGAAAATCCTCTCTGGCATTCGACACGATCTATGCCGAGGGGCATCGCCGCTTCGTGGAATCGCTTTCCTCTTATGCCCGTATGTTTCTCGGACAGCTGGATAAGCCCGACATCGATTCCATCGAGGGACTGTCTCCGTCGATCTCCATCGATCAGAAAACGACCTCCAAGAATCCGAGATCCACAGTGGGCACCGTGACCGAGATCTACGACTATCTGCGTCTGCTTTACGCGCGGATCGGGATCCCGCACTGTCCCGTGTGCGGCAAGGAGATCAGACAGCAAACGACCGATCAGATCATTGACCGTATCATGGCGTTCCCCGAGGGAGAGCGCTTTATGATCCTCGCTCCCGTGGTACGTGCACAAAAGGGTATGCACGAAAAGGTGCTTTCCGATGCGCGCAAGCGCGGCTACGTGCGCGTGCGGGTGGACGGAAATATGTACGATCTTTCCGAGGAGGTAAAGCTTGATAAAAACAAGAAACACAGCATCGATATCGTGGTCGACCGTCTTGTGATGCGCGAGGGGATCGAATCCCGTCTTGCCGATTCCGTGGAAAACGCGCTTGGCGCCGCAGAGGGACACCTGACGGTCGTCACCGTTCCGCGCGAGGGTGAGGGGAAGGAATATGAATTTTCTCAGACCTATGCCTGCGAGGAGCACGGTATTTCCTTCGGAGAGCTTGAGCCGCGCATGTTTTCCTTCAATAATCCGAGCGGTGCGTGTCCGCATTGTGCGGGTCTTGGCGATATTCAAAGTATTGCGGTCGAGCGTCTGATCCCCAACAAAAAGCTTTCTCTCTCCGAAGGCGCGATCGCCGTCAACGGCTTCAAGACGTTGGAGGAGGAGAGCTGGAACGGACCTCTCTTCGCGGCGGTCGGAAAGAAGTACGGCTTTACTATGGAGACTCCGATTGAGGAACTGACGGAGGAGCAGTACAAGCTTCTCCTTTACGGCACGGGTGAGGAAAAATACGAGGTACACCGTTGGTTTGGAAAGCAGGATCACCATCAGCTTGTCAAATTCGAGGGTCTTGTTCCCATGATCGAAAACCGTATGCAGATGTACGGGAATGAATATTACAATCAGTTCATCGAGGAAACGCCCTGTCCCGAATGCCACGGACAGAGATTGCTTGCTACGTCGCTTTCCGTTACGGTCGGCGGGATCAACATTCATGAGTTTTGCTCAATGTCGGTGGTGGCGGCGCTGGATTTCGTCAACGCGTTGACCTTGACTGAGACCGAGGAGAAGATCGCCGCGGAGATCCTCAAGGAGATCCGTGTGCGCCTTGGCTTCCTTGTCAGCGTGGGACTGAATTATCTGACGCTTTCCAGAAAGGCGGGAACGCTCTCGGGAGGCGAAGCACAGCGCATCCGACTTGCCACACAGATCGGGTCGTCTTTGGTCGGTGTCCTGTATATTCTGGACGAGCCGAGCATAGGACTTCATCAAAGGGACAACTCCAAGCTGATCGCGACGCTGAAAAGATTGCGCGATCTCGGAAATACCGTCATTGTGGTCGAGCACGACGAGGAAACCATGGAGAATGCCGACTATATCCTTGATATCGGACCGGGAGCGGGCATTCACGGGGGACGCGTGGTTGCGGCGGGAACTCCGGAAGAGGTCATGGCAAACCCCGCGTCCATCACGGGAGCGTATCTTTCGGGCAGAATGCGCATCGCGCTTCCCGAGAAGAGAAGAACGGGCAACGGCAGCTTTTTGCGCGTGCTGGGGGCACGGCAAAACAACCTAAAAAATATAGACGTTTCCATTCCGCTCGGTTGCTTTGTCTGCGTGACGGGTGTGTCGGGCTCGGGAAAATCCTCCCTGGTCAACGGCATTCTGCATCCCGTTCTTGCCGAGAAGCTCAACCGCGCCGTTACCTATGCGGGAAAGCATACCGCCGTGGAGGGGATCGAGCAATTGGACAAGGTCATTGCCATCGATCAGAGTCCCATCGGACGAATGCCGAGCTCCAACCCCGCAACCTATACGGGCCTCTTTACGGACATTCGCTCGCTGTTTGCGCAGACGAAGGATGCCAAGGCGAAGGGCTTCGGTCCCGGGCGGTTTTCCTTTAACGTCAAGGGCGGACGGTGCGAGGCGTGCGAGGGAGACGGCGTCAAAAAGATCGAAATGCATTTCCTGCCCGACGTGTACGTGACCTGTGACGTCTGCAAGGGGAAACGATACAACCGCGATACTCTGGACGTTCAGTACAAGGGAAAGAATATTTACGAGGTGCTTGAAATGACCGTGGAGGAGGGGCTTCACTTTTTCGACGGTATTCCTTCGATCTCGAGAAAGCTACAGACTCTTTACGACGTGGGGCTTGGCTATATCAAGATCGGTCAGCCCGCCACCACGATTTCGGGAGGTGAGGCACAGCGCGTCAAGCTCTCCACCGAGCTTTCCAAGCGGGCAACGGGACGAACCTTCTATATTTTGGACGAGCCGACGACAGGACTTCACAGTGCGGACGTGGCAAAGCTTTTGGAGGTGCTTCAGCGACTGTGTGACGCGGGCAACTCCGTGCTGGTCATCGAGCACAATCTGGACGTGATCAAATGTGCCGACTATATCATCGATCTCGGCCCCGAGGGCGGTGATGGCGGCGGCACGGTGGTGGCGACGGGAACACCCGAGGAGGTTGCAAAGAATCCCGACTCTTACACGGGAGCTTACTTGAAACGGATTTTGTCAAAATAAACAAACGGTGCGCTTGTTATTTGTGAAAGCATACAAAAATGCTTTTATAACTTGACAAGCGCACTTTAGCGTGATAAAATACTAAAGTATTAAAGGGGAATCCCCGAAAACGAAAGGAAAAATAAGACTATGAAGAAAATAATTGCTATCATCATGGCAGCCATGATGCTCCTTGCGTGCATGACATCCTGCACGCAGCCCACTGAGGTAGAGCCCAAGGGTGACCTTCAGACTGTTAAGGATGCGGGTAAGCTTGTTGTGGGCGTTACCGTTTATGAGCCTATGGATTACCTCGATGAAAACAACGAATGGACAGGCTTTGATGCAGAGCTTGCACAGATGTATGCGGAATCCCTCGGTGTTTCCTGCCAGCTGGTCATCATCAACTGGAACAACAAGGTAGCCGAACTGAATTCCAAGCAGATCGACCTTGTATGGAACGGTATGACCGCTTCCGACGAACTCGGTGAACAGATCGACTTCTCCGTTTCCTATGCAAAGAATGCACAGGTCGCTGTTGTGAAGAAGGGCAGCACTCTTACCGCCGATGGTGTGAAGGATGCGACGATTGCCGTTGAGAACGGCTCCGCAGGCGCTGCCGTTGCCGAAAAAGATATCAAGGCTTCCAAGATCAACAAGGTCACAGCAATGGTGGATGCCCTCAACGAAGTAAAGGGTGGCACGAGCGAGGTCGCGATCATTGATATCACCATGGCACAGAGCGTGATCGGGAAGGGCACTTATGCAGAGCTTGAGATCCTTGAGGGTGCAAGCTACGGTGATGAGATCTTCGCGGTCGGTCTCCGCAAGGGAAGCGATCTGAAGGAGTCCTTGGACAAATTCCTCAAGGACAAGTATGCAGCAGGAACGCTTACCGAGCTGGCAGAGGAATATAAGGTTGGTCTTAACACCGATGCACTCAAGTAATTGCTTTTGCAGGGTACACTGAAAAACTACTTATGGAACTTTTCTTAGAGGTGTGTTCCAAGCTCGCGGACGGATTTATCACCGCATTCTTTCTGTTCGCTCTGACACTGATCTTTGCATTACCTCTGGGACTGTTGATGGCGTTTTGTACAATGTCCAAATTTTCCGCCGTCCGTATTCCCATGAAGCTCATTGTCTGGATCCTTCGCGGAACACCGCTGATGTTGCAGATCTTTGCAATTTTCTATTTACCGGGACTGTTGAACCTGTTTGTCTGGCCGCAGATGAATACCGGCTGGGCTTGGTTTGACACTACCTTTACCACACGCTTTATCGCGGCGCTTGTTGCGTTTGTGATCAACTATGCGGCGTATTTTTCGGAAATATACCGCGGTGGTATCGAATCGATTTCCAAGGGGCAGTATGAAGCGGGACAGGTTTTGGGACTGACAAAGCGCGAGGTCTTCTTCAAGGTCGTGCTTTTGCAGGTCGTCAAGCGCATCATCCCTCCCATGTCGAACGAGATCATCACTCTGATCAAGGATACCTCACTTGCCAATACCATTGCCGTCTACGAGCTGATCTATGAGGCAAAGGAGTTTATGGTCGTCAAGGGCTTGATCTGGCCTTTGTTCGTGGCAGGCGGCTTCTATTTGATCTTCGTTGGAATTCTGACCATTGTTTTTGGAAAAATCGAGAAAAAGCTCGATTATTTCAAGGCGTAAGGAGGGGAAGACATGAATATGCTTGAAGTCAGGAGCCTCCGCAAAAGCTTTGGAGATAACGAGGTCCTCAAGGGCATCGATCTCACACTGAAAAAGGGCGAGGTGCTTTCTATCATCGGCTCCTCCGGTGGCGGGAAAACGACCCTTTTGCGTTGCCTTAATTTTCTTGAAACCGCAAACAGCGGCGAGATCATGGTAGGTGGGAAAAGTGTGTTTTCCGCAAAGGAGGGAGAAAAGCCAAAGGTCACGCCCGAGGCGCAGCTTTCCTTCGGTCTTGTGTTCCAACAGTTCAATCTGTTCCCTCAATACAGTGTTATTGAAAATCTGATGCTGGCGCCCACACTCAGGGCAAAGAGAAAATCTACGGTCGGGAAAAGGGAGACGGCGGAGGAGATCCGTAAAAGGGCAGAGCAATTGCTTTTTACGGTCGGACTTTCCGAAAAGGCGGATGCCTATCCGTGTCAGCTTTCAGGCGGTCAGCAGCAGCGCGTTGCCATTGCACGCGCACTGATGCTTTCCCCCGACATCCTTTGCTTTGACGAGCCTACCTCGGCACTCGATCCCGAATTGACGGGAGAGGTACTTCGCGTGATCCGCTCTCTTAAGGATTCCGAGCGGACTATGATCATTGTGACGCACGAAATGGAGTTTGCTCGCAACGTGTCCGACCGCGTGATCTTTATCGCGGATGGGCAGATCGAGGAGGAGGGAACACCCGAGGAGCTTTTCGTAAATCCCAAAAGGGAAAAGACCAAGCTCTTCTTATCGGGAGGTCACGAGAGTTGATCAAAAGCCGATCCGGTTACTGCATTGCGGCGGACGGAAAATAAAAAAATAACGGTACCGATCCGGTGCAGGAAAGCATTGGATCGGTATCGCTGTTTTTTGCTTTTTGCAGGGCAAAAAAACGGATTTTTTCGGTCGAAATACTTGACACACATATGTAACAGGTGTATAATTATTTATATTTTTTATTTCGAGGTGTGGTATGGTAAACGAAAAAATGAGAGATCTGGGTGCTCGCCGCTCGGTGATCCGTGAGCTGTTTGAGTACGGAAAAAAGAGAAAGGCGGAGATCGGCGCGGAAAACGTGTTTGATTTCAGCATCGGTAACCCCAGTGTTCCCGCACCCGACGCGGTCAACGAGTCGCTTCTTGCGCTCATTCGGGAGAAGGATCCCGTTGCCCTTCACGGGTATACCAGTGCGCAGGGGGATGCGGGGGTCAGACGCGCGATCGCGGACTATATTGAAACGACGCACGGCGAGAAGGCAGATCCCGATCTGATCTATCTGACGGTGGGCGCCGCCGCTTCTCTGACCGTTTCTTTGACGGCGATCCTTGAGGCGGGAGACGAAGTGATCCTGTTAGCGCCCTTCTTCCCGGAATATCGCGTATTTGTCGAGCGTACGGGGGCTCATGCGGTTCCCGTGCTTTGCGACACGAAGAGCTTCCAGCCCGATTTTGAGGCTCTTGAGGCGGCGATCACCGAGAAAACGCGTGCAATCATCGTCAACTCTCCGAACAATCCCACAGGAGCGGTGCTGACAAGAGAAAGCATCGAGTGCCTTGCGGCACTTCTTACAAGAAAGTCGGAGACGTACGGAAATCCCATCTATCTGATCGCGGACGAGCCCTACCGTGAATTGGTCTACGGAGACGTTGAGGTTCCGTATCTGCCAAGCTTCTATCCGAATACGCTGGTCTGCTATTCCTTCAGCAAGTCGGTATCCCTTCCGGGAGAGCGCATCGGATACATTCTGGTTTCTCCCACCGCGTCCGAGGCTGTGTCTCTCTACCAGGCGGTCTGCGGTGCGGGACGCGCGCTTGGCTTCGTGTGTGCGCCCGCGCTTTTCCAGTATATGATTCCTTACGTTTTGGGGCTCACCTCGGATCTGACGGTTTACGACACCAACCGCAAGCTGCTCTACGACGCACTCACCTCCTATGGCTATGAGGTGGTGAAGCCCGACGGAGCGTTCTATCTTTTCGTCAAGGCACTGGAGCCCGACGCAAACGCATTTTGCGAGGCGGCAAAGAAGGAAGAGCTTTTACTCGTTGCCTCCGACAGCTTCGGCTGTCCCGGATACGTCCGCATTTCCTATTGTGTGACGACCGAGCAGATCGAACGCTCGCTTCCCGCGTTTGAAAGACTTGCAAAAACATACGGGGTAAACAAATGAGCATAGAAAAGAAGGTTTTCAATACCGCAGAGGATACCCTTCTTGACGAGGCAAGGCAGGAGATCAATGCGGTGGATGCAGAAATGGCGGCGCTTTTTGTTCGCCGTATGCGCGCGGCGGAAAAGGTGGCAGAGTACAAGCGAAGACATGCGTTGCCGATCCTTGACCCCTCGCGTGAGGAGGCAGTGATTGCCAAAAACGCCAAGCTTGTGGAGGATGAGGAGCTTCGCTCATACTACGTCAATTTTATCAGAGAAAACATGGCGCTCTCCCGTGCGTATCAGCAGAGGCTGATGGGCGGGATGCGCGTGGCATATTGCGGCACGGAGGGCGCGTTTGCCCACATCGCCGCAGGGAAGATGTTTCCCGGCACCGAGCGGGTCGCCTTCAACGACTTCAAGTCGGCGTACCGAGCAGTGGAGAAGGGGGAGTGCGATGCTGCCGTGCTTCCCGTTGAGAACAGCTACAACGGTGAGGTCGGGCAGGTGACTGATCTGATGTTCTCCGGCTCGCTTTACGTCAGCGAAATGACGGAGCTTGCCGTCTCGCACGATCTTCTGGTCGTGCCGGGTACGAAAAAAGAGGATATCCGCGAGGTCATCAGTCATCCGCAGGCACTCGGTCAGTGTGCTGAATACATCCGCTCTCATGCGTGGCTTACGGGTGAGTACTCCAATACGGCGCTTGCCGCACGCTACGTCGCGGATAAGGGGGATCGAAGTCTTGCAGCCATTGCCAGCGAGGAGGCTGCGGAGATCTTCGGTCTTGAAGTCCTGGAGAGAAATATCAATGCAAGCCGCTCCAACACCACACGCTTTGCGGCGTTCTCCCGTGTTGAGAGCAAGCGTCATTCGGGGCGTATGGGCGAGCACTTTATTCTTCTCTTCACCGTTAAAAACGAGGCGGGTGCACTTGCAAAGGCAATGGACGTCATCGGTCGCTTCGGCTTCAATATGCGCACCCTGCGCAGCCGTCCGATGAAGGAGCTTCTTTGGCAGTACTACTTCTACGTAGAGGCAGAGGGGGACGTTTATACCGAGGCAGGAGAGTGGATGATGCGTGAGCTTGGCTTCTTCTGCGACAGGCTCAAGCTGGTAGGCACCTACTTCGCAGGGGGCAACTGATCTTCAAAAAAACACAGGAAAGGACGAATGCCGATGTCGGTATTGCATTTGAATCTCCCAAGCGGAGGCTATGATATCACCGTAGAACGGGGGGCACTCTCCCGCGCGGGGGAGTTGTTTTCTCTGGATCGCAAGGTGTTGATCGTCACCGATGCGGGCGTTCCCGTGCAGTATGCCACACGCGTGGCTTCGCAATGTCGCGAGGCACATATTGTGACCGTGCCCGAGGGAGAGGGAAGCAAGAGCTTTGAGGTTTTTGAAAGACTCTGTCGTACGCTTCTGGAGAAGGGCTTTACCCGCAGTGACTGTGCCGTTGCCGTAGGCGGCGGCGTTGTGGGAGATCTGACGGGCTTTGCGGCGGCATCCTATATGCGCGGCATTGATTTTTATAACGTGCCCACAACGGTCCTCTCGCAGGTGGACTCCTCCATCGGCGGCAAGGTCGCGATCAATCTTGACGGTGTCAAAAATATTATCGGCGCGTTTTATCAGCCGAAGGCGGTGCTGATCGACCCCGAGGTGCTTGCAACGCTTCCCGCGCGGCAGATCTCAAACGGACTTTGCGAGGCGGTGAAGATGTCTCTGACCTCGGATGCCGACCTCTTTGCGATCTTTGAGCGCGGCGAGGCATTTTCCTTGATCGATACGGTCATCGAGCGCTCGCTTAAGATCAAAAAGGCTGTTGTGGAGGAAGACGAGCGCGAATCGGGTTTGCGCCGCATCCTCAACTTCGGGCATACGTTGGGACACGGGATCGAGGGTGCGGAGGAGCTACACGGTCTTTACCACGGCGAATGCGTAGCACTCGGTATGCTTCCGATGTGCTCTCCCGCGGTGCGAGCCAGACTTCTTCCCGTGCTACGCTCCCTCTCTCTTCCGACCGAGATCGAGGGAGATCTTGAAGAAATGCTTCGGATCGCTTCACACGATAAAAAATGCGAGGGCAGCTCCATTTCGGTGGTTTACGTTAACGAGGTGGGAAGCTTTGAGCTGTTGAAAATGCCGACAGACGGATGGAAGGCGCGCGTGCGCGCGTCTCTTGCGGGAGGTCTTGCATGAAAAATACGTTTGGACAAAGCGTTACCGTAACGCTGTTCGGCGAAAGCCACGGCGCACAGATCGGTGCGGTGCTTGACGGAATGGCACCGGGGCTTTTTGTGGATGAGGATTTTATCCGTCATCAGCTTTCCTTGCGCCGTCCGCGCGGTAAGATCTCCACATCTCGCGTGGAGGCAGATGAATTCCGCATTGTCAGCGGACTTTTCGAGGGCAGGACAACGGGGACTCCTCTTTGTATTCTGATCCCGAATACCAATACGAGAAGCGGGGATTACGAGCGCGGACTTCCGCGTCCCGGACACGCCGATTACACGGCACAGTGTAAATATCACGGCTTTCAGGACTATCGCGGCGGGGGACATTTTTCGGGGCGCGTGACCGCGGCACTGGTTGCCGTGGGGGCGATTGCGATCTCGGCACTTCGCCAAAACGGGATCCTGCTTGGCACGCACATCAGCCGTCTTGCTTCCGTTTCCGACCGTGCCTTCGGGCATTATGAGGCGGATCTTGAGACGCTTGGAGATCTTGCGTTTCCCGTGCTTGACCCCATGGCGGGAGATCGGATGCGCGAGCGGATCGAGAGTGCCGCAAGCGAGGGCGACAGCGTCGGAGGCGTCTTGGAAACGGCGGTCATCGGTCTTCCCGCAGGGATTGGGGAGCCGTGGTTTGATACCGTCGAGGGCGTCCTTTCTCATGCGCTTTTCAGCATTCCGGGAATCAAGGGCGTGGAATTCGGTGACGGCTTCGCGCTTGCCGATATGAAGGGAAGCGAGGCGAACGACGGTTTCCGTGCGGTAGACGGACGGATCGTAACAACGACGAATCATAACGGAGGCATCAACGGCGGTATTACCAACGGAATGCCCGTGGTCTTCCGCACCGCGGTCAAGCCCACACCGTCGATCTTCCGTCAGCAGGAAAGCGTCGATCTGGAAACGGGAAAGAACGCACTTCTGACACTGGAGGGCAGGCACGATCCTGCCATCATTCACCGCGCACGCGTGGTGGTGGACAGCGTGACGGCGCTTGTGCTCTGCGATCTTCTGGCACTGCGCTTCGGCACTGATTTTGCCGATACTCACTGATTTTTTCATTTTTACTTTTTTGTTTTTTACGGGGGTGATACATATGGAATTCGGCTGTATCGGAGAGCATCTCGGACATAGCTTTTCGGCAGAGATCCATCACGCACTCTCGGAGCACCCGTATCTTATCCGCGAGGTTCCGAGAGAGGAGCTGGACGCGTTTATGACGGAAAGAGATTTTTGCGGCATCAACGTGACGATCCCTTACAAGGAGGACGTCATACCGCACCTGTTTTACATGAGTGAGCAGGCTCGAAGCATCGGTGCCGTGAATACGATCGTCAACCGTGAAGGGGTGCTTTACGGATATAACACAGACTTTTTCGGAATGCGTGCTCTCATTCGCCGCACAGGCGTGGAGCCAAACGGAAAAAAGGTTGCGGTTCTCGGAACCGGCGGGACCTCGCGCACGGCGGTCGCTGTTGCGCATGCCATGGGAGCCCGGGAGGTGCTTCGCGTCAGTAGAACGGCGCGCGACGGTGCCATTTCCTATGAGATGCTGACCTCAGAGCATTCCGATACCGAGATTCTGATCAACACGACCCCATGTGGAATGTATCCGAATGCGGGAGCGGTCGTCACCGACGTTTCTCTGTTTCCCCGCCTTGAGGGCGTGATCGACGCCATCTACAATCCATTGCGTCCGCAATTGATCCTTGAGGCACAGCGGCGCGGGATTTCCGCATCGGGGGGGCTCTTTATGCTTGTTGCACAAGCGGTGAGAGCCTCCGAGATCTTCCTGGACCGTACCTATACCGAGGAGATCACGGAAGCGGTTTATAAAAAAATACTCAGACAGAAGGAAAACGTCGTCCTCACCGGTATGCCTTCCTCAGGAAAGAGTACCGTGGGACGGGCGCTTGCGACGATGCTTGGAAGAGAGCTTTTCGATCTTGACGAGGAGATCGTAAAATGTGAGGGGATTACGATCCCCGAGATCTTTGAGCGCGTAGGAGAGAAGGGCTTCCGCGAGATTGAAACACGCGTTCTTCGGGAGCGGCTTTCACAGAAAAACGGAATCGTTCTCTCAACGGGCGGCGGCGCGATCCTGAGGGACGAAAACGTAGACCTATTGCGCCGAAACGGAAGAATTTATTTTCTTGACCGTCCGCTTTCCATGCTGCTGCCCACCGAGGACAGACCGCTTTCTTCCACTGTGGATGCGATCAGGAAGCGATATGAGGAGCGTTATGGCCGATACGTCTCTACCTCCGATTGCCGTATTGACGGCGCGGGAACGGTAGAGGAGGTTGCAAGCTTGATCGGAAAGGATTTTGAACAGGCATGAAGCTTTATATACTCAACGGACCGAATTTGAATTTTTTGGGGATCCGAGAGCCTGCGCATTACGGTTCTGTGACCTACGCACAGCTGCTTGAAATGATCGCTTCCCACTGTAGGGAAAGAAATATCGAGGCGGTATGCCGTCAGTCCAATCACGAGGGAGACCTTGTGGACTGGATCCAGGAGGCATACAAGGAGGGGGCTGATGGGATCGTCATCAATCCCGGCGCCTATACACATACGAGTATTGCGCTCCTTGACGCGGTCAAGTCTGTGATGCTTCCCACCGTGGAGGTGCATATTTCCAAGGTGGAGGAGCGTGAGGACTTCCGACAGGTGAGCTATATCCGCACCGCCTGTGTCGCAACGATCACGGGACACGGGGTCAAGGGCTATCTTGAAGCGATCGATCTCTTGCTTGAGAGAGGAGCGGGGAAGGTATGAGGATCCGCATCACTCCCTCGCGCGCCGAAGGGTGCGTCACGGCGCCGCCCTCCAAGAGCATGGCGCACAGGCTTCTGATCTCTGCGGCATTGGCAAAAGGAAAAAGCGTTCTCTTGGGCGTCTCACTTTGCGAGGACGTGCTGGCGACGCTCGATTGTCTCTCTGCCCTTGGAATCGGATGCGAGCGGGCAGGGGATACCGTCACGGTGACGGGAGGCCTTGTAAAGGACTTCCCGAGCGCGACGCTTGCCTGCCGTGAGAGTGGGAGCACCATTCGCTTTTTCCTCCCCATCGCACTCCTTTCCTCTCATAAATGCACACTCACGGGTGCGCCGTCGCTGATGCGGCGACCGATGAGAGTTTATGAAGCTCTTTGCCGTGAGCACGGCTTGTATTATGCCGCTGGAGAGCAGGGAATCACCGTAAGGGGACCCTTGCAAAGCGGGGTGTATTCGTTGCCGGGAAATATCAGCAGTCAGTTTATCAGCGGGATGCTGTTTGCCCTTTCACAGACAGAGGGTGAGAGCAGGCTCTGCATCCTCCCTCCCGTGGAAAGCCGCTCCTATATCGATCTGACCGTGTCGGCGCTTCGCAGCTTTGGTGCCGACGTTGTGTGGCTGGATCAGACAACGCTCCGCATCAACGGCTCTGCCGCAATGACGGCAAGAGACGCGACAGTGGAGGGGGATTATTCGAACGCCGCGTTTTTAGAAGCATTCAATCTTTTTGGCGGTAACGTAAGGGTCGAAGGACTTGACCCCGCATCGGGGCAGGGCGACCGTGTCTATCGCGATTGCTTTGCACGCCTTGCAAAGGGATATGCCTGTATTTCTCTTGAGAACTGTCCCGATCTCGCCCCCATTCTGTTCTCTGTTGCGGCGGCAATGCACGGCGCGCGCTTTGAGGACACTGCGAGGTTGAAGATCAAGGAGAGCGACCGCGCCGCTGTGATGGCGGAGGAGCTTTCCAAGCTCGGTGCGACCGTTAGGGTGTACGACAACGCCGTGGAGGTTGAAAAGAGCGAGCTTTACGCGCCGAAGGAGCCCATTTGCGGTCATAACGATCATCGCATCGTCATGTCGCTTTCCGTCCTTCTTTCCGTATTCGGTGGGGAGATCGAGGGCGCCGAGGCGGTCGCCAAGAGTTTTCCCGATTTCTTTGACAAGATCTCTGCTCTCGGTGTGAGGGTGGAGAAAATCTAACGCAAAACCCAAAAGGAACCCAAAACCATGAACACTTTTTCCAAGGACACAAGCATTCTGATCATCGGACTTGGCGTCATCGGCGGAAGCTATGCCAAGGCGCTTTCCAAAAAAGGATACCGTGTCCGTTGTATTACCAAAGAACAAAAGGATATCGATTACGCGCTGGAGCTCGGTATCATTGAATCCGGATCTACGGAAATATCCGGGGAGCTTATACAGGACGCAGATCTGATCGTCTTCGCGCTCTATCCACACATCTTTGTCGACTGGATCCGCGAGCATGGGCATCTCTTGCGGAAGGGAACTCTGCTCACCGACGTGACGGGTGTCAAAGGACAGATCGTTGGCGAGGTACAGGCTATGCTTCCCGATGGCGTGGAATTCATTGCCGCGCACCCGATGGCGGGACGCGAAAGCAGCGGTGTGGAATACAGTGACGACCGCGTCTTTCTCGGTGCCAACTTCATCATTACCCCAACCGAGAAAAACACTCCCGAGGCGGTGGCGTTCTGCCGTGCGCTCGGAGAGGCGCTGGGCTTTGCCCGCATTTCAGAGCTGACACCCGAGGAGCACGACGAAATGATCGCCTTCCTGTCTCAGCTGACGCATTGCATCGCCGTTACACTGATGACCTGTAACGAAGCTCCCATGATGGAGCAGTACACCGGTGACTCCTTCAGAGACCTGACACGTATTGCCAAGATCAACGATGTGATGTGGGCAGAGCTGTTTTTGCTCAACAAGGATGCCTTGCTTTCACAAATGGATGCGTTTGCAAAGGAGTTCGCGGATTTCCGCGAACTGCTCCGTACGGGAGACTCCGACGGTATGCGTGCCGTGATGCGTCGAGCTACCGTACGCAGAACGCTCTTCGATAAGCCGAAGACATGATTCTTTCGTTCGCTTTATATTTTCCCAAAGAAAGGAAGCCAATATCATGAATATGAATTTCTACCGTAAGCTCCCGATCCCTCAGGAGATCAAGGAGCAGTACCCCGTGTCCGATAAGCTGCGCGCAAGACGCGATGCTTGTGTTGCAGACCTCAAGGCTGTTTTTGAAGGCAAGAGCGACAAATTTATCCTCGTCATCGGTCCTTGCTCCGCTGACCATGAGGAATCTGTCCTTGATTATATTCACAGACTTCGCACCGTACAGGATAAGGTCGCAGACAAGATTTTGATCGTGCCCCGCATCTACACCAACAAGCCCCGCACGACGGGGGATGGCTACAAGGGAATGCTCCATCAGCCCGACCCCAACGCAGAGCCCGATCTTTTGGGCGGTATCATTTCGATCCGCCGTTTGCACCTCCGCGCGCTTGAGGAAACAGGCTTTGGATGTGCGGACGAGATGCTGTACCCCGAGAACCACCGTTATCTTTCGGACCTTCTGGCATACGTTGCCGTTGGTGCGCGCTCTGTGGAGAACCAGCAGCACAGACTGACTGCAAGTGGCTTGGATATTCCCGTGGGGATGAAGAATCCCACCTGCGGAGATCTCACCGTTATGATGAACTCCATCACTGCGGCACAGCACTCTCATATGTTCCTCTACCGCGGCTGGGAGGTCAAGAGTGAGGGAAACCCCCACGCGCATGCGATCCTTCGCGGATACGTGGATACAAAGGGAAGAAGTGCTCCCAACTATCACTACGAGGATCTGATGCATCTTTGCGAGGCATATGACAAGTGCGGACTCAAAAATCCTGCCGTGATCGTGGATACCAACCATGCAAACTCGGGCAAGCAGTGTCTGGAGCAGGTGCGTATCGCCAAGGAGGTGCTCCACGCATGCCGTCACTCCGACGACGTCAAGCGCCTTGTCAAGGGACTTATGATTGAGAGCTACATCGAGGACGGCGCACAGAAGATCGGTGCCGATGAAGTGTACGGAAAGTCTATCACCGATCCCTGCCTCGGATGGGAAAAGACCGAGCGCCTCATTTACGATATCGCAGACGTTCTCTAATGAATAATTGAAGCTTTTAAAGGAGTACAAATATGAGCAACTACAAGATTGAAACGAAATGCGTACAGGGCGGCTATACGCCCGGAAACGGCGAGCCCCGCCAGGTTCCGATCATCCAGAGCACGACCTTCCACTACGACAGCAGTGAGGATATGGCGAAGCTGTTCGACCTTGAGGCGTCGGGCTACTTCTACTCCCGCTTGCAGAATCCCACCTGCGACACGGTCGCCGCAAAGATCTGTGAGATGGAGGGCGGAAGCGCCGCTATGCTGACCTCCTCGGGTCAGGCTGCAAATTTCTATGCCATCTTCAACATCGCAACCTGCGGAGACCACGTCATCTCCTCCTCCACCATTTACGGTGGCACCTTTAATCTGTTTGCCGTGACGATGAAAAAGATGGGCGTGGAATTCACCTTCCTGTCTCCCGATTGTACGGAGGAGGAGCTGATGGCGGCGTTCAAGCCCAATACCAAGGCGGTGTTCGGTGAGACGATCGCGAATCCCGCGCTTACCGTGCTCGACATCGAGAAGTTTGCAAAAGCGGCACATGCGCACGGAGTACCTCTGATTATTGACAACACCTTCGCAACCCCTGTCAACTGCCGTCCCTTTGAGTGGGGCGCGGACATTGTTACGCACTCTACCACGAAGTACATGGACGGTCACGGCGGTGCCGTAGGCGGCTGTATCGTTGACTCGGGTAAGTTTGACTGGATGGCAAACAAGGAAAAATTCCCCGGACTCTGCACGCCCGACGACAGCTATCACGGGATCGTGTATGCCGAGAAGTTCGGAATGGGCGGTGCCTTTATTACCAAGGCGACTGCACAGCTTATGCGTGACTTCGGCTCTACTCCCGCACCGCAGAGTGCGTTCCTTCTCAATCTCGGACTTGAAAGTCTTCATGTCCGTATGGAGCGTCACTGTGCCAATGCACTGGCGGTAGCGAAGTTCCTCAAGTCGCATGAGAAGGTCTCCTGGGTCACCTACGCGGATCTTGAAGGAGACAAGTACTACGAGCTTGCCAAAAAGTATATGCCCAACGGTACCTGCGGCGTTGTCAGCTTCGGTGTCAAGGGCGGAAGGGCAGCTGCGGAGAAGTTTATGAAGCATCTGAAGATTGCCGCGATCGAAACACACGTTGCCGACGCACGCACGTGCTGTCTGCATCCCGCAAGTGCCACACACCGTCAGATGAACGACGAGGAGCTGCTGGCGGCAGGCGTATCGGGGGATCTTGTCCGCTATTCCTGCGGAATTGAAAACGCTGAGGACCTTATTGCGGATCTTGCGCA
The DNA here is from genome assembly GCA_015064025.1 of Oscillospiraceae bacterium. Lineage (GTDB taxonomy): Bacteria > Bacillota > Clostridia > Oscillospirales > CAG-272 > UMGS1865. Next base: position 1,411 of record SVSZ01000008.1, on the reverse strand, counting down.
GGCATTGGAGCAGGTTTGATCCGAAGGGCAGGGGGCTGTTGCTCCTGCCGAAGAATAAAGTAAGTATAGAGGAGTAAGTAAAAGGATATGCCGATTAAAATCCCAAACGAATTGCCCGCAACCAAAACGCTGACAGAGGAAAACATCTTTGTCATGACCGACGAGCGGGCGGTCACACAGGATATACGCCCTTTGCAGATTCTTCTTCTGAATCTGATGCCCACAAAGATCGATACAGAAACACAGCTTTCAAGACTCTTGGGAAATACACCGCTTCAGGTGGAGCTGACGCTGATGCACACCCGCTCGCACCGTTCAAAAAACACCTCCGAGGAGCATCTTCTCGCGTTTTACAAGACCTTTGATCAGATCCGGGATAACAATTACGACGGTATGATCATCACGGGCGCTCCTGTCGAGCAGATGGAGTTCGAGGAAGTCGAATACTGGGATGAGTTATGCGAGATCATGGAATGGAGCCTTTCCCACGTTCACAGCACCTTCCATATATGCTGGGGCGCACAGGCGGGGCTTTATTACCACTTCGGTGTGAAGAAAAGACCGCTTGAAAAGAAGCTTTTCGGTGTTTTTCCGCACGTGGCAGACTATAAGCGTTCTATTTTATTCCGTGGCTTTGACGACGTTTTCATGGTGCCGCATTCAAGGCACACCACGGTGGATCGCGCGGAGATTGAGGCTGTTGAGGAGCTCAAGATCCTTGCATCCTCTCCCGAGGCGGGGGTGTTTGCCGTCTCGACGAAGAAGGGAAGACAGATCTTCATCACGGGGCATCCCGAGTACGATGCGGGGACCTTGAATAAGGAATACATCAGGGATGTGACGGCGGGAAAGCCCATTGAGATTCCGAAAAACTACTTCCCGGGGGACGATCCCGAAAAGGCGCCCGTTTCCTCGTGGCGATCAAGCGCGAATCTTTTGTATTCCAACTGGCTCAATTATTTCGTCTATCAGACAACACCCTTTGACCTGAAAAAGATCAAAGCGGAAAATGCTTGATACTGTAAGGAAAAAACGAAAAAAGAGGAGAAACGGCGTCCGTTATGCGCTGTTTCTCCTCTTTTAAATTGAAAAATATTTCGCCTCAGAACACAAAATATTGTGATTTGCTATTGACAAAAACACAAAATATGGTATAATAAAGGTGCGCATTTTCCAGAACTACGATTTCATTGTAAAAAACGATGAAATTCGACGATCATATTTGTACAGTATTCATAAAAGGAGGAAGAAATGAAAGTCATTAAGAGAAACAGCTCGGAAGTAAATTTCGACATCAGCAAAATTATCACCGCGATCACCAAGGCAAACGAGGCGGTTGAGGAAGCGGCTCGTATGACACCCATGCAGATCAAGCGCATTGCCGAGGCGGTGGAGCTGAGCTGTATCCGTA